>NZ_JBNOKM010000033.1:0-41119 GCF_050171015.1 Paenibacillus sp. TC-CSREp1 | reverse complement strand
CAGTTTGCGTCCCAGTTTGCGTCCCAGTTTGCGTCCCAGTTTGCGTCCCAGTTTGCGTCCCAGTTTGCGTCCCAGTTCGCGTCCCAGTTCGCGTCCCAGCTCGCGTCCCAGTTCGCGTCGCAGTTCGCGTCCCAGTTCGCGTCGCAGTTCGCGTCCCAGCTCGCGTCCCAGCTCGCGTCGCAGTTCGCGTCGCAGTTCGTGTCGCAGTTCGCGTCCCAGTTCGCGTCGCAGTTCGCGTCCCAGCTCGCGTCCCAGTTCGCGTCGCAGTTCGCGTCGCAGTTCGCGTCGCAGTTCGCGTCCCAGTTCGCGTCGCAGCTCGCGTTCCAGCTTGCGTCCCAGGGGTGCCTGGTTTACACAGCTGATTCTGCTCTTTTACTACTGCTGTTACTTCCGTTATCCTGGCGTTTACCTTTAATCCTACGTTTACTTCTGATTCTTGCGTTACTTTTAAACTAGCTCGCGAGTGGCAAAGCTCCTTTGCTTACCTGAACCGTAATCGTTTCCGTACTGGTCACACCTGCAGCATTCACAAGCTCCGCACGGTACGTGTACGTTCCGTTGGCACGACCGCTCAGGTCGGTTTTTGCCATTTGTGCAGAAGGCGTAGCGGCAGTCAACGATTGCGTGTCGATCAATACATCATTTTCATACAGGCGATACTCGGTTCCATTGGTGCCCCACCAGAGGTTCATCGTTACGGTGTAGTCACCATCGCCATCCCAGTTGTTCTGAGACAGAACGGCTTTACCTGGAGCGGCATGCGCAATTTTAACGGTCAGCTCGTCACTGCGAGTAGCCCCTTTGGCGTTGATCAGCTCGGCAACATAGGTGTAGGTTCCGTTCCCCTTGCCGGTAATCGCTGTTTTCGCAAACTGTGCAGATGGGGAAGCTGCCGTTAATTTTTGCGTATCCACGAGCACGCCGTTCTCGTAAAGCTTGTACTCAGTGGCATTTTCGCCCCACCACAGATTCATGCTTACGGTGTAGGAGCCATCGGACAATCCGCTCGCATATCCGTTATCGGACGAAAGCACCGGTTTACCCGGTGCTCCTTCAGCTGGAGTGGAAGGCCCTTCGCCTCCACCTTGCTCTTCCGCAGCTGCAATATCATCGAGGCTTCTAGGCTTCAATTGATATACGTCTTTGAAAATCGCTGCAATGCCCGTGATATCAAGCTTGTCACCAGCAGCATAAGGGAAGCTGGTCTCACTTACACCTGTTCGTGTATCCACGCGGACATGCGTGCTTGTGCCTTCCTCGGCTACCGCATCGAATTCAAATGAACCGGCAGGCGTGGCGCTAATGATGTTCTGAACCGTCACGTTTTTCAATTGAACAAGCTGCCCCTGATTGGCATCGCTGATCGTGGTAACGAGAGCCGGAGCCGGGACAGGAGCAGTCCCGGTTTTCTCAATCGCAACCACATCCGTTAACTCGAATTCACTGTTATAGATTGTTGTTGGTGCAGTCACTTTCACTTTGTCGCCCACAGTGAAGCCGCTGGTGTTCTGGAACACATAGATTCCTGCGGTGTCATCCTGAAGATAGAAGGCTTGCCCGCCAAATAAACCCGGCTTGCTTGTGACCACACCTTCCACCGTTACCGTTGTGCCCACTGCCTTAGTACGTGCTTCAGCAACCGTAATCGCTGCCGGAATCGGTCCTTCTTCCTCTGGCAGCGGCTGTGCAGGCACGTTGGCAATGCTCACAGCATTCGTGATCAGGTTGCTGCCGTTTAGGCGCAGACGCAGGCTGGCATTGCCGTTTGTTCCCGGCTTGATGCGTACATTCAAGTCTTTGATCGCACGACCTTTGCTATCCGATGTTACGCTGAACGCTGCGCTGTATCCGTATGAGCTAGGCCATGTACCATTTTCATTCTGAATCATGGCTACCTGTGTCCCGCCAGTCAGATAGATTCCGGCGCTATAACCGGAAACCGTTGTATTAGGGGCCATATTTTCAACAACGACACGAATCTGGAAGTCTTCTGCGTTAGGCAGCGTATCCTGCTTCACGAAGCTGTATGCCGCGTTCGCACTCGATGCAGGACCCCCATAAGAGCCTGGCTTGAACGTGGAGCGGTCATACCATTTGTATCCGGCAGCAGGTGCAGCCCAAGGCTCGGCTTGCGGCTCGGTGGAAGCGGCAGGCTCCTCAAATGGCAGCAGTGCTGTCGCTGTATCCAATGTAAGGCCGCTTACTTCGGACAGTTTAGTGTAGTTTTCTTGTGTAGCGAGCCAGTTTACCGTATTGACGAGCAGCACAGCATCATCGACCTCTTTGAAGCCGTCATACGTCGTTTTACGTGTGCCCGTCTCTTCGCGCAAATATTTCGGTGAGGCGTCTTCCACCGGGGAGGAATCTCCGATGAAGGCAGCTTTACCCGCACCCAGCTTGGATACAGCCACATAAGGACCTTCTTCGATGCCGCCGCCATTGTATACGCCTTGGTCTACAGCGTTATTCCATTTGGCGTTGGTTTTGGGCAGGTACACGATGCCCTTCGCTTTCTCCGGGTCTGTGATGGCCAGTGTGGAGCCTGCATGCATGGCTACAGCAGATACACCTTCGGTGATGCCAAAGGCTTGATCCGCTGGCACAATAATGTTCGCATTGATGTCACCAAGGGCGTTATAGCGGAATCGAACACCGAAGTTATCGGACAGCCAGTCCGAGCTGGTGATATTTTGCATCGCTTCGGAGCTGCGTTCGTCAGTGCTCATACCTTTGGCCGGGTCTTCGTATGCCCCGCGGCGGTATCCGTTGATGACCTCGGAGCCATCCCAGCGGTTTTTGTTACGGTCGGCATTGTAGTGATCTCCAATAAAGAAGATACTGCCGCCGGATTCCACATATTGTTTCAAAGCGGCCTGTTCGGACGTTTTGAACGGAATTTGAGGTTCGGCAATAACGAATACGTTATAATCTTTCAGATCATCATAGGTAAAAGGTGTCGTTTTGCGCAGTTCCTTTACATAATAACCGTCATTGGCCAAAGCGTTCCCGAAATCGGAGAAGCCGCCATCAATGACCCAATCTGCTGCGCCGGCTGTCTGTCCGTGCGAGTTGTCAAACAGAACCTTTTTGCCAGCATTTTCATTAACGACCTTGGCTTGAATGAATGGAGCCGGATCTGTCGGTCCTTCCGCATGAACCGCAGCATCTCCGTTCCATAATCCGACCTGAAGCGGCAAAGCCATAGACAATGCCAGGAGTGATTTTAACCAGACTCCCCGCAAACGTGTCAATTTACCCAACCAAATCCCTCCCATATATTAGCTGATTCATAAGTTCGTCCATATTCTACCACATGAAAATCTGACATAGTCATAACAAAATGTAAAATTTAGAATTAACTTTGTAAAATTAGGTATTTGGTCTTGTGAATAGGCAATTGGGATTATTGAGTGACAGGGGACTGCAGGGGGCGGCGAAAATAAAAGAAAAAGCCATCTCTACGAGATGACTTTGGCACGAATGCGATTGACGGCATGAAAGACGGACGATTTGATCATGCCCTCACTGCGATTGACAATCTCTGCGGTTTCTTTGATCGAATATCCGTGGATCAGGCGCAGCTCCAGAATTTTGCGATGCTCGGTGTTGTTAATATGGGAGACAATCTCGTCAACCCCTTCGTTAATCTCCATCTGATGTGTATCCACATGATATGTAGGGATTTCAAGCCGGCTGTCACGCCGCAGGGTGCGGGTACGTCTGCGAAAGCTGTCCATAGCCAGGTTGCGTGCTATGCGTTTCAGATAATATAGAATTCGATCGTCAGGCACAGGTGAAGCCACGTTCATCAGGCGAATAAAGCATTCCTGTGTCAAGTCCTCTGCGTCCTGTGGTTGTTTCAGGATTTGAGATAGATACCTGGTGATTTCTGATTTATAGTTGATATAAGCATCATTGATCTGTGAGTGGTTCATAAGATGTGAATCCCCCTTGGACATGGATCAAGCCTTGATTCCGGTCGGTTTGATGTTCGTTAATGCCAGTATAGCGGGAGGTTGTTTCCAAAAGGTTCAGAGTTGTATCGGAGTTGTAACATTTCTTGATTTCCTCTGTTCAAGCAGACACCTTGGGATACAAAATATAGGCAGATGAAATTCATAGAGCAGGGAGATTACGAATGTATTATGAGACCAAAAGAGATATTAATTATCGAGGATGAAGAATCCATTCGAGATATTTTGTCCTATTCACTCCGTAAGGAAGGCTTTGAGATCAAGGAGGCGGCTTCGGGCAGGGAAGGATTGAATCTGCTGCGGGAGTTCAAGCCCGATCTGATTCTGCTGGATTTGATGCTGCCGGACATGAGCGGATTTGATGTGTGCAGACAGCTGTCTGTGAATTCCAAAATTCCCGTCATCATGATTACGGCGAAGTCGGATATGCTGGACAAGGTGCTTGGCATGGAGCTGGGTGCTGACGATTATATTACCAAGCCTTTTGACATCCGCGAGGTGGTTGCGCGCATACGTGCGATTTTCCGCCGGATCGACCTGATCAGTGAAACGCTGGAGAACCAGTCTTATGAGGTGGTCAGACTGGGCAAACATATCGAAATACGCAAGGATGAGCGCGAGGTATGGAAGGATGGCGAACGGGCAGGACTCACCAACAAGGAGTATGATCTGTTGCTTTTCCTCGTGAACCACCATCGCAAGGTACATACACGTTCGGAGCTGCTGGACAAGGTGTGGGGATTTGATTTTGCAGGGGATACCCGGACCGTGGACATCCACGTGCAGCGCATTCGCAAAAAGCTGGATAGCGGCGACCAGGGCATATCGATGATAGAAACGGTGTTTGGCGTAGGCTACAAGCTGAATATTCAGGTGCAGACATGAAATGGACGATCCAGTTCAAAATGGTCGTGCTGTTCTCGGTAATCGTGTTTATTGGCTTCTCGGCCCTGCTGATTCTGTCTAACAAGGTTGCCCAGGAGAATATGTACCGTGAAGTGCGCGAGGATATGGTGCAGTCCAAAAAAAATCTGGATATCGCTCTGAATCAATATTTTCTCATCCATAACAAACGCATCAGCAAAGGCTCGCTGGAGGCTGGCAGCCGGGAGCTGGAGGAGCAGATCGGCTCGGCGGTTGGCGGTGAAATCACTCTCTATCGTCCAGATGCTTCAAAGTACGGCTCCAGCACGAGTGAAAGCAAGCTGGCGAAGCAGACGGCTTTACCCGATCTCAGAGAAGCCATGCAATCCCGGATTGCATATACAACGATGGTGGATCAAGGGCGAGTCATGGCGAGCCTATCGTTTCCAATTCAGAGTGACCAGCAGCTGGTGGGCATTGTGCAGCTTGAGAAGGATTATACCGACCTGTATCGGCGCAATTTGCGTTTTCAGGATACGATCAAGCTGTTCGCAGCAGCTATATTTGTGTTTGTTTTTATTGCCTCGATCTTTATTTCCCGGAAAATTACTCAGCCAATCCGCGTGCTCACGAAACGTTCTGCTGAAGTGGCCCAAGGCAGTCTGAATGCCGATATTCAGATCGCCACGAAGGACGAGATCGGGGAGCTGGCTGCGAGCTTTACGGTCATGATTGACCGGGTACGGGAGCAGATTGATGTCATTGAGCGAGAACGGGACGAAGTGAAGCAAGTCCAGGCACGCAGCAAGGTTTTTTTTGACAATGTGACGCATGAATTAAAAACACCATTGACGACCATTCTGGGCTATGCACAGATTTTGCGGGATAACGGCTTTACGGACAGGGACTTTTTCGACAAAGGCATGAATTATATCATTAAGGAAACCCGCCGTCTCAACACGATGGTTGCGGATATTCTGGAGGTTTCGGTATCCTCGGCAGTCATTGAGAACTATCGCTTCGCACGGGTGGATGTATCCGAGATTATTCGGGAAGCGTGTGAGGACATGTCGATCAAGGCAGGCAAGTACAATATCGGCATCCATTATGAGCTTGAGGAAGAGCTGTATGTGCAGGGGGACCGGGACAAGCTGAAGGAGGTCTTCCTGAACGTGCTGGATAACTCGGTCAAGTACAGTGATGTGAATTCGATTATTGAGGTGCAGTCCAGCCGTGAACAGGAGTCCATCGCAATTATGATCCGGGATCAGGGAGAGGGAATCAGTGCGGAAGCGCTGAATTATGTATTTGAACCTTTTTATCAAGAGAAGGGTGTTAATCGAATAGAGAAGGGCAGTGCAGGTCTGGGACTGTCGATTGTGAAAAACATCGTGGAGCGTCATGGAGGAACTGTAGATATGAAAAGTATCATGCGCGAAGGAACTCAAGTCCATATCCGTCTGCCGGGGGAAAGAAATACATGAAACGTACCGGCTTTTGGCGTCAACATCGCGACAAGCTGATGCTTTCGGGGCTGCTTATCGCCTTTGTTGGCGGGATATTCGGAATCGGCAGTCTGTTCAGCATCGGTCAGCTTAAACCGCGCACCGTGATTTTGCCTGACAAGCAATTCAACAGTCAGCTGGCTCCGCCAGCAAGCAGCACAATCCAGATCGAGTCGGCGACTAAAATTCCGAATGACTTTGCCATCTATGATTTTGATATCAAGGATCGGAATTCGATTGTCGTCAACAGCCCGGAGCGCTCATATTCGGGACTTCGATTATTACTTCTGCATCTGAATGATAATCAGGTGAAGGATATCGCGGGCAATACCGATTATGGCGTTGTATTCAACGCCGATCGAACGAAGCTGATGTATTCACAGTATCGTTCAGGGCAGGTACAGCCCACAACCTTTGTGTACGACATGACGAGTGGTGAGCGGACCAAGCTGGGCAAAGAGAACTCATTCTATCGACGGTTTGTTGGCAATAATATATCGATCAGCCATGATGAACGAGGGTTTATTGAAACCAATCTGAAAACCGGGAAGGAGCAGCTTCTCTTCACGGACAAAGCAATGCTGAATAAAGTGGGTGTTGAAACACCTGAGGGAAAATCAGGTTATACTTACATTGTGATTGACGCTTTTGAAATTAGTCAGAATCTGAAACAGGCTTACGTGCTGGTCATGCATGAAAATGATTATGCCGTGTACCGTGTCTCATTGGAGAAGAACCCGGAAGTGTCACTTTATGTGCGAGCCAAGGGGATACAGCAGTATAGGGTGCTAAAGAATGGAGATATGGTCTTTCTGGGAGAAGTGGACAAGGTTCAGGGACTGTACCGTTATCAAGCGAAAGAAAACAAGCTGAATTTACTGGCTGAGGGAGCGTTCTGGAATTTTGATCTGAGCGCAGATGAATCGCGGATTGCTTACGTGAATACGACGGAGAACCAGAAGAACGAGCTGCATATCGCTTTCCTGAATGATCAAAGTCTGGCGTCTGATACGGTGTTATACCGCAATATCGACAATTTTATCAAGCTGAAGTGGTTGGAGGAAGAGCTGTTTTTTGTAAGCAGCTCCACCAAAAAGAGCGAGTTGTATCGTTTTAGCTTCAGAGCATGGTAGGGTGGTTCCAGGATCACTGCTGCATGGAAACTACAGATCAGTGGATAATACAAGCTATTCGAATAAAATAGAGGCCCTGCAGTCAAGCGTTATGCGTTTGGCTGCAGGGCTTTTTTGTGCCGACTTGTTACAAGTTGGATACAACTTCGTCCAGCCATGTTACATCTGCACACTATAATGAAGAGAATGTTACATGGATATACATAATCAGGAAAATAGAAAGGAAGACAAGCACGAATGCTTCATGTAGAACATGTATCCCATGCCTTCCGCAATGCACAAGGGGTGGTTCCTGTATTGCAAGATATTAACCTGACGATTCAGGAAGGCCAGATGGTTGCCTTGCTGGGCAGCTCAGGTTCGGGTAAATCAACGCTGTTAAATCTGATGGCAGGCTTAATGAAGCCAACCGAAGGGAAGATCTGGATTGCCGGACAGGATATCGTACGTTTCAGCGAGAATCGTCTGGCCGAGTTTCGGCGCAGTCATATTGGCTTTATTTTTCAATCCTACGAGCTGTTATCCAATCTGACGATCCGGGAAAATGTTGAGCTGCCCTTGGTGTTTATGGGGGTCAGACCGTCCAAACGTAAAGAAAAGGCACTTCGCCTTCTGGAGCAGGTTGGACTGGGCGAGAAGGCGGGGCTGTTTCCTTCCCAGCTGTCTGGCGGCCAGCAGCAGCGGGTCAGCATCGCACGCTCGCTCATCACCGAGCCTTCGGTGATCTTCGCGGATGAACCGACAGGCAATCTGGATACAGAAACAGAGGAAGAGATTATCGCTATTTTGCAGCAGCTGAACCGGGAGATGAAGACCACGTTTGTCATCGTGACCCACGAAGCGGAGGTTGCGGAGCAGATGCAGGTTGTGCTGACCCTGCAGCAGGGAAAGCTGGTCGAGCAGCAGGCTCAGAGCGTATAAGACAGAGCAGAAGGAGAGGAACAGTGAAAATACGGGATGTCGTGCGCATGGCCTGGGGACAGATCATTCGCCGTAAAATGGTTACATTGCTGTGTATGATCGGTCTGTCGATCGGATCAGCAGCGATGATTATTGCACTTAGTGTAGGGCAGTCGGTTCAGACATACAGCGAAAACACGCTGAACGCAAACTATAAAATGGATGAAATTACGATCAGCCCGAATGAGGGAATCAAAACGGGAAATGGCAGCGGAGGCGGTCAGACCAAGTTCGAGCGCGGCGCGCTAACGATGGAGAAAATCCGGATTATTCAGCGCCTTCCACATGTCGTT
Source organism: Paenibacillus sp. TC-CSREp1 (assembly GCF_050171015.1). Classification (NCBI taxonomy): domain Bacteria; kingdom Bacillati; phylum Bacillota; class Bacilli; order Caryophanales; family Paenibacillaceae; genus Paenibacillus; species Paenibacillus sp. TC-CSREp1. The sequence goes on along the minus strand of NZ_JBNOKM010000033.1, from coordinate 32,390 downwards.
GCTGTTGCTCCCATGTTGAAGCTGGATATGCTCGATATGGTGCTTCCCGATGGTCGTAGCACCTATGTGGAAGTGATCGGAACCGAGATGCAGACGTTACATGGGTTCGGATTCCGCTATGCGCAAGGGAATGGAGCAGGGAATGGACGGATAGCTGTGGTGAACTACGGAGCGACTTATGGATTTATAGATCAAAAGGTGACCCAGAAGCTATTTGATCAGCTGAATGCCGATCCCTATAACAATGATCTCCTGCAGCAATACAACGAGATGATGGGCAAGCAGGATCAGCTGATGCAGCAGCGTGTTGTATTCCGTTATCAGGATTTCTCCAATGCAAGCAAGACCAAAATGAGCGGATCGATCCGTGTATCGGGTGAGCTGATAAAGCCTTCAGCTATGGATGATATGAGCGCGCAAGGCGACAAAAAGGTGTACATACCGCTGGATACGGCGCGTGCTTTACAGGATGAGCTGGGACTACAGCAGGCTGACGGCTCTGCTCTTCAACGTCTCAATTCAGCGTTGGTCAAGGTGGATAACAAAAGTCATGTAGCGCAGGTGGAAGAGCAGATTCAAAAGCTGACGCTAAACACGCAAAGCAATCTGTTTCAGGAGGAAGCGATGGCTGGTCAGCTGGCTATGTATCAGAAAGCAGCGATAGGCATTGGCGGTTTTATTATGGTGCTGGCCTCGTTGTCCATCATTGTAGCCATGATTATGTCTACCCATCAGCGGCGCAAGCAGATCGGAGTCATGAAGGTATTGGGCGCCAATCTGTGGCAGATACGCCAGATGTTCATTGCGGAGGCTGCCATGCTGGGACTGATGGGCGGTGTAGCGGGTGTAGGTATTGCATATGCAGCTCTGGATGGGGTGAACCGCCTGCTTGCCAGTCAGATGGCTGATCAGACGGGTGGACCGATGACAGTAATCATTCAGCAGTCGGCGCTGCCGCTCGGGATCGTGTTTGCGGTGCTTGTGGGTGTGGTGTCGGGGATCTATCCGGCGATAAGTGCATCCCGAACCAACGCGCTGAGCGTCATTAAATCCATGTGACGTCAAGGGACGAGCAGAGTCACCAGTTTATTTTTCAGAGTCAAACTTATCAGTGAAAGGGAATATAGAGCATGAAGAAATGGATCGGCATCATCATTACGATTGTACTTATGGCGGGGGCAGGATACTGGGCGTATGAGAAGTACAAACCCAAGCCAGAGGCTCCTATCGAGATTCCACCTCCTATTACATTTGATGTGACGCAGGAGACGATGACACAAACGATACTCGTTAAGGGCAAATCGGTGTATACCGAGCAGGCGGATGTGTTCGCTCCGTATGCTTCCAGCATCAAACAGTGGCATGTCAAGACCGGTGATCAGGTGAAAAAAGGGGATATTCTGTTCACGCTGGATACGTCTGCATTACAGACGGAATTGGACCAGATGCAGAGTGATCTGGACAAAGCGAAGCTGGATGTAGAGATGAATCAGATCAGCATTGATCAGGCTGGCATGACCGAAACGCTTGGTGTGACGGAGGAGGAGCGCAAGAAGGCTTTTGCAGATCGGGAAAGCAAACGTCTGGCCAACGAGCTGAGTCAGAAGGCGCTGGTGCTCAAGGAGAAAGAAATCCGCAAGAAACAGGACATGATGAGCAAAGCAGTGGTATACGCAGCAAGCTCCGGGGTTTTTCAGATGAATGAGGGAGACAGCAAAACCCGGGCCGTTACGGAAGGGCAGCTCATAGGAACCATTACCAATACGGGTAAAATGAAATTTCTAACCATTGTTGGTGAAGAAGAGATGTTCAGACTCAGGGCGGGAATGCCCGTGCAGGTACGGATGAGTGCTCAGAAGGATCTGAAATTTACGGGAACGGTGAGCAAGGTATCGAAGTTCGCCCGCAAAAGCTCGGATACCGATCTGAAGCAGGCTTCGCAGTTTGATGTTGTCATTGATCTGAAGCCGGATGCCCGGATGTATGGCGGTGTCAGTCTGGAAGGAGATATTGAAACGATGCGCAAGGACAAGGTAACGGCAGTATCCAGCCTGGCCATTATGCGTGATCAGCCCGAGCCTTATGTGTTACTGGATAAAGGGAATGGGCATACCGAGCAAGTGAACGTGAAGACAGGGATGGAGTCAGGTGACAAAACAGAGGTTGTGAGCGGCCTGAAGCCGGGCGATGTCGTGGTTATTCCATAGAATGAGACGCATAAAGGAAGAAGAGAGGATGGCATGAAGGTGTAAGAGTAGATGGTATGAAATCTATCTTTCGGAATTTTCCTTGTACGATATAAGGCTCATTGTGGTTTTCAGCCGTAATGGGCTTTTTTTGTTATAACAGGTTATGTCAAAATCCTGCTTCAAATGTGGAAAAAAATATAATTAATTTTATATAATTCAATTTACAGGTAATATTTACATGTCGTATAATCACACTATAAAGGAGGTGAGCAGGTAGTCGAATCACCGTGAGGTGATTTTTAACAAAGTAATATTGGTAAGCGCTTACGGTAACATCGAAAGTAACAGTGACACAAGTCATCGCTTCACTAGGTTGGACCCTTCACTCCTGGCTCCTTGGAATTTGAATTCAGCTACACCCACACCCACCACGTTGTACTCTTATGGCTTTGCACTCTCATGTTTTGACCCCCACACACTCACACAGCAATTCTACTGGATACCCTTGACGGATTGTTTATTTTGGCTTTTGCACTTTATTTTTATTTTTCGTATGGAGGTGAACGAGACGCCCATAGGTCTGAAGCTCTTTGTGCCATGCATCCTGCTTACACACAGAGGAACAGCGGACACGAGTCCAATTCAATCTTATATAAGGGAAAGGTGGAACTATGAAGACAACATTGAAGACTAAATCGAAAGGCAAGAAGTTGCTGCGTAAAGGTGTAAAACAAATGATGGCAGCTGCCTTGCTGGCAGCAGGAATCTTTCCGGGCATGTCTCCAGGCGTGTCGCAGGCAGCTGAAGCGCATGTGAATAATCCTTTTGTCGGTGCAACGGCTTACCTCAATGAGGATTACTCTGCGCTTGTGGATACTTCCATTGCTCTTACCAGTGATGCCAAGCTGAAAGCACAGATGGAGACGGTAAAATCCTATCCAACAGCGGTATGGATTGACCGGATTGCTGCCATCTATGGCGGAGCCGAGAACGCTGGCCGCAAGAGCGTGGAAGAGCATCTTGATGCTGTGCTTGCCCAGAAGAAGCCAGGCGTACCGATTACGGCGTCCTTCGTTATTTACAATTTGCCAGGCCGGGATTGTCACGCCCTCGCATCTAACGGGGAGCTTCCTTTAACACAGGCCGCATTGCAGACATATAAAACGGATTATATTGACGTTATTGCCGATATTTTTGCCGATCCGAAATATCAGGACATCCGGATTATCGCCATCATTGAACCGGATAGTCTGCCGAACCTGGTAACCAACCTCAGCACACCAGCTTGTGGTCAAGCCGCTTCAACAGGTATATATGAGGCTGGAATAAAGTATGCACTGGACAAGCTGCACGCCATTCCGAATGTATACAACTACCTGGATATCGGTCACTCCGGCTGGCTTGGATGGGATAACAACCGCTCAGGTGCGGTTGCACTGTATACCGATGTGGTAGGCGGAACGTTGGGTGGACTGAGCAGTGCAGATGGATTCATTACAAATACGGCCAATACAACACCGTTGTCCGAGCCAAACCTGTCCAACCCGGACCTGAATATTGGCGGACAGCCGATTCGCTCGGCCAAGTTCTATGAATGGAATCCGTACTTTGACGAAACTGATTTTACAGCTGCGCTGTATGCTGATTTTGTACAGGCAGGATGGCCTGCCAGCACCGGTTTCCTCATTGATACCAGCCGTAACGGATGGGGCGGGGTGAATCGTCCTTCCACAGCTACGGGCAACAACATCAATGATTATGTGAACTCCGGTCGTGTCGATCGCCGGGAGCACCGGGGCAACTGGTGTAACGCAAGTGGAGCAGGTATCGGTGAAGCACCGAAGGCAGCTCCAGGACCTGCGCATCTGGATGCTTATGTATGGGTAAAACCACCTGGTGAATCCGATGGCTCCAGCTCCGAAATTCCGAACAATGAAGGTAAAGGCTTCGACCGGATGTGTGATCCAACGTATACAACGAAGGATGGCGTGCTCACAGGTGCAATGCCTAACGCACCGGTATCCGGACACTGGTTCCATGATCAGTTTGTACAGCTGGTGAAAAACTCCTTCCCTGTACTGCCTGAGAGCAGCGGAGGCAATCCTCCAGGTGGAAACACAGCTCCGGCAGCACCTGCTTCTGTAACAGCTGCTGCCGGTAATGCTCAAGTGACCTTGTCATGGGCAGCTTCATCCGGTGCGACAAGTTATAGTGTGAAGCGTGCACTGAGTGCCAGCGGTCCATTTGTGACGGTTGCAGCCAATGTTAGCGGAACAACTTACACCAATACGGGTCTGATCAACGGAACAACGTATTATTATGTCGTGACAGCCAGCAATGCAGCAGGTGAAAGTGTGAATTCGTCAGCTGTTATGGCAACACCAGCAGCAGGTGCAACGGCTCCGGCAGCACCTACGGCATTAACAGCAACTCCTGGCAATGCACAGGTAAGTCTGTCGTGGACAGCTTCAGCCGGTGCGACCAGCTATAATGTGAAACGTGCACTGAGCGCAGCAGGTCCGTTTGTGAATGTTGCTTCGAATGTGACTGCAACATCATATATCGATACTTCCCTGACAAATGGTACAACCTATTATTATGTGGTGAGTGCGGTGAACGCAGCTGGACAAAGCGCCAACTCGGCTGCTGTGTCTGCAACCCCGGCAGGTGTCGTTGTTCCGACAAGTGATCTGGTACTGCAATACCGTGCAGGAGATAGCAATGCAACGGACAACCAGATCAAACCTTTCTTCAACATCAAAAACCTGGGCAGCACCGCAGTTAATCTCAGTGATCTGAAAATTCGTTATTATTTCTCCAAAGAAGGCACAGCGGCACTGGATTCTGCGATTGACTGGGCCGTTGTTGGCGGGGCCAACATCGTTCGTACCTTTGGAGACGGATATGTGGAGCTGAGCTTTACTTCCGGCGCGGGCAGCATTCCTGCTGGCGGGCAGTCCGGCGACATCCAGCTTCGCATCTACAAAACAGACTGGTCCAACTTTGACGAGAGCAATGACTACTCCTATGATCCTACCAAAACATCCTATCAGGATTGGGACAAAGTCACGCTCTATCAAGGTGGCAGCCTTGTATGGGGAATTGAACCGTAATATACCCATCGTTGTTAATGCTTGGTCATTAAGCAAGGATGAGCAGCAAGGATAAACATTCCGCTGTTAACCATAAAGTACCGCCACCTTCTCCTTCTGGAAAAGCGGCGGTACTTTATGTTTTCTGGCTGCGAATTTGTTACCCCTGAAAGAACTGTCTGCATACATGTAAAATTCCTTTAGCGTAGGGATAAGGGGCGATGGATTTATGGCATGATTTTGCTTCGGCTGTGGCATTCTGGAGAAGATAACCGTGAGCTGCCGTCTGGAGCATTTCAATATCATTCCCGCTGTCACCAAAGGCAAGTGTATTAGTGGGGGGGACCTGATTATACTGCATCAGGAATTGAACCGCTGCTTTTTTTCCCGTCCCTGCCGGGATAAAATCGACATCATAGGCACCCGCGGGGTCGCCTGCTTTGGGATTGCATTGATTGATGTTGTTTCCGATTCCTGAACGGGAAGCCAGATGTTTAATTACAGGCAGATCATATTGGGTTTTGACTGTGGATTCTGCATAATAGTAGTAGTTCATTTTATATCCGGATTGCCCAAATTGTGTTTGTTCATGGAGAACAATATTGTAGATTTGTTTCAGTTCTGCGATCAGGTTTTCGACTTCTCCGCGGGAATATCCGGAGCTTTGAATCTTTTGCTGCCAGGAAGGAATTGCAGTCCATGTTCCATCTGAAGAGAGCTCCCACAGATCTGTACCCAGATTGCTCGCAATAAAATGGGGGAGATGTGTCATGCCGGCCATTTTCATTTTAGTCTGAATCTGCTTTATACTGCTTCCGGTAATCCAGGCTGTCTTTATTTGATGGCTTAATGTCAATGTCTTCAAATATTGTTCCAGTTCGTATACGCTCTCCAGCTGTTCCGGCAAACATTCATGAGGGAAATACGTTTCATCAAAATCAAACAATATCAGATATTGGGTCTTAACCGGGATGTGTATCGTTTCCATCTGTGTCATACCTCCTAAGGTTAGTTACCTGTATCTTAGAGGCTGGGAACGTTCCCAGGTCAATTCTTTATGACGAGGTGTTTTTTTTGCCAACCATCATTGATATATCACGTGCAAGCGGTCTGTCCAAATCAACCGTATCCCGGGTATTGAACAATCATCCGCATGTCTCCGATGAAAGCAGGGAAAAGGTGAAGGAGGCTGTCCGAAAGCTGGGATATATCCGGAACACACATGGGGTGCAGCTTCGCCTTCAGGCGAGCCGTCACATTGGCGTGCTTGTTCCGGATGTGGAGCATCCCTATTTCAGTCAGCTCGTGAGTGAGTTAAGTCGTTCTTTGGGGTCCAGAGGATACCGGGTTGTCATCTATCAAACCGAGTCATCCCAAACGCTTGAACGTGAAGTATATGCCCGCTTGCTGCACCGGGAGATGGATGCGGTCATTATTGCTCACTCACAGTACACCGAAAAAGAAATTAAAGAGTTTACAGGCCCAGGCGTGGCCATTATCTGCAATGAAGCTATGGAAGGCGAACTGCTGGATGTCTTTCGCCTGGATGAGCAGGATGCAGTGTACCAGGCGACTGCCTATTTGCTCTCCAGAGGGCATCGTCAACTGTTGTTTGGTATGGATCATGAGACACGGCTGCAGGAGAAAAGATGGTGCGGGTTTCAACAGGCCCATCAAGAAGCAGGACTACCCTGCTCAAGCTCCCAGTGCCATTCAGGATTGGTCACGATGGAGGACGGGTATGCGTGGGGGGAACAATTATTTGCCTCGTCAGCATGGCCGGATGGAATCATAACGGGTAGTGACTACGTAGCGGCGGGTTTATTGAAGGCAGCTCAGAAGTATCGGGTATCCATTCCGGAGCAGGTGTCTGTGATCGGTTTCGATGATCATCCTGTAAGTCGGATGACCAATCCGGAACTGACCACATTGCCTAACCGTATCCCGGATATGGTCAGGGATGTTACGGAATGCCTGATTCAAAGGCTGGGAGGTTTGCAGTCTGACCCGGTTGTGCAAACGTATAAAACATCCCTGATTATTCGTGAGTCCGGATGATTCCGATGATACTCTACGCTTGGATATACACTGATAATTAATTATTTTAGACGGATATTTGCCTATGGTCAGAAGATGAAGCTGTCTATAATAGTACCGGGTGGGCAGCAATGCGTGCACTGGAATCCATTGAAAGAATGGATGAAGGAGCGGGCAGTGCTGCCTGGAAAAACGTTCTTTATTTATGAAAGCGCAAACATCGAGTCCAAAGGAGCGTGAAGGCAGATGAATTCAAAAACAGCTGCACCGGTACATCAAAGATCGTCTTCAGGAGTACAATCCAGACGTGGAGGAATAGGGGCTTTATGTTCACCATTTGCGGCCAAGGTGCTCTCATCTACACTCAGTCTGGCCCTGATCTTGGGCGGGACTGCTGGCATTAGCGGAGTGCAGGCTTCGCAGAACCAAGGAAATGAAAATACGGAAGCCATGGCCGGGATATTTTCCAAAGACAAAGGAGGCAGCCAGGTGAAAGGCATTCAACTCGAAAAGCTGGATCGCGGGCTGGTAGCGGCATCGACATCCGAAGGTGTTTTTCTGAGCTGGAGATTACTTGGAGATGAGGCGACGGGTCACAGCGACAAGGGACTGACGGGCACGGATTTTAACGTTTATCGGGATGGCAGGAAGATTGCTACGGTTACAGATAGCACGAACTATGTGGACGGCACAGGCACGACAGCTTCTCGTTATGAAGTTGCAGCGGTCAACAGCAAAGGCAAAGAAAGCAAACGCAGTACATCCGTCAAACCTTGGGCAAACGGGTACATGGATATTCCTTTGCAGAAGCCGGCTGATGGGGTAACACCTGCGGGTGAAGCATACACCTATTCAGCGAATGATATGAGCGTAGGGGATGTGGATGGTGATGGACAGTATGAATTTTTCGTTAAATGGGACCCCTCCAACGCCAAGGACGTATCGCAAAAAGGCTACACAGGTAACACTTATGTAGACTGTTACACGCTGGACGGACAACTGCTGTACCGGATCGACCTCGGGGTTAACATTCGTTCGGGGGCGCATTACACCCAGATGCTGGTTTATGATTTTGACGGAGATGGCAAAGCCGAGCTGATGTTCAAGACCGCGCCGGGCACACAGATCATCAAATATAACAAAAAGGGCAAACCCACCTCGCAGAAGTACATCACACTGCCGAAGGAAGACCGCAAGGCAGGAGTGACCAACGAGCACGATTATCGCCTTAGTGCTGAGGGGTACTATGATCATGTTGTGGATATGTTCAGGAACTGGCATAAGCATGAGGAGGTTGTCAAAGGCAACTGGCCTGCAACGCTGGAAGAGGCATTTGGCATCGAGAAAAGGTATAACTATCCTCTATCCCGGCAGGATGCGGAGAGTCTGGCAGACTACTTTATGGATGTGTACGCACCGCAGCGGAGCGCTCGCAATGAGCTGCGGCAGTTTGAAGGTTTTATTGTGGATGGCCCGGAATACATTACCGTGTTTGAAGGCAAGTCGGGAAAAGAACTGCAAACGGTCCCGTACGAGCCGGAACGTCATGATGACGGCCTGATGTGGGGCGATTATGCTATGGCACGCATTGAGCCGGCGAATCGGGTAGACCGTTTCCTGGCAGGGGTTGCGTACCTGGATGGCAAGAAACCGTCTGCGATTTTTGCAAGGGGATATTATACCCGCTCCACTCTGGTTGCCTACAACTGGGATGGCAAAAAGCTGCAGAAGGAATGGATGGTAGACAGCGGCTGGACACCGATGAAAAATCCGTTTAATGACGGGCCGCACGGAGTAGATGGCACAGACCCGCAGTACGGTTCAATTACAACGCAAGGTGCACACTATTTCAGTGTGGCGGACGTGGACGGTGACGGCAAACACGAGATTATCTACGGCTCGGCCACGATCGACCATGATGGAAGCGTGTTGTATAGCTCCACCGATGTGATGCCACCTCAGAGTGCCGCACCGGGAACGATTGCCCGTCTGGGGCACGGCGATGCACTGCATGTTGCAGATATCGACCCGGATCGCCCGGGGCTGGAGATTTTTATGGTGCATGAGGGGGGACCTTGGGCGCCGTATGGATACTCTCTGCGTGATGCAAAGACGGGCGAAGTAATCTATGGTGGATACACGGGTAAAGACACGGGACGCGGCATGATCGGAGATGTTGATCCAACCCGGCGCGGACTGGAAACATGGGCCGTAGGATTATGGACGGCACAGGGTGAAAAAATAAGTGATCAGGCGCCCGGAACCAACATGAGCATTCGCTGGGCTGCCGACATGACAACCCAGATTGTAGACGGTTCTATCGATGTCACCCCTTCGATTAAGGACTGGAAACGCGGCACGCTGCTGACTGCGACAGGCACGTTGACGAATAACCATACGAAAGGCACGCCATCGCTGGTGGCAGATATCTTCGGAGACTGGCGAGAAGAGATGCTGGTTCGTACAGCGGACAGCTCAGCCATCCGCATCTATCTGAGCACGGAGAAAACTAACCGCAAGCTGTATACGCTGATGCATGATGCGATGTACCGCGTAGGCATTGCCGGACAGAATAGCGGGTATAACCAGCCATCTTACCCATCCTTCTATATGGCATCTGATATCGACTGGTCGAAAGTGACACTGCCTCATTACTACACTCCGGGGAAAGGGAAAGGGGATAAGTGAAAAGTGAAATGTCAAAAGCTCTGGAAATATTGTGTGCTTTTACGTCGGTTAACACCAGAGCTTTATGTATCATTTCTTCTTTTAACATAAATCCGATCATAGGACGTTGTTTGTTTCCAGTAGGTGATTAACTTCATAGTTTATCCCAAAAAAAATATAAATATTTATATCTTTTATATATATTTTACATTTTTGGAATCTAATCATACAATTGATTCATATCAAATAAAGGAGCTGTTTGAAGTATGAGGATTTTAAAAAGTAAGTTCTCTATCATGATGTTGGTGTCCGTGATGTTCTTTAGCGTGGTGGGCAGTGTCTATGCACAAAATCAAAATACTTTAGATGCAAATGGTATGACAAAAGAAGAGGTATTTGTTGCTAACCTAATTATGGAACATTTAAAAGTTGATTCATCAACAGGGGTATTTTACTTAGTTAATGAGTCTCAACTAAAAGAAGATATACTTAATAAAGCGCCAAATACCAGCTATGAAAAGATAAGAAATGATATTGATCAAATAAATAGTCTCATTAAAGAGAAACAAAAAGATGGCCCGACTGTTCAACCATTTAGTGCTTGTTCAACTGCTCTGAGTTTACTTGGCTTGTTCCATGGAATACAAATGAATGCAGCAATGCTGATTTTAGGTGTCGCAACTACACCAGTGCTGTTTGCAATTACTGCTGTTACAGGAGCTATATGGGTTGGGGGTTCGTTATTATGCCCATAAAGGAGAGTAAAAGATGAAAATTTTTTTTGATCGTTATGTAATCTCAACTAATTTTTTGTTGTTGGTATTAATATTATCTCTGGCCTATACTCAATTTTACACCAGTAATGTAGTGCTTTACTTTTTTCTTGCGGCGGTAACCTGTTCATCCACTTTTTTTATAGAATCTTTATTTAACAAGGCGAAATATGAAACAAAAACAAAAGCTAAAAAAATGGCCGTGTACGTTATGCCATGTAACATGATTATATTTATTGCGGCAACATATTTTTTACAAGTTTAAAAAGTGTCCATCTCTGAGAATGCATACGTATACAGGAAGGAGCCATAAAATTATGGCTCTTTTTTAGTTTACCATTCCCTATATCCGGATTAATGTAACACTAAAATTAAGTCTAAACTAATCCTCAGTTCACTTGCATCAAGTGGTCTGCTGAAGCAAAAGACTCCAGCGTAAATTGTGCATCCTTATAAATCAGCTTGGTGATGGAGCATTCGGGAATCAAACGCTTCTGCTCAATCAGAAAATTGGGATGCCAGCCATTCAGCTCCTGCTCCGAGAAGGTTTGCACCAGAAAATCGGTAATCAGCCCGCCATGCGTAGCCAGTACGATGTGACTGCCGGCCGGCTCCTGCGCGGCTAATTCGGCCAGAAGAGAGGCGAGGCGCATGCCTGCTTTTTTGGCGGAATCACCGACATGCGGAATAAATTCGGGGTCGGCTGTACATTGGTCCCACAAGGCTACGAATTGTTCAAAGGTTTGCTCAGGATCATCGCCCCAATTGGCGCGCTCACGCAGCCGTGCATCCTCCGTTACAGCAGCTTGGGTAAGGGAAGCGATGGCCTGGGCCGTTTCTTGTGCCCGTCGGAGCGGACTTGCCACGATACGATGCACAGGATATGAAGCGTTTGCAAAGTATTGGGCAGTTAATTGGGCTTGATGGCTGCCTTCCGTGGTAAGCGGCACATCACCGATATCACTTTTTTTGATACCGTGTCTGACCAGATAAAAGGTTGTACTCATCCATGGATTCTCCTTTACGAATTGTCTTGGGAATGCACAATTTTTTGGTTTCACTTCCATAGAAGCTGTGATAATGCATAATGGAATCCTGTTTTCAAAGGGTTATAATGAAATCATATCATGAAATCGAAAAGGCCGGAGGTTGAAGAACGTGAAAAAATTGTTTTTATCAGCTTCGTTTGAGGAGACAGCTAGTTTGTTACATACACTGGAGGAGGAGCTCGCAGGCAGAAGAGTTACATTTATCCCTACAGCTGCTGCCACGGAGTCCTATGACGCTTACGTCCATGCGGGCAGAGAAGCTTTGGAGAAATGGGGACTTATCGTAGAGGATCTGGACGTATCAACTGCAACACCGGAAGAAGTGACTGGCAAGCTGCAGCAGAGCGATCTGATCTATGTATCGGGCGGCAACACCTTTTTTCTGTTACAGGAGCTTCGTCGAAGCGGAGCAGATTTGTTAATCCAGTCCCATATTCAAGAGGGGAAAATTTATATCGGAGAGTCGGCCGGCTCCATCATCTTGGCTCCGGATATTGCGTATGTGAAGGCTATGGATGACTGTGCTGCAGCTCCGGAGTTGTCCGATTACCGGGGGCTGAATGCGGTTGATTTTTATCCTGTGCCGCATGTGGGCTGCTTCCCGTTTGTTGAATCGGCGGCACAAGTCATTGCGGAATATGAGTCCACCCTGCCGCTTGTTCCGATTACGAATGCGCAGGTCATTGTCGTGAATGGAGAGCAGCATCGAATCGTTGAAATCTAACGTCAGTCTCTTGAGGTTTATTCCAAAATAAAGGCTGCTGTACTCCATACAGCAGGTATAGGGAGGTGTACAGGATGGAGATGCATCCGGCTCGCTGCTGGACGGGCAGTCTTTTTCAGGAACAGCTCAGAACAGAGGATTGTGGGCCGCGTTTTTTTGCGTACTATTACAAGCAGTGGGAGAATTACCAGATGTCCTATCACACCCATGATTCCACGGAGATTATGTACATCATGGCAGGTATGTGCCGGGTGGATGTGATGATGAAGGACGGAAGCTCGGAACAGGCTGTGCTGAAAAAAGGACAATTCATTCTGCTGGATGCAGGGGTTCCTCATCGGCTGCTGGTGCAGGACGGCGTGCCATGCCGAATGCTGAATGTTGAATTTGGTTTTGTCCGTCTGGCCCCCGGACAGCCCTCTATCCGGCAGCTTGCGCTTGAAGAGGAAGAGCTGCACACCTTACTTACCTGTGCCGCTCCTTATCTTGTGCTGCCAGACCCGGAAGATGTGTATCACACGATGAAAAGCCTGGTGCTGGAGCTGGACCAGCGCGGTCTCATGGAGCAAAGACAGGAGCGCAGGGAGCGCAAGCTAGGACAAGAGCCACCCCAAGGTTGGGAGGCTTCAGAGGCTTCAGGGAGTGAGGCTGTTCGAATGGGTGTAATTCCCGCTGAAGAGCGCACCATTCATCGTGAGGCAAGAAATCTGACCTCCCCGGAGCAAGGAACGCTGGTACGCTCGTTATTTATGCAATTGCTCGTTCGGATCGCCAGACTGCGAGGAGAGATGGAACGGAGTGCACTGGATCATACAGAGCTGTATGTGAAACGTACGATTGAATTCATGTATCACAATATGGATCGCAGCATTCAGGTGAAGGACATGGCCGTTGCAGTTAATCTGCATCCGGGATATTTGCACCGCATTTTCCGTAACTATACCCGGCAGACCCCCACGGAGTATCTAACGATGCTGCGGATGGAGAAGGCCAAGATGCTGCTGCAGCAGACCAACATCCCGATCACCGAAATTTCGGACTACGTTGGCGTAGGAAGCCGGCAATATTTTCACATGCTTTTCAAAAAATATACGGGCAGCACACCTGTTCAATATCGGGCTTCCATAGAGCGCACTCAGTGGAACTACCCTGATGATTCAAGGTAAGGAACGGATTGATGGGCTGGTAGAAACTTAATGTTGAATTGAAAGGGTATTCATGATATCCTTTGTTCAAAGCAACGGATTTGACAATTGTGTAGCGTTTAATATCATATATATTGAGGATTGTGACTGTTCGGCAGGCGATACCTAAATTGTTCGTAGTAGACATGAGTTGTACATGTTGCTGCTTCAATTTAGGTTTTTTTTATGCAGGCAAGTGATGAGATGGGGGTGATGGAGATGAAGATCAGGAAAATCTTTAACAATAACGTAATTTTATTGACGGACGATAACGGGAACGAAATGATTGTGATGGGAAAAGGGATCGGATACAACAAACATAATAGTGATGTTATTGATTTTTCCCAAGTGGAGAAAAAGTTTGTCGTTGAAAAAGCGACGTCTGATAAATTGATGAGTCTGATTGGTGAGATCCCAACCGAACATCTGGAGTTATCCAATGAAATTATTGAATACGCCGAACAACAGCTTGCTCTTAAATTCAGTGACAACATCTACATCACGCTAACGGATCATATCAGCTTCGCAATCAGAAGGTTTCCTGAAGGCATCATTGTAAAGAACGCTTTGTTATGGGAGATCAAAAAATTCTATGCAGCCGAATACGAGGTTGCGCTGAATGCATTACACATTATTGAACAGAAAACAGGCATCAAGCTGCCAGAGGATGAAGCGGGCTCTATTGCCCTTCATTTTGTCAATGCACAGCAGCGCGGGCAGGATATGAAACAAACCTATCAGATGACAAAGATTGTTAACGATCTGGCGAACATCGTCAAATATCACTTCGGAATCAAACTGGACGAAAGCTCGATTAATTACAGCCGTTTCCTCACACACTTGCGATATTTTGCGTACAGAATTTTGCATGATGAGTTGATACCGGAAGAAAGAGATTCGTTATATGATCATGTGAAGGACAAGTATCCCGAATCATATGCATGCGCGAGAAAGATTAGAAACTATCTGGAGATTAACTACGAGAAGAAAACAACGAATGAAGAAATGGTGTATTTTATGATCCATATTCATCGGGTCACCAATCGTGAGCATGATCTTGCGGAAGAATGAACGGTGTTCATACAAATTTTATATAAAGGGATTGTGACTGTTCGGCAGGCGAAACCTGAATTGAGGCTTGTGTATTGACTAAGGTCAGTAGACGAGCTTCAGTTCAGGTTTTTATTTTGTCATCGTAGATGATGATGGAGTAAGACGTGAATTGTAGTGATATAACAACAGTATGGGGGGAACAACATGGATCATCTCAAATTGGCTCAAAACATTGTAGACCGCGTTGGAGGAAGGGAGAACATTCAATCGCTGACTCACTGCGCTACCCGTTTAAGATTTGTCTTGAACGATAACCGGAAGGCCGACAGCAAGACGTTGGAAAACACGGCGGGCATCCTGAAGGTCGTTGAAAGCGGCGGCCAATTTCAGGTTGTTGTAGGCAATGACGTTTCCGAGGTGTACAAACATATCGTTGCGGAAGGGGAATTCGACGGAGCAGGGGCTGCTGCTGGTTCTGAACAAGAAAAGAAGAGCATCCGTTCAGCCATCTTTGGCCTGATATCAGGAAGTCTTACGCCATTAATCCCGGTATTTGCCGGAGCTGGTCTGGTCAAGGCGCTGTTAATTGTGCTCGAAAGAGCGGGCTGGATTGCTGTAGATAGTGGAACATATGCCATATTGGCTGCGGCAGGCAACTCCATCTTTTATTTCTTGCCCATCCTGCTCGGCATCACGATTGCCAGAGTTCTGAATGTGAATTCTTATGTGGCGGCAGCGATCGGAGCCGCGTTAATGGAACCGAATTTTACAGCATTGACAGCAGCAGGCAGTACAACTCATTTTCTAGGGATTCCCGTATCGTTAATGAATTACGCTTCATCGGTCTTTCCGATGTTCATCGCCGTTAGCATCTATGCGGTACTGGAGAAGTTTCTGAAAAAAATCATGCATAAAAATGTACAGCTATTCGCGGTTCCATTCTTCTCCCTTGTTATTATGGTCCCGCTCACAGCTATGCTGATTGGTCCATTCGGTCAATATGTAGGCCAGTGGATTGGTGATATCGTTAATTTCCTCATTAACAGCAACTCTGTCATCGCCGGAATTATTCTGGGGGGAACCTGGTCCTTTCTTGTGCTGCTTGGATTACACTGGGCGACAGTGCCTATTATTATGGGGAATCTGAGTGCAGGGGGAGATCTCATTGCACCTCTTGCAGGGACATCGGTAGCGGCTTCTATGGGAATCGGTCTCGGGGTATTCCTGAAAACGAAGGATAAGGACCTCAAGGCTTTAAGTGGTTCATCTTTCCTTTCTGCAATACTGTCCGGGGTTACTGAACCTATTCTGTATGGGATCATTCTGCGTTATCGTAAAACACTTATATATTTGGTGGCGGCTGGAGCCATCGGCGGCGGTCTGATGGGTTATCTCGGCGTGAAGCTGATTGTATTCAATTTTTTCCTTAATGTGTTCACACTGCCGGCACAGAGTCCAATGCTGTTCTACATTATTGGTGTATTAACGGCTATTGCTGGCGGAGCCTTATGTGTTGTGCTGTTTGGTTATGAGAGTAAGAAGACGGATCAGGGTGCTGAAGATGAAAATAAGCAGTTATTGGAAGGTGAAAGTGAGCGGTTATTGAATGTTGAATCATCTACGAGAAAAATGGAACAAAACGCAGCTGGCATCAACACGGATACAGCGATGGAATGCTTGATTACAAGTCCGCTCGAAGGTACGGTTATTCCGCTTCATGACGTGGAGGATGTCGTTTTTTCCTCGGAGTCGATGGGCAAAGGCATAGCCATCATTCCGTCCAAAGGTCAGCTGGTATCCCCGGTGGACGGCGTCGTTTCGGTCACGATGAAAAGTGCACATGCCATTGCAGTCACCTCGGATGAAGGGGTTGAAATTCTCATGCATATCGGCATAGATACGGTGAGATTAAAAGGGCAGTATTTTACACAGAAGGTTCAGCAAGGTGATCGGGTCCATCAAGGTGAGGTGCTGATTGAGTTTGATATGGATCGTATCCAGAACGAAGGCTTTAAACTGACAACTCCGATTGTGGTAACCAATTCCGATCAATTCCGTGTCATCACACCGCTGCTGTCAGAAGGTACGGTTGCTGTAAAAGAGGAACTGTTATCTGTTCGATCCTAATAGTAAACAGAAAAGGAGAGAAGCAAGATGAAGCTGATTGTCAATGCAGACGATTATGGGATCACCATGAAAGTCAGCGAAGGTATCGTTCTGGGGATGAAACAAGGTCTGATTACAGATACCTCAGCCCTGGTGAATTCGGTACATTTTGAGCGAAGCAGTGCCATGGCCCTTGAAGCGGGCATTACAGCTATGGGCGTGCATTTAAACCTGACGTTCATGACCCCTGTGCTGGAAGCCTCAGCTGTTCAGAGTATCGTCAACGAATCAGGTCGCTTCTATCGAAAACCTGAACTTATCCCTGCGTCCTATAATCCCGGGGAGGTCAGAGCTGAGCTGAAGGCACAGATTGAGAAGTTTCTGGCTTCCGGGTTAAGGTTGAACCATCTGGACACCCATCATGGGGTGAGTGTAAAAGATGCGCAAATGCTTGAGTTAATCATAGAGCTGGCTCGGGAATATAACGTTCCCATGAGAAGAGATGATATCTTATCTCCCGAGTTGGAGGGAAGGCTTGCGGATGCAGGTATTCAATCTACAGATATGTTATGTGGTGATCCGGCTATGCCTTCTCTTCAGGAAGCCTGGTTCCGTGGTGTGTTGGAACAGTATAAAGATACCGATTGTATCGTTGAAATTGCTGGACATCCAGGATATGCGGATGAGGAACTGCGCAGTATCTCATCACTGGTAGAAGAGCGTGAGCACGATCTCGCTTTATTGATGAATCCGGCACTGCGACAGTATGTGAGAGATCAAGGTATTGAACTCATCAGCTACAGCCAGCTGTAGAAGAATATATAAGTTAGGATTTTTGACAACTTGCCTGTGAACAGGTCATGATTTTGATAACGCTCTCTATCGCTCCATTGCTACAATGAACCCATGAAGCAAGTCATTAACCGAAGCCGCAAGGTTCGGATTACGGGAGGACATGTGCATGTCGTTTAAAGTGGCGTTTATTGGAGCAGGCAGTATTGGATTTACCCGTGGACTGCTGCGGGATTTACTTACTGTACCGGAGTTTAATAACATCGAGATCGCCTTCTGCGATATTAATCAGCATAATCTGGACATGGTAACGGAACTGTGTCAGCGTGACATTCGGGAGAATGGACTGAACATTCAAATTCAGCCGACAACAGACCGGAGAGAAGCACTCAAAGACGCGAAGTATGTGTTATGTACCATTCGCGTGGGCGGGCTGGAGGCTTTTGCAACCGATGTAGATATTCCACTGAAATATGGTGTGGATCAGTGTGTGGGTGATACGTTATGTGCAGGCGGTATTATGTACGGACAGCGCGGTATTGCCGAGATGCTCGAAATATGCAAGGACATTCGTGAACAGAGTGCGCCGGATGTATTGCTCCTGAACTACTCTAATCCGATGGCGATGCTGACATGGGCTTGCAATAAATACGGTGGTGTGCGGACGATCGGGCTCTGTCACGGGGTACAGCATGGTCATCATCAGATTGCAGAAGTTTACGGGTTGAAAAAAAGTGAAGTCGATATCGTATGTGCAGGCATCAATCATCAAACGTGGTATATTCAGGCGTCGCATGAAGGCAAGGACCTTACCGGCGACTTGCTTGAAGCGTTTGAGAAGCACACGGAGTACAGCCGTACCGAGAAAGTTCGAATCGACATGCTGCGCCGCTTCGGCTATTACAGCACGGAATCCAACGGACATCTGAGCGAATATGTGCCATGGTATCGGAAACGCCCGGAGGAAATCAACGACTGGATTGATCTCGGGAGCTGGATTAACGGGGAGACAGGCGGCTATTTGCGAGTCTGTACGGAGGGACGCAACTGGTTTGAGACCGATTTTCCAAACTGGCTGAAGGATGAGCCGATGCAATATATAGCAGAAAAACGTGGTGAAGAACATGGCTCGTACATTATTGAAGGGCTGGAGACAGGGCGTGTGTACCGCGGTCATTTCAATACAGTAAACAATGGCGTAATCTCCAATCTGCCGGATGATGCCATTATTGAAGCACCGGGTTATGTGGACCGCAATGGCATCTCGATGCCGCATGTGGGTGATCTGCCGCTGGGGCCGGCAGCGGTGTGTAATGTGAGCATTTCGGTACAGCGCCTTGCGGTTGAAGCGGCAGTACGTGGAGACGACAAGCTGCTGCGACAGGCATTTATGATGGACCCGCTGGTCGGTGCGGTCTGCAATCCGAAGGAAATTTGGCAGATGGTTGACGAGATGCTGGTAGCGCAGGCGCAGTGGCTGCCGCAATACGGTGATGCGATTGCAGCTGCAGAAGCGAGACTCGCTGCGGGCAATCTTATTCCAACGAAGGCATATGAAGGCACTGCACGTCTGAAAGTCAAAACCGTGGAAGAGATGCAGCAGGACCGGGAGGCCGCGAACAAAAACGCAGGCGATTCCGATAAAGGCAAGGATCGCGAGAAGGTGCAGCAATAGTTTGTTAGGATAGAATTATTTGGTTAAGACAGCTACCTGACAAGCGGATGTAGATTTTAGTATTCGCTTGTTTCAGGTAGCGGTTTAATTTGAATTTACATATTGTACTTACTTTGCTTATTAAAGCTAACATAAGATAAAAAAATTGATAGGGCAAAAACAATAATTAGAATTGTAAAAGAAGTCACTTCTGAAACAGGTGTAGGTTTGAATAGTTGGAACCTTCCCTTAAATTCGAAGATATCATGAGCTATTACAGAGACTAAGTTACGTAAATCGTATTTACCAAGTACAGGAACTATAAAATCATATACAAAAAATAAAATGACGGGAAGAAGAGCGGATTTAAATAATATGCCCATGAAAAAACCTATTGATGCAAATATAAGACTGACTAATAAGCTAAATAAAATTTGAAGCATAAGGTTATTCGGAACAATGGCATAATCAAATCTTGTTAAAGTTTGCTCTGGGATTTCAGAAATAATTTGATTATGGAAAATAACTCCTGTAATCAATGAAGTAATTAAAGTAACAACAAAAACAATCAAGACTCCTAAGTAAATAGAGAGTATCTTTGAGGTAATTAATTGTGATGGAGCCATCAGGGTGGCTTTAATACTGACCGTTTTATATTTATAATCATAAGAAGCTATGAATATAGAATAAATAGCAAATATTAATGGAAAGAAAACAAAAGTCATCCATTCTAACGTATTTATAACAATTGAATTTATAGTAAGATGATTTATCGAAGTCGCTGCTTCTTCCAAACGCAGGCGAACAGGGTTATCTACAACTTGTTCATTGCCAGTGCCGCTGATATTTATAGGCATATCAAGCATTTTATCAACATCCATGCCTTCTTCTTTATACAAATTATAGGTTCTGACGTATAGATCGTAAGAACTCGAAGCCTTCGATTTTAAACCATATATATTCAATAAAGAAATGAAAACTGAAATAATCATAGTGATCCATAT
Organism: Paenibacillus sp. TC-CSREp1; assembly: GCF_050171015.1. NCBI lineage: Bacteria > Bacillati > Bacillota > Bacilli > Caryophanales > Paenibacillaceae > Paenibacillus > Paenibacillus sp. TC-CSREp1. Next base: position 12,066 of record NZ_JBNOKM010000033.1, on the reverse strand, counting down.
AATGCGTGAATACCACTGATACTTTAATTCCTTTTTTGTTCTATTTAATATAACGTTCGTAGATGTCATTCAATCCTTCCCCCTCTTGAAGTTCGAAATCTTTAATTTGGATCGCGGATTGATCATTAATCAAAATAAGATCATCAATAATAGAAGTGTAATATTCAAAGTGGTGCCCTATTGCTATAATGGTGGTATCTACTGACAACTTTCTCAAAAGAGATTTAAGATCCAGAAGAGTCTCATGATCTAATCCATTTGAAGCTTCATCAAGAAATAAGTATTTCGGTTTAGTCAGCAAAACTCTCATTAGGCTTAATTTTTTTTTTTGTCCTAAAGAATAGTTTTTTACTTTATCTTTTAAAATTTCTGGTTTAAGAAAATGAGGCATAAGAATATCATGATTGTTCTTATATATATTTTTAAAGGAATTATTGGTTAATAATTCCAAATTTTGGGATCCAGTTAAATTGTGATAGAGTGGGCTATTATCATATACGACCATTACTTCTTCTCTCACCTTTTCAAAATGACAATTATCATATCTAATTTCCCCATTGTAATCTTCGAGTTTCAAGAGACATTTTAGTAGGGTACTTTTTCCAGAACCATTAGGTCCAGAGATAAATGTAATTTTATTTTCTGGAATTTTTAAGTTTAAATTATTGAAAATAACTTTTTTTTTGTATTCCTTTGACAAGTTAGAAATAGTTATCATGATTTTCACCTCTAGTAACTGAAAACAACGACCATTTTTTTGGTCGTTGTTTTCAGTTGTTATAAGTATTTTAGTAGTTACTAGCTGATCCGTCCTTATTAACTTTGATGTAGTCAGAAAAGTCTGATTCGTAGACGGTTACATCTCCCCAAGGAGATACAACACCGGCACCAATGGTTGTTTTAGAAAGATAGATGTGATAAGAAGCAGCTGAAGAACTCTGTTTGGTTATCCCACCTTTTCTTACTATGTTAGGGAACACATATCCTGCATCTTGACTGCCACTACTTGAAGTAATTTGATCACCATTTGAAGTCCAATCTACTACTGCGTCAGACCAAGCTAAGAAACTTCCTCTAGTATACTTTACTGTGTAAGCTTTATTGGTTGCTGCTAGTGAGTTAACACCATCGTTATTAACAGTTTTTACCTCACTTAGTACACCGATGTTTGCGGCTTCAATTACTTCAAGTTGATTAGCGGTAAGGCCTGGAGCATCTGAAGCAAGCACTGGAGAAACAGAAAGTAATAAACTTAAAGCTAAGGCACCTGATGCAACTTTTGTGGTAATACGTGATAATTTCATTCAGTAACCTCCAACTATTTTTTTTATATTACATCTATAATTTACCATAAAATAATGCTTTTGTGTACCTATATTTAGAAAAAAAGTATCAAGTTTCTTTTAAATCTATTATTGTACTGTTTTGTGTTAGATAGAATGAACTATAGCTGGTGGAACCGGCGCAAGTGCAGGCTGCATTTTCACAAATCGTTTACAAATATTAGGTATACATCGCTGAAAAATGGGCAAGATGCTCGACTCTTCTCTCATGCTATGTTATTATAAGGCTCTGATAACGTGGTAACGAACTAAAGCGTTTGGCTTGGTCATAGACATGGAGGGGTACGGAAGATGAGAAAAAAAGCGATTTTACTATTATTTATCAGCATATGTATGGTCATTATGGCAGGCTGTTCGAGCTCTGCAAGCAAAGACGATAACACGATTATTGTCGGGATTGACGATAAATTCGCACCTATGGGATTCCGGGATGAGCAGAATGAAATTGTAGGATTTGATATTGACTATGCTCGTGCTGCTGCCGAGAAAATGGGGAAAAAGGTAACGTTCCAGCCAATTGACTGGTCTTCCAAGGAGTCGGAGCTGAACAGCGGACGAATCGATATGATCTGGAACGGATATACCATTACCGATGAGCGCAAAGAGAAGGTTCTTTTCACCAAGCCTTATCTGGAGAACAGTCAGGTTGCAATTACACTCGCGGACTCTCCGATTACAAAGCTGGATGAGCTGGATGGCAAAAATGTTGGCTTACAAGCACTGTCCTCAGCGGCAGATGCGCTTGCGGCAAGTCCTTTGAAGGACAAGGTCAAAGCGTCCGAGTTCAAGGATAACGTGCTTGCTCTGACAGACCTGAAGACGAAACGTCTGGATGCTGTGATCATTGACGAAGTGGTTGCAAGATATTATATGTCCAAAGAAGAAGGCACCTTCAAGCTGCTGGATGAATCACTTGCCCCTGAGCAGTACGGCATCGGGATCAAAAAAGGCAATGAAGAACTGCTGAACCAGCTGCAGAAGGCGCTGGATGAGCTGAACGCAGATGGCCAAGCCGCTGAAATCTCCAAGAAGTGGCTTGGTGAAGACAAGGTTCTAAAGTAATCTGACGCGATAAAGTATTTGCATTTGGGATGAGATCAGACAGGTCCGTTGACCTGACATATAACGATGTGGGCCGTTCTCTTATATAGAGAGCACTCACGAAAATGATGACCCCGTATTCCACGCTGGAGCGATAAGCTTCCGAGGAGTGCGGGGTTAACAGATTAGAGGAGACTTAATATGAGTTGGGATTATATATCGACCATTTTAAAACCAATGCTTGAGGGTGCTCAGACGACCATTTTTATGTTTCTGGTTGCGATCATTCTGTCGGTTCCACTTGGATTCATTATCACGTTAGCAATGAGAAGCAGGTTCAAGCCTTTGGCTTGGATTGCCCATACGTATGTTTATTTGATGCGCGGGACACCGCTGCTGCTGCAAATTTTGTTTTTCTGCTTTGGACTGCCGCTCCTTCCGGTCATCGGAGAATATCTGGTGTTCGATCGAGTCGTGGCAGCGGGAATTGCTTTTGTGCTGAACTATGCAGCCTATTTTGCCGAGATTTTCCGAGGCGGCTTGTTGTCGATTGATAAAGGCCAGCATGAAGCGGCGAAGGTGCTTGGATTAACGAAGTGGCAGACGATGGTCAAAGTCATTATCCCGCAGATGATTCGTGTCGTACTGCCTGCGACAGCGAACGAAGCGATTACGTTGGTGAAAGATACGGCACTGCTCTATGCAGTAGCTGTACCTGAGCTGCTGTATTATGCGCAAGCTGCAGTAAATCGGGATTTGCAGTTGATTCCGTTTTTCGTAGCGGCGATCATGTATCTGCTTATGACCCTGGTGCTTACTTTGCTGTTCAAGGCTCTGGAGAAACGCTTCTCCCATGAATAAATCCAATCTGATTAATCAAAGGACTGTCTGCATATGACATATAGTATAGAAGTTAAACAGTTGAAAAAATCATTTGGCACACTTGATGTGCTCAAACAGGTGTCTTTTGACGTGGCTCCAGGTGAAGTGATTGCGGTGATTGGACCTTCCGGTTCAGGCAAAAGCACGATGCTGCGCAGCCTGATCCATCTGGAAGATGTTACGGGCGGTACAATTCGTATTCAGAATCAGACACTCGTGGACGAAGGACGGTATGCGGGTGCTGGCGAGATTCGAAAAATTACGGATCGTATGGGCATGGTGTTTCAGCATTTTAACTTGTTCCCGCATCTGACTGTACTGGCGAATCTGGAACTCGCACCGAAGACATTGAAAAAGGAAAATACGAAAGCCATTCGCGCCCGCAGCATGGAGCTGCTTGCGAAAGTGGGGCTGTCGGACAAGGCCGATGCGTATCCGGCTAACCTGTCTGGTGGACAGAAGCAGCGCGTGGCGATTGCCCGCGCCCTGATGATGCAGCCCGACATCCTGCTCTTCGATGAGCCGACCTCGGCCCTCGACCCGGAATTGACCGGGGAAGTGCTGCGTGTCATCAAACAGCTGGCGCAGGAGAACATGACAATGATGATCGTGACGCATGAGATGAGCTTTGCTCGTGATGTCGCAGACCGTGTCTTTTTTATGGACAATGGCGAAATTGCGGAGCAAGGCCCGCCAGAACAAATCTTCGGTGCTCCGAAACTCGCCCGCACACAAACCTTCCTCCAGCGGGTAGATATGGATTAGCAGGGCGAGGCACAGGAGTAAGAGAAATAGTAAGAGTAAGAGTAAGAGTAAGAGTAAGAGTGAGAGTAAGGGAAATAGTAATAGTGAGAATGAGAATGAGAGTATGGGCAAGAGCAAGAGTAGCGAGGAATATGGTACTCGGTTGAGCTCATATAACTAAATAAAGTTGTACGAAAACACGTAACGAATGCATACGATATGCTTTGATTACGTGTTTTTTGTTATCGCATTTTACAATGGAGTGCATGGATAGAAATCCTTCATAATTAGTAGCGGTGGACTCCCGATTGAACCGATCGTGCCAAAAGTGCCGATAGTGCCCGTGGCACCTCGTATAGAATGCGGGAATTGAGACGAGGAGGCACCTCCTTTAAATTCCATGCTCAAGGGGGCGCTCCATGAAACATACATGCTACCTTTTAGTGATTCTGGTCTGCGTAATGCCAGGCTGCGACTCCTCTTCGTAAAATTGAAAGACATACCAAGCTGCGTATAAACTAACCTATTGCACTGGACTGCACCTAACACGCTAACGATCTCACGGAGCCTTATTTGGCTCCCTAAGCAGTGTTTGTAAATCTAACGATTCCCAGGAGCGCTATTTAGACTGAAATGACCAAAAAGCAGCTGAAATTGCAGTATTTTGAGTAAATAAGGTTTGTGGGAATCGTTAGAATTTTAAATCGGCTAAAAAGAGCAAAATAGCGTCTGTAGGAATCGTTACAACTTCCGGTGCTCATATGTGCTGCTTAAACTGGCTAGCTGTGATGAAATTTATGGATTAATTAGCGGCGTAGCGTCAGTTTTGTGACATGGGTCCACTCCAGTGTGTAGTGTCCAGTTTTTTGCCGAAAGTTCAGTTTGTGTTGTACCTGGGCAGGTAGCTGAGGAGGGCGGTCCATTTTACGGCACTCATGATGAAGTTCAGCTGTCAGCAGTGGGAAGTTAACACTTTTAGGGTGTGTCTGGAGATGCTGAAGGAAGCCAATTCAGGCGAAGTCTTTGCTATCAATGGCATGCCTTTCGTTCCAAGCCAGAAAGTTCCCCGCAGTTATGTCGGAGCACGTTAATGGAAAGTGACGCAGCAGCGGGAGAAAAGGCCTTTCAAATTGCGCTTCAGTGGTATTCAAGACACGACCTGGTTATAGCAGCATTCGATGTATCATATTTTTTTGGTAAAAACCATTAAATGGAAAGGTGTATTCCCGCTTATCGTTTATAATGTGAGAATACAATAATATAGGGAGGATTTACCTTGAATCAACAAAATTACAACAGTGCTGATCGTTACTACGATAACAGCTTTGCGCCAACACCTTATGCACCACCGCCAAAAACAAACTCGAAGTCAATTGTGTCGCTGGTTCTGGGCATCTTGTCAATTACGATTCCATACCTTGGATTTCTGATCGGGATCGCGGCTATTATTTTTGCATCCATATCCTTCAAGGAAATTCGCATGCGCATGGAGCAGGGTAAAGGATTAGCCGTTGCAGGACTTGTGTGTGGTATTGTTGGTACAGCGCTCTATGCGATTGTTATTTTGATTGTACTGTTTGCAGCACTCCTTTTCTCTAGCGCTGAAATGTATTCTACATACTAGGTACTCAGAGCATGACGACGGTTTAGCATAGTTTAATTAGAAAGCAAGTCCAGTATAGGGTGGATTAGCCTAAAAGCTTTTTGAAAGAAAGCCGTATCCGAAGCAAAGGATTGTTACTAGAGCTAGCGTTTACCTATCGAAAAGAGTGGCACAAATATCGGTGAATTCAGCAATGGAAGAAATACTTTGTCATTGTCTTCTAAGTAATCCATGTAAATTTTCTAGTTTATCAACGAGTTGATATCCCCAAGCTCATCATCAGTAAAAGGCATATCCTTCACGTCACACTTGCTACACACAGCAGGTCAGGACGAGGGATATGCCTTTTTATTACGTTCCGATGACAGAATAACCTTCCAATCGCTATTATCCGCCTTTATGTGGAGATTGGCATTCTTGCATATATCAAAAAATGAATCTAAGCCTGCAGTACGGCTTCATGACTAACACTGTTGTCCTCGGCAGTCCGATGCTTCAGGAAATACGATAACGTACCGGCCAGACCGAGGATGGCAAAGAGGCACAAGATTCCGATCTGATCCCAGGCGACGCCAAACTCTCCACTGGAAATAACGGCTTTATATCCGGTTACCGAGTAAGTCATTGGCAGCCATGGGTTAAACACTTTTAGCCAGTTCGGAATCAACTCCAGCGGGAACGTACCCGCACTTGTGGTGAGCTGGAAGATTAGCATGAGAATCGCCAGGAAGCGGCCCGGATTTTCCAACCAAGTCACCAATGCCTGAATGATGTACATGAAGCTCAGACTTGTTACAAAGCTGAATAACAGAAATAATGGCACACTCTGTACCTTCAGACCCAGCCCATATAATACGAGGCCAGAAGCCAGAAGCGATTGAACACCGCTCATGATCGTGAAGGCAAGCGTTTTGCTCACAAATCGATTCCAACCGCTTGCTTCAATTACACTACTGCCGCGTGTTGGCACGACCAGCGTTGCAATCAATGCACCAACGAACAGACCAAGAGACAGGAAGTAAGGCGAGAAGCCTGTGCCGTAATTCGGGACCGGATTCAGTTTGTGTTCATCGACTTTCACAGGTTCAGCATACATCTGAACGAGTTCATCTGTTTTATGCACACTGCTGGTTTGCTCGGCTGCATCGTTTAATTTGGTGGCGAGCTCCCCGGAGCCGTCGGTTAGTTTGACCGTGCCCTCTTTCAATTCACCCGCACCGTCTGCAAGCTTCTGAGAACCGTCCGTCAGAGTGGAGACTCCAGCTTCCAGTGTGCCGACACCTTGCAAAAGCTTACCCGCACCAGCATTCAGCTGCTCTGAGCCTGCTGCCAGCTTGGCACCACCCGCCGCCGCTTCATTTAATTTGGCGTTGAATTGCTCCAGTCCAGCGGCAAGCTGTTCTTGCCCGCCAGACAACTGAGCAGCGCCCTGCACCAGCTGCTGCTCACCTTGCACTAGCTGACTGCTGCCTTGGTGCAGCTGTTGCTGTGCAGCTTGAAGCTGCTGGCTTCCGGCAACGAGCTGCTGTCCGCCTTGATATACCTGCTCACTACCAGCGGCTACAGCCTGACTGGCTGCGAGCAGCTGCTGAACAGCCGGGCTGGCCGCGAGCTCAGGGCTGGATTTGGCTAACTGTGCCAGACCTTGAGCGACCGCTTTGGCGCCTTCGCTGACTTTGCCGCTGCCCTCAACAGAGGCTTGCAGCCCGGCAGTCAGCTTCGCACTGCCTTGCTCGGTAGCGGCGATTCCGGCGTCCAGCTTGGACGCGCCCTCCTGCGCCGCTTGCACGCCGGCATGCAGCTGCTTGCCGCCGGCTGCTGCCTGAGCTGCACCGTCACCGAGCTTGGTGCCGGCAGCAGCTAATTGAGCGAGTCCACTGGATAATGTGCTCGCGCCCGTGTGAAGATCACCTGTGCCTTTGGCAAGGGAGGCTGTGCCTTCTTTTAACGAAACTGTGCCGTTTTGCAGCTTGCCTGCACCGTCCGCCAGTTTCGCGAGGTTTTCTTTTAACGTAGCCGCCCCTTCATTCAGTTTGCTTGCTCCATCGTGGATTTTATCCGCTCCCTCTCCGGCAGTAGCTAAACCGTCCGACACATCTCCGACCTTATCCAGCAGGGACTCTGTATACGATTCAGTGACTTTGGCAGAGACTTTGGTGCGAATCTGCTTGACCGCCGTACCGCCGATCTGGCCTGCAAGGAAGTTGTAGCCTTCGTTGGGCTCGTAGATCAGCTCTGCGGGCTCTGGATGCTCATCCATCAGCGTGGTTGCTTTCTCGGAAAAGTCCTCTGGAATGACAATGGTCATGTAATACTTGTTGTCTTTCATGCCTTGTTCTGCCTGTTCGCGGGTGACGAACTGCCAGTTGAAATCATCGCTTTTTTTCAGCTCATCGACCAGATTCTGACCGACCTCAAGCGATTTATCATTGTAAACTGCACCCTGGTCCGTGTTCACCACGGCTACAGGTAATTCATTCATTTTGCCATACGGGTCCCAGAAGGCGTTCAGGAACAGCCCGCTATATAATACCGGAATGAACAGTACAACGAGAATTGGAATAAACACTTTTGGTTTCTTGAAGGCGGACTTCAAATCCTGCCCAAATACACGCAATGATTTCATGATGTTCTCTCCCTATCTTACGCTAATCCCTTGTTTCTATCTCTAGTATGGTATGTGTGCGTCTGTGGGCGTTTCTCTAAGTGGGGGACAATCCATTTTTGAGAAAGAGGCCTACAAATGCTTTGATCTGATCCTTGTGCAGCGTAGGATGCGCTTTGTTCCAATCGGATGTCAGGCTGACGTACAGCTTCATTAGCACAAACGAAACCAGCTTGGGATCATCCGTGCGAATCTGCTGTAATTCCATGGCACGACTGATCTGACGCTCGAGGTATTCGAGGATGGCTTTCTCTACCTTTTGCAGACCCTCCTTCGCTTGCGGCGTTCCGAACTCATTGACCTCCTGGAACAGCTTGATCAGCAGCTCATGCTCCTCCCGATATTCCAGCAAAGAGTCCATACTCTGATGTACGTTATCCAAAAAAGAGTTTTCCTCATTCACCGTCTGCTCCGTGATCTGTTTCATATCGGCAATAATCGAGCGCAGGATCTCATCGAACAATTCTTCTTTATTCTCGAAAAAGGTATAGATCGTTCCTTTGCCCACATTGGCCAGTCTCGCAACTTGCTCCATCGTTGTGGCCTTGTAGCCAAACAGGGCAAAGGATTTCTCGGCAGAGTCCATTACCTGTTGCCTTCGATCTATCGTTTTCACGGCATATGCACCTCCTTGATGTGAGATATGTTTAATGGGTGAGGCGGGTGAAACACGTGCGAAGCACTGTGAAGCAGTGAAAAAAAAATTTTAAAAGATGAAGCCAGTTGAAGCAATAGTGACAGGTTTTGAAAAAAGATAAACCTAACTTGTGATTGACCAGTTTACTATTTTGGTCATTTGGTCGTTATTTAATGTAGCACTTGTGTATGAGGTTGGATGTGATCTATGTCATAGTTTGGAGAGTGAACGTTGTGATGGTGTGGGTAGATGGAAGAGTAGAGAAAGGGGGAGACTTAAAAGGATAGTAGAAGAGAGAAGGATATTGAATATTGAAACGTAGGAAGATTAAGCAGAGGGCAGAAAGTGATTTATAGGGTGCGAATGTGAAGCTCACATGAATCCCCCCGGGAGCACCTTGAAAGTAGTGAAAATAGAGTGTTTTGATGCCTTTTGGCAACATGGGCTGGAAAAAGATTGAATTCGTTGGCGGGAACACATAGAATAGTAGTGAAATAATGTAGTTTTGTGACGTGTACGAACGTACTATACGCGTTTTTTTCACTGTCGCACTCCGTATGGAGTGTGTGAATTGAAATCATAGAGGTTAGTCGGTATCAAAATGAGTAATCGAGAGATCAATATGAGCAATCGGCTACTCACTCTGAGATTAGAAGTTTTGAAGATGTTATCCATATATCTACCGATGAGGAGTGTCAGGACATGTCCATACATCACATAGGTCAAAAGGTTACTTTTGCCGATATCAAAACGAGGTTGCCTCACGAAAGCTGGATGTATACACAGAATGAAGCACATGATGGTGAATTTAATGCCGAGGAAGTATGGCTACATTCAGGTGATCTTCATATCAGTGAGCTGTTGCTGGATGAGGGGCCTTTTTTAATTATGGTGGAGGGACATCTGATCGTTGATCGTTATATTGGAAACACAGGATCCGACGCGGCCACTTCTAATCTGGTTGTGCTTGGTGATCTTACAACGCCTTATATGCTCGTGGGAGGGCAGGAAATATATATTACAGGTAATCTTTATGTGGAGGATATGTTCTGGGGAGATTACAACCATGGAGAATTGACGGTGAGAGGCAACGTAGAAGGTGGGCTGCTAGTAAGTACAGGGCAATATGGAATTCAGGTTCAAGGACAGCGGAAAGTGAAGCGTCAGCTTGAAGAGTGGGAGGATCTCGGACCATGGCAAGGCTTTGACATGATGGAGTTATTTGTTCCTGAGTGTGTAATTGACGAAGATACAGAAGAGCCGTTTCCATGGCGAGAAGAGATGATAAAGAGACTGCAGCAGGGACAGCCTATCATTAAACGAGAGTATATTTATGCCGCAGAACTAGCGCCAGATGTACCGGATTGGTTCGAAGATCATCAGTTCACAGCTGCGAACATTGAGCGTCTTACTCACCCTTCATTATTACCTGTAAGAGAGGAGGGTGAGTTGCTGAACAGCTATGAGTTTTGGGTGGATGGACAGTTTTGCCGAGGTTCTGTCTACGGGAATGAGCATACGGAGGGCTATTTCCGGAGTCTGTATTTTCAAGACGACCATGATTGTGCATTGTTGCTCAAAATAGAGCTAGCAGACCAAGCTTCAGGCTTTCCTAATGAACTTGCCGAGCAAGGGGGCACTCCTGTCTGGATGATCTCAGGCGCATATCGTTATGTGAACAGTGAGAACTCCGAATGGAGCGTATTTACGGAAGACTCACCTTCGGATATTCAGCAATTAAGCAACCGTGGATGGGATACCTTGCTGCAGTCCGTATCGAATTACCAGTATGCCCGCACCTTAATTTCGCCGCAACGTATTCGTGATTTATTAGCGTTGCCTATCGTGGAGCCCTATGACGATTATTATGATGATGACCGACATGGGTTGTGGATTGAAGACTTCTACTTTGCATTTCGACAAGCAGGTCAAATGTTTAATGATGTTCCTCAGCCAGCTATGCTGCGTATTGGTAGAGAGTATACGGGTACACAAGGGGAGACGAAGGTCGAGAAATACTTCTATACGCTACACCAGCATGCGGACGGCACGGAAATTGTGTTAATTGAATACTCGGCTCAGGAGAAAGAGGATGAGGAAGAGTCGTTGTTGCTTGAACTTCATTATGTAGGCGGTCCCCAATTACTATTTGCCGTTCAATTGCTGGAACGCGGAAGCAAAGAGCTGATGCAAGCGAATCAGGATTTGCTGGATGGGGAAATACCCTATGCTGTTGAGTCCTTTGCGAAGCGATATTGGAAATCTAAAGGATACTTGAAATAAAAGACTACACTATAAAATAAGACGCCCAGACAGGATATTGCACCTGACCGAGCGTCTTTATCTGTTCATTTCTGTAGAAGAGTGGAGCAAGCTAATGAGGAGCAAAGATAGATAAAGATAGACAGACTCAGAAAGGGGCTGACGAACAAACGATGAATACCGAGCAAACCAAGTCACTTATTGACGCGATCTCTATGGAAGAGTATGTGCAAAAGGGGAAGTTATCGCAATGTTTACCAGCAGCTGCTCAGATCACACTGGAGCAGGCCAAAGCGCAGGCGGATGAAGTGTGGATTGTGGAAAAGGAGAAACTGGAAGTGGTCAGCTTTGATTACGATGGATACACGGTAAATCTAACATTTCAGACGGACGGGAGTTACTTGTTCGATAGTATGGATGTTTGGACCGAAGTGGGAAACAGCGTAGGATTAGCAATAGAAATGGATTTAGAGTCAGAGCCAGATTCAGGTTCAGGTACTTCTAAGTTAGCTGCATTGGAGACAGTAGAACGTATTCAACGTTTTGCGGCAAATGTGGGAATGGAGCTGGAGTGGTTCGAAATGGGTGATGAACGAGTGTGCCTGTTGCCCAGCGCGGTGACTTTACACTATTTAAAGCAGCAAAATAGATGGAAGCTGGTTAAGATCGCTGGAGCTCATAGAAGTGTGGAAGAAGTTAGGAGCAGCTTGAGCAGTATAGCTGATGCAATGAATTAGTCTCGAATGAACGCTAACGATCACAGGCGGGCTTATTGAGTCAGTTTATGACCTTTTCCAATTCTAACGATCACCATGGACCTATGTCAAGAAAGTAGACACTTACGCTACGGATTTGTCCGTAAATTTCTTTGCAAAACGAGCAGGGGAAA
>NZ_JBNOKM010000032.1:0-42348 GCF_050171015.1 Paenibacillus sp. TC-CSREp1 | reverse complement strand
AAAGTAACGTACCGTGGTTTGGCTTCCTTCGGACGCCAGGCAGAGGGCGCGAAATCCAACATCAAATGTGACACACTCATTCTCGACAATGAGTCCACATCGGATACGATTCCTTACAACGAGATCATGAATGACAACATCATGCTGGAGCACGAAGCTACGGTATCGAAGGTTTCCGAAGATCAGCTCTTCTACCTGATGAGCCGTGGTCTGACTGAAGCGGAAGCTACACAGATGATCATCATGGGCTTCATCGAGCCATTTACGAAAGAACTGCCAATGGAATATGCCGTTGAGATGAATCGTCTCATCAAATTCGAGATGGAAGGTTCCATCGGTTAAGTTAATATATGTAAAATATTCATAAGAGAAGACGAACCGTTCCGGTTCGTCTTTTTCTTTGTTTCCCTTTTTAGTACAATACAGTACATATTATATGTGAATGTAAGATGACGTTTAATTTGAGTCAAATGTAGGAGGTGTGTATGCAGTATCATTACAAAGCCCTTCACATGGCAGCCTTGGAGGCCGGAATCTCGGCAGAAGAATGGGAATGGTTTGTGCAAGGAACCTCAGTGAAAGAAATCCCCAGGGGAACGACATTAATTCGTGCAGGCGAGAGAGTGCAGCACGCATATTTTTGCATTCAAGGATGTTTTCGATTGTATTACACGCTGCCTGATGGCAAAGATTTTAATGTTGCCTTTACGCTGGAGCAGGATTATGCCACATCCTATGCGGCAATGGTTTCAGGTGCTGAATCACCGTATACCATTGAAGCGCTGGAGGAGGCTGCTGTCATTGTTATTCCTTACGATGCGCTGCTGCACTTCATGGAAGCCAGTCATCATTGGGAGCGCTTTGTGCGTAAGGCGGTTGAGCGACTGTATATACGCAAGGAGGAACGAGAGCGAGAACTGTTATGTTTATCAGCACTGGAGCGTTATGAAGCATTCCTGCACAAATATCCTGGACTTGAAAACAGAATTCCTCAATATCATATTGCTGCGTATATTGGCATCTCTCCTGTTTCCCTTAGCCGCTTACTCAGGTAAACGAACGTGCCCCTCATGTCATTAACCTATGTTAATGCTAACGGCTACAGTGTGCGTTACACTATGACTAGATAAAGGGGGGATATCCACTCCCGGATCAGATGCACAAGGAGAGATGAGTCATGAGACATATGATGATTGTATTACTTGAATTTTATCCTTCCTGGCTGGCTTTGCCACGGGAACAGCGTAGAATGCATGCTGCTGCTTTAAAGGCTGCAATCGAAAAGTACAGCGGTCAGGTAAGCGTCAGATTTTTCGATGCAGAGGCATTGCCAGGTAAGGACTACACCGATTTTGTCGTATGCGAGACAGAGGATCTCAAAGCCTATCATTATTTATGGGAGGAAATTCGTGATTCAGAACCGTATACAAAGGGATATATGAAAATCAAAGATGTCATCATGGGATTAGAGAATGCATTTCAAGCATATGAACGGGAAGCTTTAGACATGCCTGAGTAAGGCGAACTGATTTGCATCAAAATAATATTATACTGACCTCACAAGCGCTGCACCGTAGATATACAATCGGGCGGCGTTTTTGGTTGAATTAATCCTTCTCCGCAGAGGATATAAGCACAAGCCATTGCATCACACAGCGCATGTAATGATAGAAAAAGGATGTGAAGCTATGAATGCAAACCCTTTCGAAGGGTATCGGATTACTAGTTCCTTCGGTTATCGAATTCATCCTATACATGGGGGACAGACGTTTCATCGAGGTGTAGATCTGGTTACCGAGCCATGGAATGGCCCTGTGTACGCTTTTCTGGACGGAAGCGTACGTTTTGCGTCTGAAGGGCAAACAGGCTCCGGCTTCGGCGGATATGGACTTACTGTAGCTCTGGAAGATCATCGGGGATACCTGCATTGTTATGGTCATCTTTCTCGAATTGCCGTTAAGGTTGGTGAGCGAGTGAGAAAAGGACAACTGGTCGGTTATCAAGGCAGTACGGGCCAGAGCACGGGACCCCATGTGCATTATGAGATTCGTAAAGCCAGTTCGCCTTCCTATGGATATACGTCCAGTGAAAAAGGAGTGGTTGAGCCGGGCGCTTATTTGTTAAAAGAGTATGGCATAGGGGCTCAGGAGGAGGAGGGTCAACCGATGACCAGTGAGGAAAAGCGGATGTTTACACTGATGCAGAAGCAATTGGAGCTTCAGGGAAGCTGGATTCAAGAGCAGAAGCGTTTGTCCAATATGAGTTGTCCTGAATGGGCACAGGAGGCGCTGACTTATTATCGGCCTTATATCAAGGATAATACAGGAAGCTACGACTTCTGGCGAATGCTTGTGATCATGTACCGCAAGGAAACAGGGAAACAGGTGAAGGAAACAGACTAATGTTGCTGAAGCATATTAAACCCTGACGGAAGAAGAAGGAGAATGGAACAATCAACATGAAGCGATGTTAAATGTTACTCCATCCCATCGGCTTCCGGGCTAAAAACCAAAAGCGGAAGATTGCCGTTTCGCCTAGTTCATCCGGAACTCAAGTGTCATATGTTAGGGTATACCTTATAAAGAGGAGGCAATCACATGAGCGAAGTAGGTTATGGCTGTGGAGGCAATAATGTTGGCGGCGTAGGTGGATACAATCCATGTACATCCGTGGGTGCGATCTTGGTACTGTTCATCTTGTTGGTTATCATCACAAAAGCTTTCTGTGTGTAACACAATCCTCAAATAAGATGAAAGACCAAAGGGAAGCTCGATTGAGCTTCCCTTTTCATGATGTTATTTTACATCGGATATCCCGGCTTACTGAACATAAATCTCAACAATTGCAATATCTCTTTCTTTCGCTAAATCAATAAAGGTTTCAGAGGTCTGAACGAGCGGGCGGAAATAATCAGCCGGGTTATTCATGACGATGACACCCGTGTGTCCAGTGGTGAGTAACACTTTTTTGCCAATAAAATTTGGCAGCATATGTTTGATCAATTCTTGTGTTGCCTCGGCATTCAATTGGCCGAAACTAAGGCTATACAATTCGCATAGCACGGAGATAAGTTCTTGCTTGGTTTGATAGACCCGGTTTGTTGTCATCGCGCTGTAGACATCGGCTACAGCCGTTATGCGTGCATAGGGGTGGATTTCATCGCCGCGTAATCCATATGGATATCCACTCCCATCCTCGCGTTCATGGTGCTGCAGGGCAACGAGTGCAATGATCTCGTCCTCTGTGGAGGCTTTAATAATATCGTAACCGTAAAAGGTGTGCTTTTTCATTTCTGCGAATTCTTCAGTTGTTAGTTTGCCTGGTTTATGTAAGATTTCAGCAGGAATCTTCGATTTGCCGATATCATGAAGATATCCAGCCTTGGCTACAGTAAGACATTCTTCAGGGTTATATCCCATCCAGCCGGCAATATAAAAAGCAAGCATACCGACCTGCAAGGAATGGTTATAGGTGTAGTCACTATCGCCATCCAGCATAAGCAGCAGGGAGACGACGTCCTTTTGCTTTTCGAGCTGCCCCGTCAAGGTGCCTACGATTTCATCAACCTGTGATTCATCAACAAAGCCTTGTTCTATAGCTTGCTCAAACAGGGAATGCGTACCTTTGATCGTGTCGTTAAACAGATTGGTTAACAGACGGGTTTGATCGGAAGGCAAGGTTTGTTCATCAGAGTGAAGGTTGGATGCAGGTTCTACATCTGCGAAATCAATTCCATGCTGCAGCAATTTGGATATATCATCTTCACTGAGAACGGAACCTTTCATCAGCATGTGGAGACCTGAAGCGTTGTAGATATCGTTTTTTAGCAGGTCGCCGGGTTTAAGATCTGTAACATGCACTCTCACGTATAAACCACCTTTTTCCTCGACTAATATCGACACATATCAATATAATAACAAGAAAAAAATGGGCTGACAACGACTTGTTTACTATTCATAGGTTTCTGTAAACCGCGTGTAGTCTCATTTTTTCTAGTCCATAGGGTTCCAAGGACCCAATTGATGACCTTTCCATTCAGAGCCATCTTCCCAGACTTCTTTTTTCCAAATGGGGACCGTTTGTTTCAGTTTTTCGATTGCATAACGACTTGCATCATAACAGTCACTACGATGAGGGGAAGACACAGCGATGATGACACTGATCTCTTCCACATCTACTTTACCGATCCGATGACTGATGGCAGTTTGCACACCGGGCCAGCGTTCCGAAATCTCCGCTCCGATGGCGGACATTTGGGAGAGAGCCATCGGTACATACGCTTCATATTCCAGAAAAACAGTGCGCTGATCGCCTGTCATTTCCCGAGTTGTGCCTACAAAAGTCAGAGTAGCCCCATGATTGGCAGTGATCACCAGCTTGGTGGTGGCTTCAACAGACAAGGCAGCATCGGTAATGAGGAACAGGCCGTCTTCAGTGCGATGCTCTTGTGTTTGAGGGGAATCCTGCTTGTCATACTCGGGACTTGAGGAACCATCCCCTCCAGATACAGGGGGAATCAAAGCAAGTTCATCTTCCGCTCTAAGTATAGTATCGGCCGGAGCGTACTTTTGATTTACTGCCAGAAAGGATGAATGAATCTGGGAGGCCGCTTCAGGGTAAGCAGCGCTTAATTGTTCCTTGAGTATGGAGGCTGTAGGTGTATCACCATCGAATTCAAACAATAGCTGTGATGTATTTAAACGTTCTGCAATGCCTGCAAATAGTTGAATGGTCAATTTCATAGATTGAATCACCTCTTTTTGATCTCTAAACCTTATAAATATATCATAACGACGTAGAAAATGTTATTCTTATCTATTAGAAGAATGTACGTTTTAATGAACGGCAGGGGAGGCACTTTAATGCACAGCAGCGAGAAGCAGACATTAACTATTTTACACACCAATGATCTTCACAGTCACTTCGGCTCTATGAGTGCGATTGCTGCTATGATTAGTCAGGAACGTGCACAGGGCGGACACCTGCTTGTGCTTGATATTGGTGATCACATGGATCGAATGGCTGTTGAAACGGAAGGCACACTCGGCATGGCGAATGTCGATGTAATGAATCTGACGGGTTATGATGCGATAACGATCGGAAATAACGAAGGCCTGACCTTCACGGCGGAACAACTAGCGCAAGCCTATAATGCACTTCTCTGTCCCATTGTATGTGGCAATGTAGTGGAGCACGCTACGGGACAACCTCCAGCATGGATGCAGACATCTGCGATTATTGACAAGGGGCCATTCCGAATCGGCCTGCTGGGCGCAACGGCTCCCTTTAATACATTTTACGAGCTGCTTGGATGGCAAGTGCTGGACCCGGTGGAGACGTTAAAGGAGCAGGTTAACAAGCTACGCCGACAAGTGGATGTCATTATCGTGCTTTCACACCTTGGTCTATCGACGGACCAAAAGCTCGCAGAGCAAACGGAAGGTATTGATGTGATTCTTGGCGGACATACCCATCACATTCTGGAAGAACCGCTCGTTATAGGACAGACGGTGCTTGGTGCTGCAGGCAAATTTGGACAATGGCTCGGGAAGGTTGTGCTGGAACGAGGCACTGAAGAAGGAACGCTGCGTCTGGTGAACAGTGGCTGTATCCCTATACAGGAAGAACTGTTGGAAGAGAACGTATCGCTGGCAATTTGGGCGAACGGAAGAGAAGCCGAGCGTGTGCTGGATCAGACAGCCGTTATTACGGACCGGGAGCTGTCGGTAGATTATGAGCGGGAATCCGCTTTTGCCACCTTGCTTGCGCAATCCGTAAGGCAATTTACAGGAGCTGAACTGTCCCTTGTGAATGCGGGTCAGCTGCTTGGAAATCTTCCACAAGGGCATATTACCAAGGGATTGTTACATTCCTTATGTCCATCTCCGATAAATGCTTGTACAATATGCTTGAATGGAAGCCAGATTCGTGAAGCACTTGAGCAGTCGCTGCTGCAGGAATTTGCTAACAAACCTATCGTAGGGTTTGGCTTTCGGGGCAAGATTCTGGGTACGTTATGTATGGACGGAATGGAAGTATGGTATGACCCGAATGCACCTGCGTATCACCGGATTCAATCGATTGTGGTGAACGGAGCTCCTATGGAAGATCGGCGTGAATATGTTGTTGGAACGCTTGACATGTTTACGTTTAATGTGGGATATCCATCCCTGGCTCAAGGAAGCAATATCAAGTACCATCTTCCAGAGTTTATACGAGATTTGGTGGAAAAGGAATTAAAGCGGCCGGGGGCGCTGGAGGAGAGCCTGCGGTCTCGCTGGTTTCAAAGCTAGAACAACAAGACTGCCTTCTGCTGAAGCGCGGCAGTGTTCATTACATCTACGGAGCGGGAGAGGATAGGCTGTGCGTTTAGTACATATAAACTTATTGCAGCCTGGCATGAAGCTGGGAAAACGAATTTTTAGTGAGGAAGGTCTGGTCTTGCTCAGTGAGGATGTAGAACTGACGAGTCGGTTGATCGGGCGATTGAAGGATCTCGGGATTGGATATGTGTATATTCAGGATGCAGCAACAGAGGATATTGTTGTACCCGACATGCTTCAGGAAGAAACGAAGCGAAGAGCGCTTGTGGAGATCAAGCAGCAGTTTCAACATATGTCCGGCTTCAGAAGCAAAAGTCAGATTCCTCATTTTGGCAAAGCGCTTAGTGGTGTAATGAATAATATATTGGAGGACATTGGAAGTCAAAAAGAAGCGATGATCATGTTAATGGACATGAACTCCAGTGACTTCGACCTGTATAACCACTCGCTGAATGTATGTGTCTATACCCTTGTTCTGGGCGTAGCCTCAGGCTACTCGCGCCAGCAGCTCATGGAGATTGGCCTGGGCGCCCTGCTGCATGATATCGGAAAAACACAGATTGCCTCTGAAATTTTACATAAACCCTCACGTCTCAGTGACGAGGAATTTAAAATTATTCAGCAGCACACCACATACGGACATCGCATCCTTAAAGATGAACCCGGAATTCCGCTGCTGGCTGCACACTGCGCTTTGCAGCACCATGAACGCATTGATGGCAGCGGCTATCCTTCAGGTTTGAAAGGCAATGAAATCCATGAATACGCCAAGTGGATTGCTCTTGCCGATTCTTACGATGCGATGACGACCAATCGGGTGTATCGTAAAGCTTTGCTTCCTCATCAAGCTGTGGAAGTGTTATACACCGGCTCAGGTACGCTTTACGAGCAGCGGATGCTTGAAAAATTCAGAGATTGTGTCGCGATTTATCCCGTAGGTCTGTCTGTAACGCTGAGTACGGGAGAAGTTGGCGTGGTGGCGGCCATTCAACCGCGTGTTCCGCAGCGACCGCTTGTTCGTGTGCTTAAAGATGCAAGAGGTGAAATGCTTGCTTCACCGTACGAAATCAATCTTGCTACAGAGCTTTCGGTGATGATCACAGGGGTGGAAGGCGTGGACTCTACTGCTGCAATTGCAATGGGCGAACCGCTGAATAACTGATTAAGCAGGATATGGACAAACGCTTAAGTGTATATCGGGAGCTTAAAGCTAATTTCCCGAAGCTGCACGAGCGTTTTTTGTCATCTAATGGACAGGGTTTGGCTGTGCAGTATAATTCATAATTGTGCTATGATAAAAGATAACTCCTAAAAGAGTAATCTCGAATATGATGTAAAATGAACATTTTAGGTTAATAAAAGGAATAAGGTGAAGAACTATGACCATGCTAAACTCAGGATCGGTACAACCGATGCCTTTATCACCCACGAATGATCCGTGGGACCCGATCGGCTCTCTGCGCAAATATGGACGGCATGTGCTGACCAGTGTAGAAATGACGGTGACACATCTGTGCAATATGCGGTGTGAACACTGTGCCGTAGGGGATATGCTTACGATGCAGGAGGCACCGGCTCTCCCGCTTCCATTGGTGCTGAAACGCCTGGATGAGGTGGAGCACCTGCAGACCATCAGTTTGACAGGGGGCGAGCCCAGCTTCAGCCAGAAAACGGTGGATGAGATGATTATTCCACTGCTTAAATATGCCAAGGAACGCGGAATCCGTTCCCAGATCAATTCGAATCTGACACTTGATATCAGTCGATATGAAAAGCTGCTCCCATATCTCGACGTCATGCATATCTCTTTCAACTATTTGAATGCCGATGATTTTCATCAGGTCGGGTTTGCGAACAGCGGCAGACCGGTGAAGCGTGAAGTGGCGGTGAAGATGTATGAAAAGATGATCGAGAACTCACGTAAGCTGAGCGAAGCCGGCATGTTTATTTCTGCCGAGTCCATGATCAACTATCGTACACATGACAAGCTCGAAGGCATTCACCAGCTGATTCGGGAGATGGGCTGTGTACGGCATGAGGTTCATCCAATGTACAATTCCAATTTTGCCTCGTCGCTGCCTGTGTTGTCACTGGATCATATGAGAGCAGCCATTCATCGTTTGCTGGATGTACGTGATAAAGACATGTGGATGCTGTTCGGAACACTGCCATTCTTTGCATGCAGTGCGGCTGAACAGGATCGTGAACTGATTCAGCGGTTGTACAGCGAGCCTAATGTGACGGTTCGCAATGATCCCGACGGACGTAACCGTGTTAATGTCAACATGTTTACCGGTAACGTGTACGTTACGGATTTTGCTGATATTCCGGCTTTCGGCAACATTCATGACCGTAAACTGGATGATGTGTTCCATGAATGGTCTGCGGAGCATCCGCTGAACCAGACGGTGAACTGTCATTGTGATGCAGCTTCCTGCTGTGGTCCGAATTTGCTGGTCGCTGACATGTATTACAAAGGTGTTGATTTTAAATCAAGAAAAGCAATTACACGTTGATATTCCAGGTTCATTCCTGAAATAGATAGAAAAGGGGAGTTTCAACTTGGAAGTGCATACCGAGTTTCATTTTGGACAGCTGGCATTTAATTTGATCTGTGTCTTTTTGCTCGTCTTTTTGAATGGCGTATTTGTCGCTGCGGAGTTCTCTCTGGTCAAAGTAAGACAGACACGCCTGACGCAATTACAGAGTGAGGGGAATCGTCTGGCCGGGTATGCATTGAAGGTGAATAGTAGACTCGACGCTTATTTATCAGCAACGCAGTTCGGGATTACACTGACGTCTCTCGGGCTAGGGTGGCTGGGGGAGCCCGCCATCTCCAAACTGCTAGTGGAGCCGCTTATGTTCAAGCTGGGTGTTACGGATACGGGGCTGATCGCAACAGTATCGGTCATCATCGGATTCTGTATCATTACGTTTCTGCATATTGTGCTTGGTGAGCTGGCACCCAAATCTCTGGCGATTCAGAAAACAGACGGGATTGCGCTGCTCTTGTCAGCGCCACTGCTGTTATTTTATAAAATCTTCTTTCCGTTCATCTGGGTGCTTAACGCCTCAGCGAATGCTTTATTACGTCTGGCTGGTATCGAACCAGCTAGTGAAAGTGAAGCCCATTCCGAGGATGAGCTGCGTATCCTGATGAAACAGAGTGCCAAGAGCGGTGTCATTGACAAGGATGAGATCAAGCTGATGGACAATATATTTGATTTCTCCGACATGCTGGCTCGGGAGGTCATGCTGCCGCGTACGGACATGGACTGTTTATATACCCATCTCCCTCTTGAGGAAAATCTGAAGATCATCAATGCCACCAAGCATTCTCGTTACCCGGTGGCTGTCGAGGATAAGGATGAGATTATCGGTTTCATCCATATTACCGATCTGCTGCTGGCTGAACCGGAGCAGCAGCAGGATCTCGCTGCACTGGTGCGCCCGATTCTGAACGTACCCGAGTCGATGGAGATTAGTCATGTGCTGCGTCTGATGCAGAAGAAGCACTCCCAGATGACCCTCGTCGTGGATGAGTACGGAGGGACTGCTGGGCTGCTGACAGCGGAAGAGATTCTGGAAGAAATCGTTGGTGATCTGTATGATGAGTTTGAAGATGAGCGACCGCATATGGAACGAATCGGTGAAGCTTTTTCAATAGACGGACGTTCGCTGATTGAGGATGTTCATAAATGGACTGGAGCAGTGATCGAGGACGAAGACGTTGATACGATTGGCGGCTGGTTGTTCAAAGAGCTGGAGGGCAGTCCGGCTAAAGGCAAAACCAGGGAACAGAACGGATATGTTTTCGAGGTGGAAGAATCCACGCGGCTGCGCATCAATCGGGTGAAGGTGTACAAGCAGATGAAAGACCCGGATACAAGCGCAGAAGCGAAAAACGGTGATCCATTGCCAGTTCAAGAGGAAGACCATAACAACAAGTAAAGCAAGGCCTTTGAAAGCAGTGTGCAGACACAGCGATCAAAGGTCTTTTTTTGTGCTCATTTCATAAAAAGAGGATTATCCTCTGCTAGCCTGACATATGGTTATAAGGACGGGGAAGGCTGGGGCCGTAAGCATAGTTGTTTAAATTAATTTTTGCATTTTGTTGGAAGGTAAGTCAGTGAAATGCAAGTCAGTGGAGTTCAAAAGGAGGCTGTTGGAATGAAGGATCCGCAGGTTCGGGCATATGTGCCTTTTATAGGTCCATTTGATCCGTGTAAGCCCATAGGCATTCGTACGTACCTGGTTCCACCGCAGTTGTTTATCCCCTTTCAGCCGATGGGCTGGCCACAATACAGTCCGGCTGAGGCGTTGAGAGTAGGCACGCTGTGGCCCGCATTATTTAGTCCGTATACATCGGAGAAAACGAAGGAAAGGGCGGTGGAGAGCGATGCAGAAGGAGCAGCAGCCGAAGGCTTGTGACGCCAGATATTATGAACTGCTGGAGGAGCTGCAGGCGCTGGATTTTGTGCTGGTCGAGCTGAATCTGTATCTGAACACACATCCGGGAGATTTTCAAAGCATTGAGCAGTATAACAAATTCAGTCAGGAGCGCATGCGCGTGGCACATGAGTTTCAACAGCTATATGGTCCGTTGACCAACTTTGGTCATGCATTTTCCAAATATCCGTGGGAGTGGTCACAGACACCTTGGCCTTGGCAAGTCTAAAAATCGAAGGAGGCGTCCTGTACAATGTGGGTTTATGAAAAAAAATTGCAATATCCGGTGCGGGTAAGCAAATGTGATCCTCATATGGCAAAGCTGCTGATGGAGCAATATGGCGGTGCGGATGGAGAACTCGCGGCAGCTCTGAGATACCTGAATCAACGTTATACCATTCCTGACAAAGTAATCGGTGTGCTGAACGACATCGGTACAGAAGAATTTGCGCACCTTGAGATGATTGCAACGATGATCTACAAACTCACCAAGGATGCCACCATAGAACAGCTGGAGCAGGCCGGGCTGGATGCCCATTATGCAGCACATGACAGAGCACTCTTTTACAACAATGCTGCTGGTGTTCCCTTCACGGCCACCTATATTCAGGCCAAGGGCGATCCGATCGCGGACCTGTACGAGGATATCGCAGCCGAAGAGAAGGCCCGGGCTACATATCAATGGTTGATTGATTTGACGGATGACGTGGATTTGCAGGACAGTCTGAAATTTTTGCGGGAACGGGAGATTGTGCACTCGCTGCGCTTCCGGGAAGCCGTTGAAATTCTCAAGGATGACCGGGAGACGAAGAAAATTTTCTAGGGCGTGTTTGAAAAAGCAAAAGGCAGCAGAGATTATCGGCAGTCCGTGAGGGCTGTCTTTTTTGTACGGGGAAATGAAAAAGGACGAATCAGAGGGAGGTGCCCCTTAAATTCGCCCTGCGTGTTATACAATGATGATGCATAAATGCATTAATATTCAACAACCATGGCAACATTTTGCCACCCGGCGCCAACGGTCCAGAACAACACTTTGTCACCGCGCTGTACCTTACCCGAGGTAATGGCTCGATGCAGTGCTATAAACGGACTGCTGGTGGAGGTATAACCGAACTCGTCTCCAACATATACGGCGATATCATCTGCGATGCCGATATTGTTGGATACCGCACGAATATTCGCTATGGACAGCTGGGAGAAACAAGCGGCTTTGATCTCGTCCGGCCTGATCTCGTTCCGCTGCAGCAAGGTCCGAATCGATTCCGAGGCGGCGTCAACACAGATCGAATCGTCAAACGGTATGAATTTGACATGAAAGGCTCCTGCATCCACTCCGGTGCTCCCCAGCTTGGCGAGTCCTTGGGCGGGGAATAAAGAATTTTGATACACACAGGTATCCGTCTGATAGATCGAATCGATAAAACCAACAGCGTGCTCATCCCGTTCGACAATTACGGCCGCGGCTGCATCTCCGAAATTGGCGAAATATACCGGATCATCCGGACTGGCGTGAGGAGCAATATAATCCGAGCCGATAATCAAGGCACGTTTGATTCGCGGATTGCCGAGCATTTGACGACTGACCTGTTCAAAGGCTGCCGTCATGCCTGCACAGTTGGCATTGCTGTCGATACAGATGGTGTGGGCTGCTCCGCTGATCAGATGATGAATCATTAAGGAATTCGTAGGGAAAATATACTCCGGTGTTTGGCTTGCGTAAGCAATCAAGTCAATATCCTGGCCGGTGAAGCCGGTTTTGGCGAGAAGTTGTCGCGCTGCCTCAAGGGCCATAGTCAATGAATTTTCGTCATCACGATCAATCTTGTAACGCGAATCACGTCCGAGTGCTTTTAACAAACCGCGTATATCCACCCCTCTTGCATCAAAATGTTCAATGTAATAGTCATTGTGCACCTTGGTTTCAGGGTGATATATGTCGATATCTACAATACGAATTCCAGCCATCGTCATCCTCCTCGTAAGTGGAAAGGCAGAGTTGTAACTAACGCCAGGTGATGCAGATCGTTACGCTGAAATAATCTCCAGATTGTCGAGCCCTACAGTCCGGCCCAGTCGGGCAAGCTGCATTTTCAGAATGGCATTGTTCTCCAGAGTTAACACGACTTTTTGATATTCATCCTTTTTGAACATGGTCAGGCAACCCTCAAGAAGAGGCACAATCTCAGGAGCAGTGACATTAAGCTTTTTGCAGTCGATGTCCAGGCTGTACTCTTTGGTGTTGATGGAAGCGATGGTATCCTGATACGCCGAGATGGAACGCAGACCATCCTCTTGAGAGAAGGAACCTTCCAGCTCAATGTGCAGCACTTTCTTTGAAGCATCCGTCTTTAGATTGAAATTTCCCATTGCGCATAATCTCTCCTTTGTCATATGAATGAAAGCTATCCTCTATGGAATGAAACAGTCCAATAGACCCTAAGACAAATGGTACGGGTTGTTATAGGTCGGAAGGATAATTTACCCATATTATAAAGGTATTATTGTAAAAAGATCAATAAAAAGGTCGAATGTTGTATATATATGTAGAACGATGAATTACTGGATTTCCCTTAACGTAATTAACCGGGTTTCCTTTAACGGAAATTTACTGAGTTTCTTCAATAGTGGCAAGGAGTACATTAAATGCGCTGATAATTCGCGGAGCACCTACACAGGGCGCGAGATGAAGCAGGATGCCCTTCAGTTCCTCCACGGTGATGCCCACACTTAGTGCCATGGCATAATGAACCCCGAGCTGCTCATACTGCCCCTGTGTAATTAACGAGGCGATAATGGCAACTTCCTTCCATTGCTCTGTAATGGTTGTACGCTGAAAAATATCACCATACGCCGTTCCCATAATAAACTCGGACAGCTCTGGAAAATGCTCTTTGATCGGTGCAAGTGCCTTCGCACCATACTGGCCGGAAAGCTTGGCAAAGCGGTCTAAACCCTGTGTTACCTGATCACTCATGTCTCATACCCCCTAATTCAAATGGACTACCCGGTGAGCTGTTGGTGGAATCTCATCCCGATCGGTCAGCAGCTCGATGACAGCGACTTGTTTGAGCTTCAACGCGGCCTCCAGTGCGGTAGAGAACTGCGGTAGCGTTTCTGCCCGGTAGGCTGTGGCTCCCAAAGATTCCGCAAATTGAACAGCATCCATCGGGACTTCATACAATGTGCCATCAATGCGGCCCGTCGTTTTTTCCATGCCTTTCAGTGCCATATCCAGCTGTTTGTTGTTTACAACGATAAAAATGACAGGCAGGTTTTTGCAGACAGCAGTATTGATTTCCGTGCCCAGCATCATGAAACAGCCGTCCCCGGTAATACACACTACCGTCTCTTCAGGTGCTGCGGCCTTGGCACCGATCGCCATGCCAATGGCATTGCCCATGCAGGCGAAGTAGGCATCAAATATGAAACTGCCCGGTTTCTTCACTTTATATCGCTGTACGGCATGGAAGCCATGACTTCCATCATCTACGATCAGCTTGTGATCATAAGGAAGCATGTCACTCATTCGATCCAGCACAGCCGCGAGAGACAGATGTGGCAGCTCGGGTAATCGGGACTGATATGGTACAGGCTGGCTGAAACCTTCGGAGGCAGCAGCAGGCTTGGGAGGCAAGGTGCTCAGCAGATACTGTAAGTTGTCTTTGATGTCGCCTGTTATATGTAAGGTCTTGGATTGAAGGATTTTACCTACGAAAGTTGGATCGGTGTCTATCTGGATCAGCTGTGCCGGATGATTGTGCGACTTGAGATTACAGAGCGTCATATCACTTAGTCTGGAGCCGAGCACAAGGTACAGATCACTTTGATTCAACAGCTCGTCCCCATGCGGGAAACCGCCTACGCCGCAGGGGCCGTGATACAAGGCATGATCCCATGTGATGGCTCCTTTGCCGCCGGGCGTTGTAATTACAGGAAGGTTTAACGTTTCAGCGAGCTGCCGCAGTTCCTCATGAGCCCCGGCGCGAGTTACCCCTTTGCCTGCAATAATTAAAGGATGCTGTGCTTGCTCGATTAGCGGCAGGATTCGATTCAGATTCGAGATGCTGAGTAATGGCTCTGGTTCGGGAATAGCGATGTGGCAGGCGGGAAGCTGCTCAGTTTGTACGTCAAAAGGAAGACAGAGATGTACAGGGCCTTTGTTCGGGCCAAGTGCAATAGATATGGCATGGCTCAGAATGGTTCCAAAGTGATCTCCACGCTCGATGAGTTTGCTAAACAGTGTAGCGGGTCTGAACATTTCGGCCAGATCGGCCAGATAAGAAGAGGAGTCCTGACACTGAGGGATACCCAGCTCCTGAATGGATTGATGACCTGTAAGGAACAGAACAGGCAGATTGTTGGCTTTGGCATGTGCCGCTGCCGTAAGCAGATTGGTTCCTCCGGGGCCTGATGTAGCGAAGGCTACACCGAGACGTCCTGTCTGCAACGCGTACCCCGAGGCGGCAAAGCCTGAACTGGCCTCGTGGCGGCCGGGGATGAATTCCAGACCGTGATCGACCATTTTCAGAAGAGCGGGACAGATTGATTTTCCGATAATACCAAATACATGAGTGACGCCCAGATTGCGCAGTGCTTCTGCCAAGTAATCCGCAACAGTTCTCACGCGTGAACACCTCGTTTCAAGTAGTAGGTTTTTAGAACCAGGCGGCTTATCCGATTGTACATGTTGGTATTTGTCTAAGGGTGTAAAAGGAATAATTCCTTGATATTAGAAATCGTATCTTTTTTTGTGTTTTCTTGTCAACACTTTCGTGAATCTAATTTCCTGATTCTAAAGTTGTGAACGCTTCAAATTTAATGAATACGATTACACAAATGTGATATATGCTCTATAACTAATTACCTATATGCATTAACGTAATGACGCAATGGTGCGATAATGTAATGATTGAACAGCGTATCTGACACAGGATTTCTGCTATACTGAAAGTGAACTGGAGGTAATATGATGAATGCATTGAAAATGGCTGTAATCGGCCTGGGGAAAATGGGCTTACATATGATTGATCAAGCAAAGAATACACAGATGGAACGGCCCGTGGAAATTGTCGCGGTGTGTGATGCCAATGAGGAAGGTCTGAAAGCTTTTGCTGCAGCCCATCCATCTGTGAAAACATATCTTGACTACCAGCAGCTGCTGGACGAGCAGCAGATTGATCTGGTGTACATTGCTGTGCCGCCGAGATATCATTATCCGGTCGTCATGGAAGTGCTGAAGCACAATATTCATGTGTTCTGTGAGAAACCGCTGGCAAACAGTCTTGAGGAAGCAGGACGGATGCTGGAAGCTGCGGAGCAAGCGGCAGAGCGGGCTGGAGTAGTTAATGCCGTTCATTTCTCTATGCCGCATGAACCTGCGGTGCTCAAGCTGCAGGACATGATTAGACAGCATGCTGCAGGCAGCATACGCAGAATAGATCTGATCCTGCAATTTCCGCAATGGCCGCGCTCCTGGCAACAGAACGACTGGATTACAAGCCGTGAGCAGGGAGGTTTCATCCTGGAAGTGGGCATTCACTGGATTCATATGATGCAGCAGGTGTTTGGGCCGCTTCATGTGCTGGATGCTCAAGTGACTTATCCTGCAAATCAGCCGAATGCGTGTGAGCAGGAAGTTCAGGCTGTGCTTGCACTGTCTGATGGAACGCGTATTCATGTACAGGGCATTTCTCACTTTGCCGGCGAGGAACGGGTATCTATGGTTGTATACGGAACGGAAGGCACGATCGCGCTGGAAAATTGGGATGAGCTGATGAGCGGACCTATCGGACAGCCGCTGTCTGCGGTGGAAGTGCTGGAATCCTCCAGCGAGCTGCCTGTTCTGAAACATGTGATCAACCGTATACAGGGCAAACCTGGAAAAATATACACATTCCAGGATGGATATGAGGCACAAAAGGTGCTGGAGGCATTGCGGAAGAATTAATCGAAAGGAATGATGGATATGACGAAAAAAACGGTACTGCGCAAACCGGAAGCGATGATTTTTGATATGGATGGCACGTTGTTTCAGACAGAGACCTTGCTTTTGCCTGCCTACCATCAGTTATTTGATACGCTGCGTGCAGAAGGACATTTTGAAGGCGAAACGCCGCCGGAAGAGCGGATGCTGGGCAGTCTGGGCATGCTTTTGGAGGATATCTGGAAGGTGGTTATGCCTGAGGCATCGGAAGCGGCTCATCGCCGGGCAGATGAGTTACTGCTGCAGCTGGAGATTGAAGGACTGGACGGTGGCAGCTCCAAGCTGTATCCCGGCGTGAAAGAAACACTTGAAGCGCTGAAGGCACAAGGCGTTCGTTTGTTTGTTGCCAGCAACGGTCTGGAGGATTATGTCAAGGGGGTGGCGTTCGCCCACGAGATTATGCCTTTGTTTGAAGGGGTATACAGTGCGGGACAGTATAAAACACCTTCCAAAATCAATCTCGTTCAGATTCTGCTGCAGAAACACCGGATTCAGGATGCTTGGATGGTGGGGGATCGTTCCTCGGACGTCGAAGCGGGTAAAATGAATCATCAAACCGTCATCGGCTGTGCATATGCCGGATTCGGAAGAGACGAAGAACTGGCTGGATCAGATGCACTGATCTCCGATTTTGCAGAGCTGCTGCGACTTTACGAAGAAGCGGAGTAAGCTGTTAGACGAATTCATCATACGATTCCACAAACCTGCATTACAGGCGTGATTGACGCCTGTGCAGGTTTTTTTGTTCTGATCACGCAGTCACATCCTCCCCTGTAGAAAGTTGATTTCCCTATCCCGCATCGGTTATAAATCCCTCTATACTTTCATTCAAAAGCTATAGGGGGCCTGAAACTGATGAAACCATCCAAACTGAACGCCTACATCTTCATACTGCCAAGCCTTTTCCTCACATTGGTATTCGGAATCTATCCGTTGTTATGGGCTCTGCGTTATATGTTCTATGACTATCAGGGCATCGGCAAACCCGTATTTATCGGACTGGATAACTTCGGGCGGATTATACGGGACGGACAGTTCTGGGAGTCTGTCAAAAATACAGGGGTTTACGCGCTCGGGAAACTGGTCGTTACGATCCCGCTTTCACTCATTCTCGCTATTATTCTGAATCGCAAGTGGCGTGGCCGTTCGTTATTCAGAGCGGTATTTTATCTTCCGACCATCTTCAGTGCTTCGGTTATGGCTATCGTGTTTTTTATAATTTTCAATTCATATAACGGTATTCTGAATCAGCTGCTGCTCAAATATCACATCATTGGCGAGCCGATCAGCTGGCTGGGGGCGGATCATGCGATGCTGACGACCATCATCATTGCCATCTGGGGCGCTGTCGGCAACTACATGTTATTGTTCATCGCAGGCTTGCAGAGCATTCCGGAGGAACTGTATGAGGCGGCTTCACTGGACGGGGCGAGTGAGTTTCAGAAGCTCCGCAATGTAACCATTCCGCTGCTGGGGCCAGTTCTGCAGATGATCATTATGCTTGCCATCACAACCGCGCTTAAAGGTTACGAGAGCATTATGGTATTAACCGAGGGTGGACCGTATGGAAAAACAGAAGTTATGTATCTGTACCTGTTCAAATTGCTGTTCCCGGTATCAGCAGATACGCAATCCCTTCAACAGCTCGGATACGGAAGTGCAGTCGGCTTTACGACGGCTCTCATTGTAGGTGCGGTTACGCTTATTTACTTCCGGATTTCCAAAAAGCTTAATGATGTCTACTAAATGAATGAACAGGAGGAAACGATGATGACTCAAACCGTGCTTGCACCTTCAAGTTCAACTGCTACAGGCTCATTCAGGTGGGCGCGCTGGACCAAGCGAACAGTGCTCTTTATATTTCTGATCATCATTGCACTATTATCGTTGTTCCCGATTATTCTCGTACTGTTAGGTTCATTCAAATCCAATCAGGAGCTGACAGGCGGAGCAACCATCTGGCCGAAAATATGGCAGTTTACGAACTATGCCCAGGCTTGGAAAACTGCGAATTTTTCCGGTTTTACCGTCAACAGCGTTTTTGTAAGCATTGCGACAACTGTGGGCACTTTACTCGTATCTTCTATGGCAGCTTATGCTGTGGACCGGGTTAACTTCAAAGGAAAAAAAGCCTATACGCTGCTCATGGCATCCACCTTGTTCATCTCCATTGGAGCCGTGGTGCTCCGTCCGCAATTTGATCTGATGGTCAAACTCGGATTAAACAATTCGTTATGGGGCGTCATCATTATACTGATCAGTGCTCATGCAGCAACCTATTTTATTCTGGTCGGTTTCTTCAAAAGCATCCCCCACGAGCTGGATGAGGCGGCCATGATCGACGGCTGTAATTTCTTCACTACGTACTGGCGCATTATTTTGCCGCTGCTGCGTCCGGGTTTGGCGGTTGCCGGTTTGGGTGTGTTCCAGAACTCGTGGAACGAGTATATCCTTCCTTTTGTATTTACGATGAGCAATCCCAAGCTGCAAACACTGCCTGTTGGTCTCGCGAATCTGCGCTACGGGATCGGAGCAGCGGCAGAGGTACAGTTGATGATGGCCGGGGCCTGCCTGTCAATTTTGCCATTGTTGATCGTGTATATTTTTGCCAATAAATCGTTTATGCAAGTTACGCTTGGGGCTGTCAAAGGCTAGATGGTCAAACAGAACAATGGAGATTCAGGGGACGGTATTCCGAGCAGATTCCGCTGTGCTATACTCTTGTTAAATTACAGCGGACAAGGCCAGCCCTCGTTCAAGGAGTGACCGTCTATCATGTCTTACTTCTACCAGATGTCCTTGAAAAAACGGATACAGCTTATATATATTTTTCTCGTTGTTTTATGTATCAGTGTAACGGGCATTTGTTCTTATCTCTTTGCTGCCCGAAGTATAGAGCGGAATGCCCTGCAGCTGAAACAGAGCATCCTGAACAAGTCTGTACAGGTCATGGACGAGCATCTGCGCCACATCGTCGTATCGTCTTATTCGTTTATGCTGAGTGATACGTTCGCACAGGTGATGCAGGATGTTCGCAATCATAATGAAACCCGTTATTATCAGAATCTCTCCCTGCTTCAGACGACCTTTGCCCAGCTGAAGCTGGTGGAGCCGCTGATTGATACGGCGTATCTGAAGACACCGATCGGCAACTTTTTCTCAACAAAGGATTTTCCGAACCAGAGCACTGCTTTTGAGCAGGAATACGGAGAATATGTGAAGCAGCCAGGCTGGAATACGATGTGGTTCGGGTCACACCCGAGTCAGCTTTTCCAATCCAGGGGGAACGTGCTGTCCCTGCTGCTCAAGCCGATCGTGGTGGATAATCATACATTTTCGGAAGTATACATGGTTGTGAACATGAGAGAAGCCGCGATGCGGGATATTCTGAATCAGGATTTGATGAACAGTCAGGTACAACTGTTTTTGCTGCATAAAAATGGAGGCGAGATCATTCGTCCCGGCTCGGGGACATTTGATCTGGTAACGGAGCCAGGTTTCGCACAACGCTTGAATTCCGGCTCGGGCGACTTCACCTATACGAACGGACAGGGAGAAGACATGCTGGTGAACTATTCATCTCTTTCCATGAATGAGGAATGGGTGATGGTGAGCGCTCAGTCCAAGGCCGATTTGTTGTCACCGCTCAAGAAAATCCGGTGGCTCGTTATCCTTATTATGCTGTTCTGCATACTGCTCGCACTCGGGTTATCCGACCTGTTATCCTCCGCACTCTTGAAACCGCTCAACAAACTGCGCCGCCTCATGGTTGAAGTAGAATACAATGATCTGGATGTAAGATTCCGCAGCAAATATGATGATGAGGTCAGTGCGGTGGGACACCGGTTTAACCGGATGCTGGACCAGATCCAGATTTTGTTTGAAGAGGTGCGAGCCACAGAGCAGGACAAGCGGCGACTGGAAGTGAAGGCGCTGCAGGCTCAGGTTGACCCCCATTTTCTGTACAATACCTTGAATACGATGTTCTGGAAAAGCGAGAGCGGAGAGAAACAAGATGTGAGCGCAATGATCGTGTCACTCTCCCTGCTCTTCAGGCTTGGCCTGAATGACGGAAAGGATATCACGACCGTTGAGCAGGAGATCAAACATGTCGAGCAGTACATGCAGCTGCAGCAGAAATGCTACGAGGACTTGTTTGAATATCGAATCGAGGTGCACGAGTCCTGCAGAAGCATTGAAATTTTGAAAATTTTGCTCCAGCCTCTCGTAGAAAATGCGATACTGCATGGCTTTAATGACAAAGAAGATGTGGGATTCATTCTGATCCGAATTGAACGTCATGAGCACACCCTGCGCCTGGAGGTCGCTGACAATGGATGCGGCATGGACGTGGCCAAAATTCATGCTGAAGAGCTGCCAGCAGGAGAGCGAAAAGGGTACGCCATATCGAATCTCGTTGACCGATTAAACTTGCAATACGGCGAACAGGCTTCGCTTGGTTTTCATAGTGAAATCAATGTGGGAACCACGGTGGTTATCACCATTCCGATCAGCTAGGAGGGAGCGTACGTATGGAGCAATTGACGATGTGTGTTATGGATGATATTCAGGCTGTGGTCAAAGGCATAACGTCCACTATTCCGTGGCAGGAGCATGATGTCAAGATTGTTGGCACAGCGAACAATGGAGAGCAAGGCTGGTCCCTTCTGTTGGAACAGCAGCCGGATATCGTGATTACAGATATCAAAATGCCTCGGCTCAGCGGACTCGAACTCATGAAGCAAGCAATGGATGCCGGACTGCAGTCCAAATTTATTTTTATCAGCGGGTATTCCGATTTTCACTATGCCCAGGAAGCGATCAAGCTGGGAGCCTTCGATTATCTGCTTAAACCGTTTACCCCGGAAGATATTTTGGGCGCAGTGCTCAAGGTAAGACAGGTGATTGAGAATGAACAAGCAAAGTCAAAGCAGCTCCAGAAGCTCAAGCAGAAAGCGGTCAGTAGCAGTGAATATGAACGTCAAAGCTATCTTCTCGGTTTGCTGCGGCACGAGATTGGCGGGTTTCTGAATGAAAGCCGATGGGATGAGCTGCACATTGAGCTGGATTCCTCAAATCTGAATGTGATGGTCATTGAGGTGGACGGGTATACACGTTATGGTTCCACGATGCATCTGGATGCCGAGATTGTTCCCTTTGCCGTGCAAAACATCGTGAGCGAAACGCTGAACCGGTATACCCGTAGCGTAGTGCTGCGTGAAAACCGGTATCGGCTGGCCGCGATATTCAACACCTCCGATCAGGTTGAAGTATCCGAGCTGATGGAGCAATGTCGTCACAATGTAGAACAGTACAGCAAAAAGACCATCTCGATCGGACTGGGCACGATGGCCCGCAGACCTCAGGAAATCTGGATGTCCTATGCTAACGCTGATAAAGCCATATCTTATCGCTTTTACAGCGAGGGGAACTGCATTTTTCAGTATGCAGAGCTGGAAAATCAGGACGTGGTCGCCCCGGTGTATCCCTTGGAAAAGGAAAAGGAGCTCTTCTATGCATTGAAATGTGGCAATGAGGGCACTTGTCATCGGATCATTGATGAGATTCTGGAGTCATGGCAAAATGCCAAGGGCTTTCCTGAGCCGCTGACGATGATACGCCTTTTGTCCGGCTTGGCCTTTGCCATCTACCGCGCGTTCTGTGATGAAATTACAGAGGAGGAACGTCTTCGTCTGGAGGCTGATCTGACTGTGCTTGAAGCGATGCGCTCGTTAACCTTTGACGGCTGGGGGGCTTACATCAAACATTTCAGCAGTATGGGCTGTGAGATTATGGACAAAAAGAGACTCACGGATGTGAAACAGGCCATCAGCAAATCCAAGGAGTTTATCAGCATGAATCTGTCCGAAAACCTGACATTGCAGAATTGTGCCCAGTCGGTTCATTTAAGTCCAAGCTACTTTGCCAATGCGTTCAAAAAGGAGACAGGCATGACCCTGATCCAGTATATTACGAAGCTAAGAATGGAAAAGGCGAAGGAACTGCTCGTTGAAGGTGTGCAGGTGCAGGAAATATGCCAGATGCTGGGGTATGAGGACAGGCCTTATTTCAGCGGTCTGTTCAAGAAGTATTGCGGCATGACACCTACTCACTTCAGGCAGATGTATGAGAACGGATAAGGACATAGATCGTTATTTTTCCCACCATGCATAGTCAGAATGTCCCTCACTTCGACCTCAAGAGAGCGTTTATCATAACGTTAACGGGGAGCCAAACAAAGGGTTGTCCATACAAGCATAAGGGGGCATTTCAATGGTTAAAAAGTGGATGATGACTACACTAAGTGCTGTGCTTGCATTAACGGTAGCTGGTTGTTCTACGGATAGTGGAACGAAAACAGACGGGGGGACAGCGGCTGGTGGAGGAGCTCAGAACAGCAGCAAAACGAAAGTGGTCTACTGGACTCCGGACCGTCATGACGCTGATTTCATGAAGTCCAAGATTGATCAGTTCAACCAGACCAACAAAGACAACATTGAAGTGGAAATGACCGTCATGGGAGACAATTATCCGCAGGCTGTTGATATTGCTTTTGCGAGTAAGCAGGCTCCGGATGTATTCCAGATTGATGATTTTCAAACGTATTATCAGAAGGGGTACCTTGCTCCAATCGACGGCTACATGAGTGAAGAGATGAAAACGACGTTCAAGAACAGCCTGATTGAAAATAAAAACACCATCGACGGTAAAATCTATACCCTTCCAAACACAGGCCAGATCTGGAGACTGGTATACAATAAAGATATTTTCCAAAAAGCAGGCATTGCTGCTCCGCCTAAAACAATCGCAGAGATGGTAGCGGATGCAAAGAAAATTACCGAGGTCGGCAAAAGTGAAGGCATCTATGGCTTTGCCAGCCCGTTCAAGAGCGGCAGCGGTTTCTGGAGAGCGGCAAACACCATCGCTGGTGCAAGCACCAACGTAGGTATCGACGGTTTTAACTACAAAACAGGTCAGTTTGACTTCAGCATGTACAAATCGATTGCCGAGGCACTTCGCCAAATGAACCAGGACGGCAGCATGCTGCCAGGGGTGGAAAGTCTGGATATCGATCCGCTGAGAGCGCAATTCGCACAAGGCAAAATCGGTATGTACATCAATCACTCCGGTGAGCCGGGCGTGTATAAGGATCAGTTCCCGACCAAAGAAAACTGGGGCGCTGCGCCTGTACCAACCGATGACGGCACGATTAAAGGAGCTTCGCAGGTTATTGGTGGTTCTTACATCGGCATCAACGCAGATTCGAAAAACAAAGAGGCGGCATGGAAGTTCATGGAGTATGTCTACAGCACAGATCTTCAAAGTGAATACTATGAGAAAGGCTATGGTATTTCACTGATTCCTGCCGTGCTCAGCTCAGGTAAAAAACCAAGCATTCCTGGCATTGAAGGTTTCCTGCCGAAGAAGTTTGACGCCATCTTCCCGGCAAATCCGGGTGTCATTACGGAAAGCTCCTTGGAAGGTATGAAATGGGCAGAAGCCTTCTCTGCTTATGTATTCACTGGCGGTGATCTGGATGCTGTGATTAAAGATCTGAATACTCGTTATAATGCAGCACTTGAGAAAAGCAAAGCGGCTGGCCTGACTAAGGTGACGGCTGATCCATCCTTTGATTCTTCGAAGCTTCAAGGAAAATTATCTACA
The DNA here is from genome assembly GCF_050171015.1 of Paenibacillus sp. TC-CSREp1. Taxonomy (NCBI): domain Bacteria; kingdom Bacillati; phylum Bacillota; class Bacilli; order Caryophanales; family Paenibacillaceae; genus Paenibacillus; species Paenibacillus sp. TC-CSREp1. The sequence goes on along the minus strand of NZ_JBNOKM010000032.1, from coordinate 17,928 downwards.
GAAGAGTAAGTACTTCATAAGGCGGCCGTCGTCTAAACACTTCGGCCGCTTCTATTTAAATAGAAGATCATCTTTATTTTATGGAGAGAGGGGTAAAACAAATGTTCATTAATCAGCAATCCATAGAACCACACATCATTAACGAGACAAGTTCGCGTAAAATTTTAGGTATGGGCGGTACACTGATGATGGTGGAGGTTACGTTCAGCAAAGGTGGAATCGGTGAAGTCCACTCCCACGATGCGCATGAGCAGGTCAGCTACATTGTAAAGGGAAGCTTTGAGGTTCAGGTGGGGGATGAAACACGTATTCTCAAAGCCGGAGACAGCTTCTATGCCGGCTTGAATGTGCCTCATGGTGTAAAGGCGCTGGAGGATGCGGTCATACTGGATGTGTTTACACCGTTTCGTCAGGACTTCCTTGAGGCAGACCAATGAATGACTTTTACCTTTCAGCTGACGAACTGCAGCAGGCGGCACTGTATTACCAGCAGCATTTCCCGGAGGAAGCCCGTAATTCAGTCACGATCGCCAATCGTGCTGTGCTGAATGAATTCATCGTACCGTATACCAATGATCTGACGAACTGGATTCCGCTCGGAACGCCGGTGGATTGGCTTCATAATCCAACGAACGACCTGGAATTTACCTGGGGCATCAACAGACACTGGCATATGCTCGATCTGGGTAAAGCCTATCTGATGAAAGGCAATCCGCTGTATGTGACGACTTTTATAGATCACTTCCGTACCTGGAGAGAGCAAAATCCGGTACCCGTTGATTTGCTCTACGATGAGGCTGTATATTTTCAAAAGCCGGGTCCATGGCGTTTGCTTGAAACAGGTCTGCGTGTGCAATCGTGGATTGCAGCGTACAAATATATGGAAGGAAGTCCGCAGCTGGACGAGGCCTTTCGCAGTGAATTTCTGCAGGGGCTGGAGGAGCACGCGGAGTTCCTGACACATTATCTGGGCAGTACAGAGATCAATCATGCCATTATGCATATGCAGGGTTTGTTCATGATTGCCGCATTTTACAAGGAGCATCCGCGCAGTCCCTTCTGGCGTCAGGTTGCTGCAGAGCGACTGGAGCTGTGTCTGCTGCATCAGTTAAATGAAGAAGGCATTCAGGTGGAGCTGAACACCCATTATCATAACGCGAGTATTGAAATGTTCGGCACACCTTATCTGCTGGCAGGCATTACGGGACACCCGTTCTCGGCATGGTATGGTGAGTGCCTGCGCAACATGGCTGCGTTTACCGAAGCCATGATCAGGCCGGATCATCAATCGACAGGCATCGGGGATTCGGACTGGCTGAGCGATGGTCGTCAGCGGCTGACGCTGCTGGGTGCCATTTTGAACGATGAAGATTTGATGGCAAGAGGGACGGACAGCTCGGAGTGTCTCTGGTTAGTCGGCGCAGCCCAATATGAGCAGTGTGTCAGACTGCAGTCGGAGGCCGGGCGTGTCCTGCCAAGTCGTTCCTTTGCGCAGACAGGGTACTATATCATGAGAGATGAGCGAAACTATTTGTTCTTTGATGCAGCTCCGATGGGCGGTGCGCACGGTCATGCCGATGCGCTTAATATCGAGTGGATGTGGAAAAAACGCTTGTTCTTCACAGATACCGGACGTTATACGTACGAGGAAGGACAGTGGAGACATTATTTCAAAAGTACACGGGCTCATAACACGGTTACGATAGACGGAGCCGACCAGACCCCTTATGTATCTACACAGCAGTGGGGTGAGCCTGAGGCAGAAGCGATAACCCATCGCTATGAAAGTCATGCACTCTATCACTTTATTGATGCTTCCCAGGATGGATACACACATCTGTCCGATCCGGTGACACATCGCCGCTGGGTGCTTGCGGGAAAAAGGGTTCCTCTGCTGCTGATTGTAGACTGGCTTGCTGCAGAGAATACACATACGCTGGAGCAGCGGTTCCATCTGCATCCTGAAGCGCGACTTGTGCTGGTCAAGGACGACCTTGCCAAGCAGCGGGCAGGCATTCGATTTGACGATGCTCCTGCCAAGGTGTGCATCAAATTTGTGATGGAAGGAAAGGGCAGGGAAACGTTTGGCATCACCGAACAGGAGGGCTGGGTTTCCGAAATGTATGGCTCGAAGTCTGAAACGGCTGTGATTCAGGCCAAAGCGCAGTTTTCAGGCAAGGTGGGGGTTGCCGCGATCTGCCTGCCATCGGATGAGATAGAAGAGGCAATCCAGGTGACGGACTATACACTGGAACCAGAGCACATGAGGTTCACGCTGTCCTATATGTATCAAGGTCAGGAAGGTCGGATTGTGATTGATGAGCACAAGGTAAGCTGGGCCTAGATGCAGCCAGGTAGTCAGCAAAAAGTAGTTAATAAAGCGAAAAACAGGATTGAGGTTCAAGTTGATGAATCTTCAATCCTGTTTTTATTTCCCAAATACGCTCTATATCCACGAGTATAACTATACTCGTACTTTTACAAATCCAAATCATACATATACACACAACGGAAAAGTGTTTTTCATCTCACCTTGCGGCCTCGCTTCACTCTTGCAGCTTTTGGCGCAACGGGTCTGGGAGAAGGTTTTTTGACCGTGCCTTCCGGCCGATTGCGGTATACCCACAACGCATATTCCAGAGGCTGTGTAATCGCTTTGGAATAGGTGCTGCGTTCACCAATGCGGGCAAAGACTTCACGAGCAGGCTTGGGGTTAACCTCCAGCAGATAGATGTGTCCGTTTTTGTCTATCGCCAAATCCAGGGCAAGCTCGCAAAGGGCCCCGTACGTATCCTCCAGAAATGTGGCCACATCAATCCCGAATTTTTCGGCAGTTGCCGTCACTTCTGACCGAAGTTCCTCTTCGGGAATCCACTGCTTCAATAATCGTTCCATGGCAACGGCCTGACCACCGCCATGCAGGTTGGAGGTGACACTTTTCTCTGCGCCCATCCGTCCTGCGCAGCCCGTAAGCTCCCACTTGCCTTCTCCATTCTTCTGAACCAGCATACGGTAGTCATGCACTCTTCCATTGGGGAGCTGAAGCTGAATTCCTTTTTGCACGAGATATTTATCTTTCATGTTCCAGTGCTGGAGAAGCGGGCCGAGTCTTGATAGATGCACCCTGCGTGGTGAAATGATACGCCGCTTCTGATCCCGTCCCTGAACCAGCACCGTGTTAGGCTCCTTGCTGCTGCGTTCTACGCGCAGAATACCACGCCCGCCCGTGCCGTTAATCGGCTTCAGGTAGATCAGCGAGGAAGCCTTCAGCATACGGTTGACATCGGACATATCCTGAAACAGCACTGTCTCGGGCAAATGCTGCCGGAAGGACGGTTTCTCGGAAAGTGTCTGATGAATCGTCCACTTGTTACGGAGCGGACGATTGAGAAAGAGCAGATGCCCGTACTTTTGACGAAAGGCAAGCAGCTGCTGGAAACGATGGTTGCGTTGAATGCGGCATCGGTCGAAAATCAGATCAGGGAATGAGCGCCATTCCCTGGACCATCCGTTTTTTTCATCATACACCATCGCTTCGATCTGCCTGCCGCCGGAATGCACATCTGCAGGAGTGAAAACGTAAATATCGAGTCCCCGTTTGCGCCCTTCAATAATCATCCGGCGATAGATGCTTCGTTCTTCAAGAGCGCGGTGTTCGTTCAAGTACAACGTCATAATGCCCAGAACAGGTGAGGACACAAACAATCACCTTCTTTATATACAGATTTCTGTCCGTCATCGTGCAGACTGGCGGGCGAGATAAGCGCTGTACTGGAAAATGCGCTCCAGTGAACGCCGTCTGATCTGTGGTTCGTCGAACTTCATCGGCTTGGCATTGGCTTCAAAGAACCAGATTTCCCCCAGATCATCCACCCCCAGGTCCATAGACATTTCTCCCAGCTTATAACCTGAGCCGCGTTCAACCTGTCTCGCAATCATCAGGGAAGTGGACTTTACCCGCTTCATCAGGGCTGTTGTCATCTCTTCCCCGAACAGATCGGTGAGCAGTTCCTCAGGGTCTTCGACTGTACCACCGCGAGGCACATGGGTTGTGATGCTGCGAGAGCCTGCCAGCCGTGCTCCGATGCCGGTTACACTCCATTGTCCTTTGCCGTTTTTCTGCACAAGCACACGGAGATCAAAAGGACGTTTATGAGAAGAGGCAAGCTCGATGCCCTGCTGCATGATATAAGGCGTACGCCCGGTTTCCTTGCGAATCCGTGCCCAGAGCTTGGATAATGTTGCTGCCTTGTAAGTCATGCTTTTGCGGGTATTTTGTATTTTAAGCCGGTAAGGAAGTTTTTCTTTTTCCTGAAATTTGAGCATCATAATGCCTTTGCCCGCTTTGCCGCTCTCCGGCTTGAGATACAGATAAGGGTAGGTTCGCAGCACCGTGCCAAGTGAAGAGGCACTTCGCATCCGCCGGGTATGTGGAATCAGTCGCTGGGTAGACTTGGATTTTTTGAGCCATTCAAACAGATCCCATTTGTTGAAAAAGAACGGGTTATACAGCTCGATGCCGGATTGCAGACATTCATCAATTTTGCGCTGAACGGAAGGTTTGCGCTCGTCTTCCCGATTCGGAATCCGGTTATACAAAACATGAGGGAGAGGGAACGGCTGTGAAACCCATTTGCCGCTCCCTTTGTTATACGTATATCCCTTCACTGTAGGTACAGTCACATCAAGGTCGCGGACCGTTACGATATAAACGACATATCCCATGCTCTCGCCCGTCTGCAGAATATCCTGAAAATTTTGATGATTTCCTCTGAACATTCGCTGTTGATCATGCATGGTGAGCACAGCGATGACAGGTTTGAAATCATCGTGAAGGCTCATCAAATGCCTTCCCTCTTCCGGAATTTGCTCAGATACAGGCAGTGCTCCAAAATGTGTTCCACCGACGATTTCCCCTCCAGCCGGAGTGAAGGGTGACGGAAGATGGAGCGCCCGGGTTTGGCGTTCGCTTCGAACATCCATACATGTTCCTCCTGATCAATGCCCAGGTCAAAGCCAATTTCACCAATCAGATGCTGGTGCTGGGATTCTATCGCCTGGGCCAGTGTGATAGCGACGGCTTTCGCCTGCTGCAGAACCTCGCCCGCCCGTTCTCCAAAATTGCGGCTGAGCGCCTGTTCGGGCGTCATCAGAGAGCCACCATTTTTGATGTGAGTGGTTACACTTCCGCGTCCTGCCTTTTTGGCCCCGATGCCAACAACGACCCACTGGTTGTTACCGTTTTTGTGCATGTGAAAACGAAAATCAATCGGGCAATCATCAATCTCGATCAGGCGTATTCCTTGTTGAACAACATAACCACGCAGATGCTTGCCATGTCTGCCCTGCAGCATACGCATCAGGCTGTTAAAAGAGCCAAAGCGAAGCAGTGCATTGCCGCCCTTTTTGCGATACCGTGCGAAATAGCCGCGTTTGGGCGAATAGGTCAAGCGATAAATTCCGTTGCCGAGACTGCCCGCGGTCGGTTTATAATATACGAACTGGTGCCGCTCCAGCATTTCCTTCATTTGTTCCACCGTAGGATTGGTGATGGACTCGGGTATATAACGTCCTACGGTTGGCTCGTTCTCCAGCAGGTTGTATATATCTGATTTGTTGAAGAAGCTCCAGTTGAAAAAAGGAATTTTGCGGCGAACAAATCGCTCCCGCAGCTGATTGATGGCTGGTGAAAAATCAGATCGGCGGCTTGGCAAACGGTTGTAAACCACATCCGGCAGCGGCACAGTTCTGCGGATAAAGCTGCCGCTATCGTTCAGAAAGTAACCGGAAACCGTCTCGTTCTGCCAGTTAATATCTCGCGGAGTGAACGCATAAATATAAGATTTACGGCTTCCTTCACGAAGAAGCTGCTTGATGAATCCTGTACGCGAGCCGAATGGATTCGAGGTTGATGATGTTCCATCGGATAACACGCCGATGAGTGGGCCTAACTGAACCTCGTCATTCTGAAGGTTGCGAAGATAAATGCTGCCGCGTTTGGGTACGTTCATTAGATTACGAATGCCGGATGCCAGATACAGATGTTTCCCGGCCTTCCGAATCGGTTTGATGGTAGCAGGCACGCGATCACGGCCAAAGCGAAGATGAATTGTTTTTTTGCCGGACAGGTTGAGGCTTTTCATTAAAGCATTGGATACATAGACTACTTTTTCGGGTTTTTGAGTGAAATGCAGATTACAAAAGGTCAAACTCATGATTTATCCTCCTATCCTGAAAAAGATCCTTGTGCTCCATGGCAAGCAGGTATTACAGGCCCTGGCCGCCTGGAATCAGGATGCGTTTCAGGCCAGCTTTGCTGGATGAATTCGGCATTTTCATTGGACGCGAGACGTCCGCGAGAACAATTTGCTGCAGCAGATAACGGGCATAAGCAAGCGGCCGTGTATACGTCAGGGCGTGCATGTGTTCATCCTTCGCTTCCGCAAATGAGGTGCGGCCTGGCTTGGAGTTTACTTCGATCAGCCACAATCTTCCATCCGCATCCGCTCCAAAATCCAGACCCAGTTCTGCAAGCCTGCCGAAACGGCTCTCCAGCAGCGGAGGGATGAGAGCAGCAGAATGCCTGATTTGCTGCAGCAGCAGTGAAGCCTGATCTGTGCCGTATCGTTCAGCAAGGTATTTATCAGCAGGATACGCGGTACCCCCTCCGTGAAGATTCGAGGTGAGAGAGCCTTCGGGACCTTCGCGTACCATGCAGCCTGTGAGCGTCCAGCGGCCATGCCCGTTTTTTTGCAGCAGCGCCCGGATATCAAATACTCTTCCGAGATGGCTAAGCTCCAGATAAGGCTGCACAATCATCTTTTGTACAGCCTGATGTGATTCCAGCCAGGAAGATACGTCCGATGCTTGCTGAAATGTCTGATGAAAGTATTCGTTGTCTGTGTTTCGGCCCTCCACGATCCAGGCAGATGGCGTCTCTTGGGTAGACAGACGAAAGGTGTTTTTGCCATGAGTTCCTGATGCGGGTTTGAAAAATAAACCTTTGGGCCAGCGTGCAAGCCAACTTTCCCAGGGAATAGACGACCTCACCCGTGAAGTAGGTATGAGCACTTTGCGAAGCGGACCGTGCCCCGACAGGGCTTGATAAATGTCCCATTTGCCAGGCAGACTGGCTGACCATGAGCGCTCCCGCAGACTGCATGCAGGAGGCAGGCAGGCTTCAATCTGCTGCCTTGCCCTTCGAGAGAGAGGCCGCAGGCAGCGGTTCATAACCAGATCAATGGTTGGAATGTGAACGGCCCGCCACTGCTTCTGATTTTTCCAATCGTAGATGTAACCTCTGCGAATGTGACTCTCACTCAAGCTGTCTGGAATGGGAATGACAACAATTCGCATCCCGTATCTGGAGCTTCCCACACTGAGCCGGCGGCAGAAATATTCATCTGCGAAAGGAGGTGCACCTGTTGTTTCGCGGACAAGAACAGCCATCGTATAGCGCTGCGTAGATGTAAGCATAGTGCTGCGCCTCCTTCATAAGATGAACTTCAAAATCCGGCCAGATATGTGGAGTATTCAAGCATGGCCTTGACCGAAGGGCGAATTTTGCTTTCGCTCAGCGGTGTATTATCATTTTTGGATGGTTTGGAATTGACCTCAAGCAGCCAGACACGTCCGCTCGTATCCAGAGCCAGATCAATGCCAAGTTCGCCGAAATGGGCAGGAATAGCACTCTCGATGCCTTTGGCAATATCCAGGGCGGCTGTATGCAGTCCGGCATACGCCGAAGCTTTTGCACTACTGGACAGCTGTGTTTTGGATACAGCCTCCTTCACCGTGCTGAGACTTCCGCCCCGTGCCAGATTGGATACATAATGACTGCCGCCTGCAATGCGGGCAACGATGGAGGTTACGCTCCATTTGCCCTTTTTGTTCTTCTGCACAAGCGCGCGGAAATCAACAGGTCTGCCGCTGTTATCAATGAGGGTCAGCCCTTGCTGGATCTGATAACGCGTTGTTTTCATTTTTCCGGACATACTGGCATACAGTTTATCCAGAGAAGCATACGTTTGCTTGCGGGTACCTCCGACACTTGTCGCCAGAGTCATATAACTTCCGTCCGGCTGGCGGGATACCCGGATGATGCCTTTGCCCAGTGAGCCGCGTACCGGCTTCAGAAAGATGACCGGATAACGCTGACACATCGTCTTGAGCATGCTGGATGCTTTGAGTAAATGGGACTCAGGCAGAACCCGTTTAAGTGTCTGGATGGACTTGAGTGCGTCAAACACTTCATTTTTGTCCAGAAACTTTTCATTAAAGGTGTGTGTGCCGTACTGCGATTTTACTTCTTTCATAAAATGCTGTACGCTAGGTTTGTTCTCGAGTTTGCGGGACGTCAGCCGGTTATTGACTACATCTGCTATCGGCAGAACGGTCTTTTTCCAGCCCTCATCATACACCCAGCCTTTCATATAGCCGGTTACTGCTCCGATGTCCTCTGGTGTAAAAAAGGATACATAGGCGCCCTGCTTTCGGCAGGCATGCACTAATTCCTGACAGAACATCGTAATGGAGCCAAAGGGCCGATCAGGCTGATCGGGGTAATCCTGGCTGACCATAACGCTGATGTAAGGTCCAAGGCGAAGCGTATGGCTGGAAGCACGGTAAGATACCCTCAGGACCGAACGGGGCACAAGGCCGGTTTTGCTGGCTACCGTCTGATTCAGTCTCAGCCCGTCATATCGGGGAACCGGAATGACGGTAACTTCACGGCGGTAAGAGCCGAATTGAAGCTGAAGAGGCCTTCCTGAAGGAATCTTGAGTGCCTTGAGGACCCCTTCGCCCAGCATGATGACGTCGTCCTGCAGGATGCCCGAGCCGGTAACCTGTATCGTTACTTTTTTAGTGGACATCACGGATCTCCTTCCGGGCGGCAGCTTGATGTCTGATCTTGAAGTTGAACGGCATCTGAACATGGCATGTGCTTCATCATATGAGGACATATACCCCTTGGTGATTGACCCACCCGGAATTAAATGTGTTTGATTCGGGACTTTTCGGGCGGCTTGATCCAGAGCTTTGGTTTGAGAGCATAGCAATACGAATTCACATGGATGAAACAACCAATTCGAGGAGGAATCATAATGAATATTTATGACAAGGCCAATGATCTGGCAAAAGCTTTGAGAGAAAGCACGGAGGTAGAGGAGATTACCTCTGCGATGAAACTGATTGAATCTGACTCCGAAGCGAAAGCAATGCTGGATAACTTCCGCAATCAGCAGATGGAACTGCAGCAGCGGATGATGAGCGGGGACATGCCTGCACCGGATGAGATGGAGAAAATGGAGAAGCTCTTCGAGGTATTGAGCCTGAACCTGAACATTCGCCGTCTGTTTGATGCAGAGCGTCGCCTTAGCGTAATTATCGAGGATGTTAACAAAATTATTGCAGACAGCCTCGCTCATCTGTACGGCGGAGCGGAAGCCTAACATAGACACGTACTTGTCCGTTTTTTTCTCTAAACCTCTCATATTACCTCCGAATCGTTCATAGACTAGCAATATAGAGTTGACCTATATAAGTTGAACTCGTCATTTATACTGAAACGGAGAGGACAGAAAAGACCTGAAAAAGCGAAGCGTTCGCCTTTATCACCGGATTTTCCCCTTTGAAAAAGGAATCGAAAAAATCTGGGGATAACAGCGATTGGAAGGTTATTCTGTCATTGGAGTGAAACGTATAAATAACTTTGGTTCGACTTATCACAGATCAACGAACGAAGGAGCTGTGAATGGTGAAGAGGTTGAATAAAACAAAGCATGTCATCTATCTGCTGGTTGCATTGTCGATGCTGGTCATTGCACTTCCGCGAATTTCCTTTGCCGGTGGGTTGGACTGGGTTAATATTTTTGGCATCGTATGGGTGCTGTTTTCCCTGTTGATTGTAGGAGCTCATTTGCATTTTATTCTTGGTGTCGATGAGGAGAAGAAACGTGCGCTGGAGGCAGTACGACGGGCGAAGCTGCGGCAGTGGGAGATGAAGCTGCTGGACAAGCAGGAGCAAAGAAAGTCTGTATAAAGATTGTACGGGTCCTGCCCGTGTACCTGAATAAGACCGAAATCCTTGATTGTTATAGGGTTTCGGTCTTTTTTTTGTAATCAGACGTGGTGAAAGACACTTTGGAATAGAATGCACAGTAAAGCGCTGTGCACCATTCTCTAAGGCCCATAGCCCGTATGGGGTTATTTTCCTTCAATCATGTTATAATAGATACAGTATGGTACAGATGCAACTTTGGGGGTGATACAGATGGACGGGCAAGAGGAAAACGTAACGAAGCATGAGCAGCTTCTTCAGCATATTGAGCAGTTGAAGGTCGGAAGCAAAATTTCCGTGCGTGGATTGGCGCGTGAACTGGGCGTGAGTGAAGGAACAGCATATCGTGCGGTCAAAGAAGCAGAAAACTTCGGATTGGTCGTAACCAAAGAGAGAATTGGAACCGTTCGGATTGAGAAAAGACCACGGGGAATGTCGGAGCAGCTGACCTTTGCTGATGTGGTTACGATCGTTGAAGGACATGTACTGGGCGGCAATGAGGGTTTGACGAAACCGCTGCACAAGTACGTGATCGGGGCGATGAAGGAGCAGGCCATGGCACGTTACATTGATGCTGGAAGCCTGCTGATTGTGGGTAACAGAGAGGATGCGCACTCCCTTGCACTGGAGCAGGGAGCGGGTGTACTGATTACTGGCGGATTTGGCACAAGCAGGGATGTGAGAGTGATGGCGGATGAGCTGGGGCTACCCATCATTTCCTCCAGGCATGATACATTTACGGTGGCTTCCATGATTAACCGTGCGATTTTCGACCGGCTGATCAAGAAAAAAATTATGCTGGTCGAGGACATTATCGGCCAGAAACCACGGCTGCAGGTGCTTAAAGTGAACAGTTCTGCCGCAGATTTTCATATGCTGGTTTCCGAGACCGGAGAGCATCGTTTTCCCGTTGTAGATGAGTGGAATCGCGTTATCGGCATTGTCAGTCTGAAGGATGTCAGTGAACTGCAGGCAGACCAAAGTATTGAAAAGTGTGTGGTTCGCCGCCCGGTTACAGCATCCTTGCAAACATCTCTGGCCTCGGCCGCGCAGATCATGACCTGGGAAGGCATTGATTTCCTGCCAATTGTCGACCGCAACCGTAAACTGATCGCTTCCGTTACACGCAAGGAAGTGCTTCAGGCTATGCGGGATGCCCAGAAGCAGCCGCAGCTTGGCGAGACATTTGATCATTTGATCTGGAATGGATTCGCAGAGGAACGCGGGGAGCATAATGAACTGCTGTTCCACGGGTTTATTATTCCCCAGATGGCAACGGATCTTGGCACGATCTCGGAAGGGGTACTGCTGAATATTATGACACAAGCTGGACGCAGGGCTGCCTGGGATGTAACAGGAAACGACCACGTGGTGGATAATGTTACGACATATTTTGTGCGTCCTGTGCAGATTGAGGATCAGATTATTGTACGTCCGATGATTCTGGAGACCAGCCGTCGTACCTGCAAAATGGACATCGTCATCACCCGAGAGGGCAGTGTGGTGTGTAAAGCCGTAATAACCCTGCAATCCATAGATCATGCGTAGTAGGGTGAACATCTCGTAAATAGATTCGTAAATCGAATTGGATTGAATATTAAAGACAGATTATATGTGAGGAAAAAGGCATCACCCAAAAGAGAGCACCCCGGTTCAGCGGGCATGCTCTCTTTTGGGTGATGCTTGTTGCATTGGGCAAACACATGTTGTTCGGTCGTTAAGCTGATGCGTCACCGGAACGCTGTTGAAGCCTGGCGTAATAACTGCGGTTACGTAATCCGGCGAATACGTTATAGGCACCGATTACCAGGAAAAGCGCTTCCACTATAACAGAAAGTGTAGATCCTGTGTAGACAAACATCAGGATTAACGCAAGAAGCATGAGCATACATCCCATCCAGATATTGGTCCAGGAACGATACAAGCCTGCAAGATGCGGGTCTGGAGTCCGGCGCGAACGAATGCTGTTCAGTGCGGAACAGATCATAACGATGGCAAACAGGGCAATGAGCACATATTTGAATACTTCGATCAACACGCAGAAGCAGCTCCTTTTCTGAAAAACCTATACTGCCCTTATTGTATCATGTGATCGTTCAGACAAGGGCAGTTTTTTTGAAGTTTTTCCTGAGATTAAGCGGGTACGTGCATTCGAATCTGTACCCAGACCTGAAGCACACCTTCCATGACAAGCATCGTTTTGACCTGAACGACATATTCTTTTTCTCTGACCGTATAGATTTTCTGATTGAGCATGATCCGGGTCATTTTGCTGTACTCATCAATGTTAAATACATCTCTTCCACGCAGTACCTCCAGATCGTCCCCCAGCTTCTGAAGCATCAATTTCAGTGAAGCCTCATCCGGCCCTTTATCGGATTCCTCTGCGCGAATTTTGATCTCCTTGATTACCGTTTGGCGTTTACTGTATTTTTTCAGCGTTTTGATATCCTCCTCGTTCTGATGCAGCTGCAGCTGCAGCTCCTGGTTGTTTAGCCACAACTGGTTGTAGCTCACATGAAACACTCCGTTATACACGACACATCCAGCGATCATTCCCAGCACAAAAACAGCAGTCATACGCATCAGCGGGCGGTAACGGGAGAAGGGAGGAAGTCTCATGGCTCGTTATCCCGGGTTAACTTAACCCCGGCCTCCACCGCATACCCACTTGACGAGCTCGGTTCCCATATGCGCACCCATAAACGCAGAGATCAGGTACAAAATTTGTTTGACCGCCGGTGACAGGTTGCCATCCAGAACATTGCTCTCGATTACACGCATTGGATCGATCGTGCCGCCTACAGCGGCAGCGAGTGCCCATATTTTGATTTTGCCGGAAATATCGAGCATCGTCTGTGTAGGAGGCTGGAGAGAGATAACTGCACCAATGCCTCCAATCATCGCCCCGCCCAGCACGATTCCAAATGCAATAAAAAAATCAAGAATGGCTTTGGATAAAAAAGTGCTCACTGGCAACACCCCTTTCAGACCCAGCAGCACACCTCCTGTCTCGAGTCTGCAACAGGGGGAGCGGCTTGTACTTCTATTGTATGGGCGAGCCCCCTGTCGTTATGATAAAATAGAATAATAAACTCTTTTATATATAAGGAGCATTCTTATCGTTATAAAATCATTCATTTAACGCGTGTCTTCATGAATCCGCAGGATTCGAATAATACGCATGAGAGATACATTAGGGCAGCACGCAGCCTGTGCTGAGTGCTGTCACTGTTAGCGGTGAAAGGAAGTAAAAAAACATGAGTTCTTTTGTGCATTTGCATGTTCACAGCGAATACAGTTTGCTGGATGGCGCTGCGCGTATTCCGGATCTCGTGGATAAAGCCGCAGATCTGGGAATGACAACCCTGGCGCTGACCGATCATGGCGTAATGTATGGTGCGATACCATTTTATAAAGCTTGTCTGGAACGGGGCATCAAGCCCATTATTGGCTGTGAGGCTTATATGACTGCAGGTTCTCGCAAGGAGCGTGGCAGTCGCAAGGATCAGCCGATCTACCATTTGATTTTGCTGGCGAAAAATATGACTGGATACCGGAACCTGATGAAGCTGTGTTCCATTGGACATTTGGAAGGTTTCCATTATAAGCCTCGTATTGATATGGAGAGTCTGGCTGCGCATCATGAAGGGATTATCTGTCTAAGCGCCTGTCTTGGTGGCGAAGTGCCACAGCATCTGCTGCATGGACGTGAAGAAGAGGCGCGCCGGGCAGCGATGCGTTACAAAAATATTTTCGGGCCGGACTATTATCTGGAGCTGCAGGATCACGGGCTGTCTGAGCAAAAGAGAGTTAATCCGCAGCTGATCAAGCTGGCGGCTGAACTGGATATTCCGCTTGTGGCAACGAATGATGCCCACTATCTGTCGGAGGAGGATGCAGAGCTGCAGGATGTGCTGATCTGTATCGGTACAGGCAAAACGGTAGAGGATGAGACTCGTTTGCGGATCGGCTCGAATCAGTTGTATTTGAAAAGTGCAGAGCAGATGTCCCGTCTGTTTCCTCATGTGCCGGAGGCTATTGCCAATACGGTGTGCATTGCAGATGCCTGTAAGCTGGAACTGGAATTCGGCAAATCCATTTTGCCGGAATACCGTCCATTGCCTGAGGGGCTCAGTCCATCGGCATATTTGCGTCAGCTGTGTGAGGAAGGCATGCGATCCCGTTATGTCGATTCCGAGCGCTGGAACGATGCGGGGCTCAGGGCAGAGCTTGAACAACGACTGGATTATGAGCTGCGTGTCATTGACAGCATGGGATTCTCCGATTATTTCCTGATTGTATGGGACTTTATCGCGTATGCACACCAGCAGGGCATCGTTACCGGACCTGGACGGGGTTCATCTGCGGGAAGTCTCGTGGCATACACGCTGCACATTACGGATGTAGATCCGATGAAATACAATCTGCTCTTCGAACGGTTTCTGAACCCTGAGCGGATATCCATGCCCGATATCGATATCGATTTCAGTGATGAACGCCGTGACGAGGTCATTGATTATGTGGCACAGAAATACGGCAAAGCCCACGTTGCCCAGATTATTACGTTTGGAACGATGGCGGCCCGGGCTGCTGTTCGTGATGTCGGGCGGGCGCTGAATGTGCCATATGGCGAAGTGGACAAGGCTGCGAAGCTGATTCCTGCACAGCTTGGCATTAACATTGAACGAGCGATGGAAGCTGCACCTGAGCTAAAAATGCTCTATGAAACAAAACCGAAAACACGCGAGCTGCTGGATATGGCGATGAAGGTCGAGGGCATGCCGCGTCATGCCTCTACTCACGCCGCGGGTGTGGTGATCTCCCGTGACCCGTTGACTGATGCGGTGCCGCTTCAGGAGGGGAGTGAAGGAACAGCATTAACCCAATATTCCATGGAGAGCCTGGAATCGATCGGGCTGCTCAAAATGGACTTTCTCGGACTGCGGACACTATCTATTATAGAACGGTGCCTTCGCTGGATCGGGGAACGTGCAGAGGTTCCGGATTTCACGCGCATCGCGGATGATGATCCGCTCACATATGAGATGCTGGGACGCGGGGATACGATGGGTATATTCCAGCTGGAATCTGCCGGAGTGCGCCGTGTGTTGAAGGAAATGAAGCCAAGTGTATTCGAGGATATTATTTCCGTGCTGGCCCTGTATCGTCCAGGCCCGATGGAGTTTATCTCCAAATATATTCAAGGAAAGCACGGACAGATTGAAGTCGATTATCCGCATGGAGACCTGGAGCCGATTCTGAAAGATACGTATGGCATTATCGTGTACCAGGAGCAGATTATGCAGATTGCTTCGCGGATGGCGGGTTTCTCGCTGGGTGAAGCCGACCTGCTTCGCAGAGCGGTGTCCAAGAAAAAGCGGGAAGTGCTTGATGAGGAACGCGGACACTTTGTTCAGGGCAGTCTGAAACAAGGGTACAGTGAGGCCGAAGCCTATCTGGTTTACGATATGATCGTCAAGTTTGCGAACTATGGCTTTCCACGTGCACATGCTGCTGCGTACGGGGTGCTTGCTTTTCAAACCGCATATCTGAAGGCGCACTATCCCGTGCATTTCATGGCCTCCATGCTGACGGCTGTGATGGGCAGTCACCGGAAGGTTGCAGAATATGTTGTCGAATGCAGGCACATGCAGATTGACGTGCTTCCGCCAGATGTTAATGAGAGCGGTGTTTTATTTACACCGGTGTTTGCAGCTGCGGGTGACAGGAGTAATGCCCTGTCAACGAATGTGAAAGAGACAATTTCTGAAGGTGTACAGGAAAATGCCGCTTCTGAAGGTGAATTGAATAATGCTGCTATTGAAGGTCAATTGAAAAATGCCAATAATGGATATTCAAAAGAGCCTCAGCCCGATGAAGCTCGTGAAGCCAATGAAGCTCATGAGGCTTACGTAACCGGCGAAGCCCATGTAATTCATGATGATCGTTCGCTTGCTCATTACGGCGAACAGGAGGACTACGGGGATGCACCGTTACCGGATGATCCGGGCCCGATGCCGGAAGAGGACGGGAGCGGCGGCTGGCAGGCTGTGTCCGCTATGCCTGGGCATGATATGTCCGCAGGGCGGACGGATCCGGGCTTGGTCAACGTATCGGCATCACAAGCGGTGCAGCTGCAGGCTCGGGAGCATGATCAGCAACAAGACCAGATGAATGCACAGAACGATGATAAGCGGACTGCATATGCATCTCCATCTGTACAGCAGGGTTCGTCTATCGAGATGAGAGCAGAGCTGGCAGGTGATGGAGAAATCGGGAAGACGACTTCATCCGCGTCAGGGGCGATACGTTTTGGCCTGGCCGCAGTGAAAAATGTCGGGACACAGGCGATGGAAAGCATTATGGCTGTTAGACAGGAAAAGCCGTTTGACAGTCTGCTTGATTTTTGCCGTCGTGTCGATCTGCGGGTATGCAATAAACGTGTTATTGAATCGCTCATTCAGGCCGGGGCATTTGACAGCCTGCCTGGACACCGTGCTCAGCTGCTGGCGATGCTGGACGAGACGGTGGAGGCGGCACTCAAGTGGCGTAAAGAGCGCGAGGACTTGCAGATTCAGCTGTTTGATTTTGTAGAGACGCCGAACTGGGAGATCGAATACCCTGAAATTCCACCGTTCTCTGCCAGTCAGCAGCTGGAGCTGGAGCGTGAACTGCTCGGCTTGTATCTGTCGGGTCATCCCTTGGATGATTACGAGGCTGTGCTGGCATCCAGCGGGGCTGACCGCATCATGGAGTTAACAGAGGCGGCTGACGATACGATGGCTGTCGCCGCAGGTATGGTCGTGTCTGTGAAGTCGATTACGACGAAACAGGGCAAGGCTATGGCGTTCATGGAGCTGGAAGACCAGGTCGAACGCTGTGAAGTGGTTCTCTTTCCCGAGGTATGGCGGCGTAGCCAGCAGCATGTCGGGAAAGGTGAACTGCTCGTCGTGCGCGCCAGAGTGCAGCAGCAGGACGAAGGGTTCAAGCTGCTGGCCGAGGAAGTGTCGCCGCTGACACCGGCGGCACTGGAGCAGCAGCTGCGCAGCCGCGAGCGCCGCGGCAAGCCCGGCAGCGGCAGCGCTTCGCGCCCGGCGCAAGCGGCTTCGCCGCAGCGTCCGGCGGGCGCGGGAGCCGCAGCGCAGCGCAGCAGCGCAGGCGGTAACGCTTCCGCTGCGCGTGGCAGCGGAAGCCGTGGCCCTGCCTCGGCGCGCAGCGAGGCAGGCACAGGCACCGCAGCCGGCGCGCGCGCGGGCAGTGCGGCGACTGCGGGCAGCGCGGGGCCGAGCCGCGCCCCGCGGGGGGCCGAGCAGCGGGTGTTCGTGAAGCTCACCCCGCAGGCCGAGCAGCCCGAGCTGCTGGTGCGCCTCAAAGAGCTGCTGCAGCAGCACCCAGGCCCGGTAGCGACCGTGCTCTTCTACGAGCAGCAGCAGAAGCTGCTCGCCCTGAGCGACGCCTACCGGATCAAACCTTCACCGGCCCTGTTCTCCGAAATGGAGAAAATGCTTGGTGAAGGCACAGTCAAAATCAAATAAAGCTGAAGCACGTAAGCATCCGCTTCAGCCAGAGTGTCCGCCGTGCATTAGTTGAACGGCGGACATTTTTTTAGCAAAAGCTTTTCTGCAGGAACACAACAAACCACCCCGTATACTACAACTCGATGTAGTTCCCCATAAACGTTCAACGAGAGAGCATTTCGCTTCGCTCTTCACTAAGCTCTAAGCTCTAACGATTCCCACAAACCTTATTTTGTGAAAATAGAGGCTGTTATAATTCTAACGATCACCAGAACACTAGTCATGCGTTAAACCTGACATGAATAATCAGCAAAAAAAAGTGAATTTAGACTTCCAAACCATAAAAAA
>NZ_JBNOKM010000031.1:0-50152 GCF_050171015.1 Paenibacillus sp. TC-CSREp1 | reverse complement strand
GTTCGTCCTGAGCCAGGATCAAACTCTCCAATAAAGTATTGAAAAGAGCGATTAGCTCATTTTGAATCTGACGAGATCAAAAATCTCATTGTTGATCTTGCAAGCAAGATCAGTACTCACTCGTTGTTCAGTTTTCAAAGATCAAACTTCGTTTTTCGTCACCATTTTGTCTCAGCGGCGACTTTTATAATATATCATACTTCGTTTGTTTTGGTCAAGCTTTTTTTGAAATTATTTTTTGAAGTTCATTTTGAACTTCATTCATTTCAGTCATAGCATGAAGCCAAGCAAGCAAAGCAACGAGATATAATGTACCATATACTTTCCCTAATAGTCAACTATGCAAACAAAGAAATTTTTAATCCTAATAAAAGCCCTACACCTGGCAGACCCAAAACCGTAACGGTACCTATCGTAGCAGGGTTTAAAGGTATATACATCCCTGTTATCCATCCTGAATAATTCACAACATATATGCCCGCAGCAGCCATCACTAGATGAACTCCAATTGACGTAAAAACCGATAAGCCCAACCTCTTCCTGAACAAGATAACAACAAGCGCCAGCAGAGACGCAATTAGTACACTCCCCAGAATTACAGTCTTCATAAAGCCCACCTCCAGTTATAGTCGTCTGCCCCCAACTGCACAGTGTCACATGCTGACTTTCCGTTCGATGACCCCCTCTTGCACTCCGCTCAATCGTTTCGCCTGCTTCAAATGAATCTGGTACTTTCGTTCTGCCGCCTCAAGTACATAGATTGCATAATCAATCTCATCTTTCCCAAGAGCATATTCGAACTGCTTCATCGCCCGCTCCCACTCCTGTCTCGCTTTCTCCACATCCGCATATACTTGAGACTGCTCCTCCTCAAGCTGCCGGCTTTCCCCCTTCCCCTTTCCCCCTAGTCTCCGTACTTTTTGCCACATTAGCATCAGCGCTCCCTCCCCTATATCATCCACATAGCACACTTTCATACATATCAAGGAAGGGACAAACTTAGAACTTGGACATCCGAATTAATAACAAAAAAAAGAGAGAGCACTTGGCCCTCTCTTGAAGATGTTACAATACTTTCTTTGAAAAAATAATACGGAGTTCTCTCATCATGCTGAAATCACGCAATGAACATCAGCGCATTTCCCTGCGCCCTTCCAATGCCTTCGAGAGTGTAACCTCATCCGCATACTCCAGATCTCCGCCCACAGGCAGTCCATGGGCAATACGGGTTACACTGATTTCAAACGGACGCACCAGACGGGAAATGTACATCGCCGTTGCTTCACCCTCGATATTCGGATTGGTTGCCAAAATCAACTCTTTGACACGCTCATCACTCAATCGGGTTAACAGCTCTTTCAAACGTATATCATCCGGGCCAATCCCCTCCATCGGAGAGATTGCGCCCTGCAGCACGTGATAATACCCATCGAATTCCTTGGTGCGCTCCATAGCCACCAGATCCTTCGAGTCTTGAACCACACAGATTACCGATACATCTCTCGACTTATCCTGACAGATCCGGCAAGGGTCTGTATCCGTAATATTACAGCACACAGAGCAGTAATGAAGATTACGCTTCACACTGACGAGTGCCTTGGCAAAATCAATAACGTCATCTTCCTTCATGTTAAGCACATGAAAAGCTAAACGCGCTGCTGTCTTCGGCCCTACACCCGGCAGACGGGTAAAGGCATCAATCAGCTTGGCTATCGGTTCAGGATAGTGCAATCGGTTGTGTCTCCTTTGGACAGGATCAGTTCAAATTAAAACAGTCCCGGAATTTTCATGCCGCCTGTGAATTTACCCATATCCTGATTTGCAATTTCATCAGCCTTTGTCAAAGCATCATTCACCGCAGTCATGACAAGGTCTTGAAGCATTTCAACATCATCCGGATCAACAGCTTCCGGCTTGATTGTAATAGAAAGCAATTTTTTATGGCCATTCACTTCAGCTGTTACCACACCGCCGCCAGAAGTTCCTTGAACTGTTTTGTCGGCGAGTTCCTCTTGAGCCTTCAGCATTTGCTCCTGCATTTTCTTTACTTGCTTCATCATTTGGTTCATGTTATTCATATCCGTCATCTCCTTTAATATAGTTATCTCAAATTATACACACTGCATTCAGACGTACTACTCTTTAATAACTACAAGATCCTCACCAAACAGCTGGATCGCTTCATCAATCCAAGGCTGCTTATCGCCTGAACCCCCGTCTTCATGCTCAGGTTCAAGCTTAAAGTCCTCCTTTGGCGTATCAGTAGCTCCTTCCATCGCTCCCGTCCAATCCCTGAGCATCATCGTCACAAGTCGTGCCGGACGCCCAAGTTGCTCAGAAAGCACACGCTCAATAACATCACGATTGGCCTGCTTCTCCGTTGTTTCACGGTGGATGTTGTTTTTAAAAGCAACCAGCACATTGTCTTCAAGCAGTGATACCGGCTCTCCATCCATAAACCAGGCATGCACCGTGACCTTTTCCTCTTTGACACGTTGCAGAATTTGACTCCACTTTTTGCTGATCTCCACGAACTCGGGAGACCCCTTGCGCGCAACATATTGATCCAGATGTGCCGGCAACTTCGCCGGAGCATTAGATCTGGACATTGGCGCACGCGACGCCGGTCTGGCGGGAGCACTTGAAGCAGCCTCCCCACCAGACAGACCGCTTTTGAGTGCCCGATCCAGCTTTTTCTCAAGCTCGGCCAACTGCTGCTTGAGTCGGTTAATCTCTCCGCCATCCACCGATGTCGATGGAGAGGATGCTCCCGCCGCTGCAGCCGCCCCGCCCGAAGCCGGGATACTACACAGTTTAAGCAGCGCGACCTCAAATAATGTCTGCGGCTGAACTGCATATTTCATCTCGCTTTGATACCGATTCAACGTATCAATCATCTGGAACAGCTGTTCCTTGGTGAATGATTCCGCCATATCTCGAAATGATTCAGGATTCAGCACCCGATCCGTTAGCTTGTCCGCATCCGGCACCATCTTGATCATCAGCAAATCCCGGAAATAATACAGCAGGTTCTCCATACATTTGTCTGCACTCTTGCCTTCATGCATAAAGCCTTCGATCATCTGCAGGATATGGCCGACATCCCCTTTAAGCAAGGAAGCGGCCAGCTTGGCGAATTGCTCCGAAGCAATGCCACCGGTCATATCCATAACCTGCTGATATGTCACTCGTCCATCGGTGAATGAAGAGATTTGATCCAGCACGCTTAGCGCGTCCCTCATTCCCCCATCCGATAACCGAGCAATGTACTGCAGCGCATCATGATCCGCTTCCATGCCTTCCTGTTCACAGATCAAAGCCAATCTGGCTGTCTGCTCCTCCAGAGATACACGGCGAAAATCAAATCGCTGACACCGTGATATAATGGTCGCTGGCAGACGATGCGGTTCAGTGGTTGCCAAAATAAACATCACATGCGGCGGCGGCTCTTCCAATGTTTTGAGCAAAGCATTGAACGCCTCTGTCGTCAACATATGCACTTCGTCAATAATATAAACCTTCTGCCGGACTTCGGTCGGGGCATATTTCACCTTTTCCCGAAGATCACGGATTTCCTCAACACCCCGATTGGATGCGGCGTCAATCTCCTGCACATCCATTACAGCGCCGCTCGTAATTCGGCGGCAAGCCTCACATTCGTTACAAGGCTCCGTTGCAGGTCCACGCTCACAGTTTACAGCTTTGGCCAATATTTTGGCGGCACTTGTCTTGCCCGTTCCTCTGGGCCCGCTAAACAAATAGGCATGGGAAGTTCGCTGTTCACGAATCGCATTCTGCAAAGTCTGAATAATGTGCTGCTGTCCCACCATATCCTGGAACGACTGAGGACGCCACGCCCGGTATAACGCGATATGCTCCATGATGCGTTACCTTCCTTCCACTTCGCATTCGAGTCCGTTGTCGTCACCCCATTATACTATATTCCAGAGTGATTCCAAACTCTATCTGACTGATTTCATACGCATTTTAACATTAACATATCAAAAAAGACCCCTGCATTCATACGCTGCAAAGGTCTCTACATTTAAAAGATTAAGCCGTGCACCTGCTATCGATATTTGCGATCCAAGCGGCTCCCCTGAACAACAGCTCGGGCTAGGCAACCCTCCGGCACAAGAGTGGTCTCACTTATGGCTGCTTCCTTCCGGACCTGACCAGGTTCATGAGTACTCATTGCGGAGGACCCAACCGTCAACACCGCGTTCAGGGACCAAACCTCACATCGACAAAACCTCTAACAGGAATTCAACCTCGCTATAGCGGATTGCGAGTTACAGGGCACCGCTACCTCCCCATCTAGCACGGTAAGAAATAGTATAACGTAAGCTTGTCATAATTGCAACCGGCAGCAAATGGAACCTGTTTTACTCCAAAATATATGCAAAATAAAAACCCCCGCCATAGGCAGAGGTCGTTGGATGCAATAATTAGACAATCCGTTAGGATTGGTTCTATTAGATGCCGTATTTCTTTTTGAAACGATCCACACGGCCGCCAGCATCGATAAACTTCTGTTTACCTGTGAAGAACGGGTGGCACGCGGAGCAAATCTCTACACGAAGTCCGTCTTTAACGGAACCGGTCTCAAACGTATTACCGCATGCGCAGGATACTTGACCAATCGTGAATTTAGGATGAATTGCTTCTTTCATTACCTTTCACCTCTTTCCGCCCTGAGCCTCAAGCGGACCCAGAGTAAATGGCACAACACAGCAGATTATAACATGGCATAAAGCTGGTTGCAATCTAATTCATTCAAGAGGTGATCAGCTTCTTCGGACGAGCCATGCCTACTGGCGGAACATGGGTGTACGAGCCAATAACGACATCTGGCAGTTCTTCTGCAAAGATCTCCAGCATCTGCTTCATCCCCAGAATGTCACCCTGTGCCGGTGGGATCAGCTCCAGATAACTCTCCGGGTCAATATTCAGATTACGCATCTGAATCAGGCGCAGGTTGGTGCGGCGCGCAAATTCAATCATCGCTTCAATCTCTTCCTCACGGTCCGTTACACCCGGGAAGATCAAATAGTTGATGGATGTATACACGCCTTGCTCCGCTGCATATTTCATGGACTTCTCTACATTAGCCAGCGTGTAACCACGAGGTTTGTAGTACGCATTATAATGATCGTCCAGTGCACTGATTGTACTTACACGCATCAGATCAAGACCTGCATCTACAATGCCACGGATATGATCATTCAGTCCGGCATTGGTATTAATGTTGATATACCCCATATCGGTAATCGAGCGTACTTCCCGAATGGCCTCAATAATGAGCTTGGCCTGCGTGGAAGGTTCGCCTTCACATCCCTGTCCAAAGCTGATAATCGACTCAGGGGTTTTCAGATGCTCCAGCATAACCTCTACAATCTCATCTACACGCGGGCGGAAGTTCATACGTGTCTGCGGGGATACAAAGCCGCTGTCATCCGGCTGCTCTGAAATACAGCCGAAGCAGCCAGCGTTACAGGAGTAAGATACCGGTACGCCACCTTCCCAGCGATTCAAGAACGTATTGGAAGAAGTCAGACATTCATAACCTAGTGCACAGTTCGACAAGTGGGTATACAGACGATTCTCCGGGTATTGTTCGGTCAAACGCTTCACACCAGAACGAACATCATCACGATCACAGTTCATCGGATTCCATTTGTCCGGAGTATCGGACTGCGAAGCTGTAACGTAGAAGCCTCCATCTTTCCATACGACAGCCGAATATCCAAACAGCGGCAGCTTGTACTCTTTATCCGTCTTTACATAACCAGGCAGACATAAACGGGTAAAGCCTTGCGGAAGCAAAGCTCCAACCGCCTGTGTACCACTCGGCATCGGCATCATCTCACCCGTGTCGGGGTCCATACCAATGGGACGGGTACTCGGAAGACCAACCAACGTTGCACCATCCGGCAGAGGAATCAACTCATCCTCCATAATCTCGACGATCATATCTCCACTACGAGCAAGCCCGTACAGGGAAGGATGATCAAATACATTACCTTTTTCATCTGCGTATACTAAATACATGATGTTCTCCTCACATCTATTAGGTTAAACCTGACGACAAGTGTTCTATTTAATGTTAATTCGATGTTCCTGAAGTAGCAGTTTGTCTTGGAGAGCGGCGAGTTGTTGTTGTTCCCGAGTTGCTGGAAGGACTGTTGCCAGCCGCATCAAAAGCTGCAAGGAACTCGGCATTTGTTTTGCTGTTGCGCAGCTTTTTCAGGAATCCTTCAACGAAGTCGTGGGAATCATTCATATTTTTGCGAATCGCCCAGATGGTATCCAGCTCTTCCTTACTCAGCAGCACCTCTTCACGACGTGTACCGGAACGGCGAATATCTATCGCAGGGAAGATACGGCGTTCAGCCAGCTTACGATCCAGATGAAGCTCCATATTTCCCGTACCTTTAAATTCTTCATAGATAATGTCATCCATACGTGAGCCCGTATCAATCAGCGCTGTAGCCAAAATAGTCAAGCTGCCGCCTTCCTCCACATTACGGGCGGAGCCGAAGAAACGCTTCGGACGATGGAATGCCGCTGGATCAATACCACCACTCAGTGTACGACCCGATGGCGGAATAACCAGGTTATACGCACGGGCCAAACGCGTAATGCTATCAAGCAGAATAACAACATCCTTCTTTGCCTCAACCAAACGCAGCGCACGTTCCAATACCAGTTCCGCGACCTTGATATGATTCTCAGGCAGCTCATCGAATGTAGAAGCCACAACTTCCCCTTTTACCGAACGAGACATATCCGTTACTTCCTCGGGGCGTTCATCAATCAACAGGACAAATAGTTCAATTTCTGGATTGTTAGTTGAGATGCTATTGGCAATTTCTTTGAGGAGAAGCGTTTTACCCGCTTTGGGAGGTGCTACGATCAATCCACGCTGTCCCAGCCCTACCGGGGCAAGCACATCCATAATACGTGTGGACAAGTGGCTCGGGGATGTTTCAAGAACCAGTTTCTTCTGCGGATACAGTGGGGTTAATGCCGGGAAGTGAAGTCTCTCCGCAGCTGCTGATGGATTCTCACCATTCACAGCATTGACTTGCAATAAACCGAAATATCTTTCGTTTTCTTTAGGCGTTCTGCATTTGCCTGACACCAGGTCACCCGTTCTAAGATCGAACTTGCGAATCTGTGAAGCCGAGATATAGATGTCTTCTGTACTTGGCAGGTAATTGATTGGCCTTAGGAAACCATACCCTTCAGGTAAAATCTCAAGTACGCCTTGCATAAACATCAGACCGCTTTGTTCCGCTTGTGCACGGAGAATGGCAAAGATTAATTCTTTCTTTTTGAGGGTACCGTAATAAGGAATCTGGTATTTTTTCGCCAGCTTATAGAGGTCCGTTAGTTTCATTTCTTCCAAATCGGAAATTTGTAGATCCATATAATAACCACCTATTCAATTAATGAGTCCGTGAAATGGATAGTTTCGTCAGCTATTTCAGTTAGAGAGCGATTCTGACCCCAATCTCTTCTGTCCATTGTACGGAATGTAACCGTTATAATGCAAATACTTGTCTTTATGTGTAAGTTTCCGGGTGGAATGGCCATAACATGGCATGATCCTGTAATGAGTGAACTCCTAACATGGGGCGATCGATCCGGGAAGACCGGCTATGGAGCGCAGGTTCAAACAAATCCGGGGATTGGAGAAAGGGAATGATTTCAAAAACTATATTAAGGAAATGATGTTCATAAAGCCATATGATGTTTATTTCAAAAAAAGACCCTCGGAACAAGATATCCATCAAATTCTATCCTATCCGAAAGAGACTTTAAAATCTATTAGAATAGTTTACCCCATTCGATTACAGATTATGCAGCACCGCTGAAAATACGCTTCTGGCGTATGATAAACGATGCTGCCCCACTCAAAACGTTATTCGGTTTCCCGCCATACGTCCGCACCAAGCAGACGCAAATTGGTTACCAGATGATCGTAACCGCGATCAATAAATTCAACACCTGTAACCTCCGTAACACCTTCATTCACCGTAAGTCCCGCAATGACCAGTGCCGCGCCGGCACGAAGATCAGACGCTTTGACTTTGGCCGCATTCAGGGAACTGCCTTCAATAATTGCTGAACGGCCTTCCACACGAATTTTGGCACCCATCCGCACAAGCTCTGGCACATGTTTGAACCGATTGCTGTATACGAAATCACTCAGTACGCTTACACCCGTTGCCTGTGTCAGTACACTGGTCATCGGTGATTGCAGATCGGTTGGAAACCCCGGATATACAAGTGCCTTTACATCCACATGGTTATATTTAGGCTGTCCGATCACACGAATGCTTTCGTCCAGCTCCTCAATACCTACACCCATCTCCAGTAGCTTGGCTGTTAAAGCCTCCAGATGTTTGGGAATAACATTATCAATCAGGACATCTCCACGCGTTGCTGCAGCAGCAATCATATACGTGCCTGCCTGAATTCTGTCGGGGATAATGGAATGGCGGCATCCCTTGAGCTCCGACACCCCTTCAATGCGAATGGTTTCTGTTCCTGCACCCTTGATGCTCGCACCCATAGAGTTCAGGAGTGTTGCTACATCTATAATCTCAGGCTCTTTAGCCGCGTTTTCAATAATTGTAGAGCCTTTGGCACGTGTGGCCGCCAGCATAATATTAATCGTTGCACCGACACTGCTTACATCCAGATATATTTTAGCCCCCCGCAGCTCTTTGGCATGCAGGTGGATAGAGCCATGTTCATTGGTTACCGTTGCGCCAAGCGCTTCAAAGCCTTTGATATGCTGATCAATCGGACGAGGCTCAAAATTACAGCCCCCAGGCAAACCTATTGTTGCTTCCTTAAAACGCCCAAGCAGTGCGCCCATCATATAATACGAAGCACGCAGCTTCTTCACCGGGCCATTTGGCATCGGAATGGATTTGATATCGGAAGGATCAATTTTCATCTGACTGCCTTCCCAAGTTACACGTGCTCCGAGTTCCTCCAAAATTTCCGCATATACTGCCACGTCACTAAGTAACGGCAAGTTATCCAACACGACCTCAGACTCGGCAAGCAATGCTGCAGGAATAAGCGCAATGGCGCTGTTTTTGGCGCCGCTTATGGTTACAGTTCCCTGTAACGGACGTCCGCCGCTAATCATTAGTTTTTCCATAAAGCTTAATGTCCCCCTACGTGTTTTGCAGCCGATGAACGGCAATACGTGCTGATGGCTAACGATGTAGAAATAAGGTGTGAAAATGGAAAGACACCGGCTAGGCGGTGTTCTTCCATTTCACAGTATGGAACTGGTAAAGATAAATTACGCTTTGTTGTTGGAACCAAACTCACGGATTTTACCTTTAACGGTTTCTTTGATCGCTTCACGGCCTGGTACGATGAACGTACGTGGATCGTAAGCATCCGGTTTTGCTGCAAGCACTTCACGAACTGCTTTGGTGAACGAGATTTGGTTCTCTGTGTTCACGTTAATTTTGGAAGTACCCAGGGAGATTGCTTTATCGATATCGTGCTTAGGAATACCAGTACCACCGTGCAGTACGAGTGGAACTTGAACCGCGTCACGAACTTCTTCCATTTCTTTGAAGCCCAGGTTAGGCTCACCGTGGTAAGGACCATGAACGGAACCAAGAGCTGGTGCCAATGTGTCGATACCTGTTTCTTTAACGATACGGATACACTCGTTCAGGTCAGCATACATGATACCGCCGATAACGTCGTCTTCCTGTCCGCCTACAGTTCCTACTTCAGCTTCTACAGAAACACCTTTAGCGTGTGCGTACTCAACCACTTTTTTAGTCATTTCGATGTTCTCATCAATCGGGTGGTGGGAACCATCGATCATAACGGATGTAAAGCCAGCATCGATTGCTTCTTTACATTTATCGAAGCTTGAACCGTGGTCCAGGTGAATGGCAACTGGTACAGTAATTTTCATGTCATGCAAGAGTCCTTCTACCATTTTAACAACAGTAGTAAAGCCGCCCATGTGACGCGCTGCACCTTCGGATACGCCCAGGATTACCGGGGATTTCTCTTCTTCAGCGGCAGCAAGAATCGCTTGAGTCCACTCAAGGTTGTTAATGTTGTATTGACCAACTGCGTATTTTCCTTCAAGTGCTTTGTTCAACATGTCTGTCATAGATACTAATGGCATGGTTTCAATCCTCCTAGGGGTTTGGGTTGTGTCTATGGTTTTTAGCCGAAATCACATACGGGCTTATTATACCACATCCCATGTCAAATACTAAACAAGCATTTGCAAAAATGCTGTGCTTTGCAGCACAGTTTTCAGAGACACAGCAGGATTACGCTCCCATTTCCAATATTCCCCGTAAAAACAGGTGAAATACCCCAGTTTTCTATGATTCGACACAAGACGGAACACAGATTCATAAATGACGCAAAAAAATCCTGTATCTACAGGATTTAGCTGCACTTGTTGGCAGCACCATTGCGAAGCTGCATATTGACGGCTACACGCATCTCATCAATATCAAACGGTTTCGTAAAATGCATGAGCGCACCCAGATCGGTAGCTTCCTTGATCATATCCAGTTCTCCATACGCCGTCATCATAATGACTTTGATCTCCGGGTCAATCTCCTTGATATGTTTCAGAATTTCAAGCCCGTCCATCCCCGGAATTTTCATGTCCAGCAGAACCAGATCCGGCTTGTCCCTGTTAACGATCTCAAGTGCAATTTTGCCATTCGCCGCCTGAAACGTGTTGTATCCTTCGCTGCTGAACACTTCCATGAGTAGAATTCGAATACCATTTTGATCATCGACAATCAGAACTTTTTTATCTTCCACGCTGTAACCTCCTAGAATTAGGAAAGCATATACACATAACATCTGGATAACTATCCCATAGTCGTCATGATAAGTATTCTACCTCTTCCATTGAAATCCTTCTATTATCGCAAACCATTTCCATAAAAATCCTGCTGTTACATCAAACCTCTTCCTCTAAGATCCTCCCACTCAAACCCCTCTTCTAAAATCCTCCCATCATCTGAAAATAACAACTATGTAATGTACGCCACATTTATGCCATAAAACAAAAGGATGCTTCCGCCGCCGCTGCTGGCGGCTGGAAGCATCCTTCTTCGCTTGATTTTTCCAATAAAACAAAACAATTATTTCTCCGCATTCTCCAGAGAAGCTTTCACGAACTCACGGAACAACGGTTGCGGACGGTTCGGACGGGAAGTAAATTCCGGGTGGAATTGTACAGCCAGGAACCATGGGTGTCCTGGAAGCTCCACGATCTCAACCAGACGGCCATCCGGTGATGTACCGGAAATAACGAGACCTGCTTTTTCAATCGCTTCACGATATTCATTGTTGAACTCGTACCGGTGACGATGTCTCTCATACACCAGTTCATCATCATAACAAGCCATCGCGAGCGAACCTTCCTGAAGCTTGCAAGGGTAAAGACCCAGACGCATCGTTCCGCCCAGATTTTCGATATCTTTCTGCTCAGGCAGCAGATCGATTACCGGGAATTCTGTAGCCGGATTGATCTCGGAGCTGTTAGCACCGTTCAAGCCCACGATGGAGCGTGCATATTCAATAACGGAAACCTGCATCCCCAGACAGATACCGAAGAAAGGAATGTTTTTCTCACGAGCATAACGAATTGCCGATACTTTACCTTCAATACCACGGTCACCGAAGCCGCCTGGTACGAGAATACCGCCAACGCCATGCAGCATGTCGCCTACGTTCTCATCCGTAATATCCTCAGAAGGAACCCAGCGGATTTTCACATCTGCATTGGATGCAAACCCCGCATGTGAAAGCGACTCGACAACGCTCAGATACGCATCATGCAGCGCTACATATTTACCAACAATTGCAATCTCAACCGTACGCTCCAGCTTGCTGATCCGGTTCACCAGACCTTCCCACTCGCTCATATCCGGCGCAGGAGTGGTCAGCTTCAGGTGGTTAACCACGATCTCATCCAGACCTTCTTCACGAAGGTTAAGCGGCACTTCATACAGCGTGCTTGCATCACGGCATTCCACTACAGCATTCTCGTCGATGTCACAGAAGAGTGCAATTTTGGCTTTCATATCTTTGGACAATTCGTATTCCGTACGGCACACGATCACATTAGGCTGAATACCGATGCTGCGCAGTTCCTTAACGCTGTGCTGTGTCGGTTTTGTTTTTACTTCGCCAGCAGCCTTGATATATGGAATCAATGTAACGTGGATGTACATTACGTTGTCACGGCCTACATCGCTCTTGATCTGACGAATAGCTTCAAGGAATGGCAAGCTCTCGATATCGCCTACGGTACCGCCGATCTCTGTAATAACGACATCCGAACCCGCTTCACGTCCAGCGCGGAATACACGCTCTTTGATCTCGTTGGTGATGTGCGGAATAACTTGAACCGTACCGCCCAGGTACTCTCCACGGCGCTCTTTGCTGATTACGGAAGAGTACACTTTACCTGTCGTGACGTTGCTGTTCTTGGAGAGGTTGATGTCGATAAAACGCTCGTAGTGACCCAGATCCAGGTCCGTCTCTGCGCCATCATCCGTTACAAACACCTCACCATGCTGATAAGGACTCATCGTTCCCGGGTCAATGTTGATGTATGGATCGAATTTCTGAATGGTTACTTTGAGCCCTCTGTTCTTCAGCAATCTGCCCAGCGAGGCTGCTGTAATCCCTTTGCCCAGGGAGGACACAACTCCGCCCGTCACGAAAATATACTTTGTCACTGTTATTACCCTCCTAATATAAGTACAGAAATTCAGGCGATATATGGTGTTATCGTAACCCGTTTCTCAGGTAATCATCGTGAAAAAGAGCAATGGCAGAAATTAACTGCATCTGCGGACTACCCTTTCCAGCGAAGACGGTTTAACTACACACATTCCTTGGCATAAATAACGCAAACTTTCCGGGAGCCTTCATCCTTGCTTGTCCTCAAGCCGGGTCTCTTCGGCAGGTTCCATTTCCTTGTTTGAACATACAAAAAAAACAGGCCCAAAAGATTTGGCCGGGAGCAGTCGGAAAAGTAATCGTTTGGCATCATTCTGCCTCTAAAAATACAAAAAGAAAGTACTCCCGCAGGACGGGGCACTTTCTCTAAAAAACATAAATATATTCTCGCTCATTCATAAGCCCATGCAATAGTTTACCCGTTACCCCGTCCGCTGTCAAGGCTGACTGTTCGGGAAAAAACGGGTAACCATTGGTCATCAAAAAGGACTAGCGAATATCGGAATCGTCGTCAAATTCATCCTCGTCTTCAGACTCTTCATCGTCTTCGTCCAGGTCTTCATCTTCCAGATCATCATCTTCAACCAGTACTTCTTCTTCGCTGTCGTCTTCATCAAAGATGTCATCATCATCGTCATCGTCGTCATCTTCGTCCTGATCATCATCTGTGCTGTCGAAGTCTTCGTCACTGTTGTAGCTGTCGTCCTCTTCACCGAAGTCTTCGTCTTCCAGATCATCATCTTCATCGTTGATGATACGCGGACGCTTCGCACCCGTCATGGAATCTTCTGTTCCAGCAACCGGATACCAGCGTTTCAATCCCCAAAGACTTGTACCGACGCAAGCAAAACGGCCATCGATATTAATTTCGGTATACAGCTGGGCGATATACTCGTTGATCTCTTCATCCGTCATTCCGCGCTGCTTTGCTACCTCATTCATCAAATCCCGGTAGTAATACGGCGTATTAGCCGCTTTCAGCACCATAAAGGCCAGATCCACCAAAGGAATCTCTCTTACCTTTTCTTTATCAATTTTCAAATTGAGCGAGGTACTCACTGAAGACACTTCCTCTCACACATAATTCACTTTATATCCCCTGCAAACTGGAACGTTACGTATAACATATCCATTAACAAACCTAAGTAAAACCTATTTAGCGTTAAAAAGCAAGTTTTTCTGTAAGCCTGTCCCATATTTGCAGAGCTAAGCTTCCTCCCTCATTTGCACGCTGCTCATTTTAAAGGACGGAATGCATGGATTGCCCATATGTTTCTCAACCATGATTGGAGCATAGAACCGTTATTTCAACGTGATTCATATGTAAAAGACGGAGTCCCCTCCGCCTTCTGACTGTATACCCTCGTAGGATTGCTCCTCACCAGGTTCCCCGCAAGAGCCCTCTAGCTCTCCATCCATCATATGTCCCTGCGCCCGTTTTGACACGAAGAGAATGTCTTTTTGTAAAAAAAGGGCAAGTTCCCCATGCGGCGGGATGAACGCATTCATAGAATACCTCAGCATGTTCATCCCGAAGGGGGCCGCCCATAATGGACTATACCGGTTTATTACATCAATTGATTGACGGAATGAGATGCCCCGCGTCTGAACAAGGGGCACGTTATCTGATCCGGTTTGCCAAACCGCAGCAGTACGAGGCCTGTCTTGCTGAATTATCCCGAATGCGAAATGAATTCACCGATCTGGGAGGCGTTCAGGCCTCCAGACTTGCCAGAACCCTCATCGCCCCCGTACCGAACCCGGATATGTTATATCGCTACGGGGACGACATTACAATAGAGGAAGACACTCCAATCTCGCTTCATTCTTCGGCACTTCACAATAAACCGAGCACCGCTCAAGGTATACCTTGGGGAGTGAAGCACATCCGTGCTCCCAAAGTATGGTCTGTATCAACAGGACACCGGATCAAAATCGGCGTCATTGATACAGGGGCAGACTACCATCACCCCGATCTGCGATATTCCCTGGCTCGCGGAATTAATCTATTGAACCGAAGCATGCTTCCCCACGATGACAACGGACATGGCACACATATTGCGGGAACCATCGCTGCAGCGAACAGCACCGCAGGTATGATCGGCGTTGCTCCGCGCTCCGTGATCTATCCGGTTAAAGCATTTGACCATAACGGCTCGGCGTACGTCTCTGACATCGTGCTTGGCATTGACTGGTGTGTGCGCAATAAGGTCGATATCATTAATATGAGCTTTGGCATGAAAACACGCAGTAAATCCTTGCTGGATGTCGTTAACCGCGCATATCATGCCGGCATTGTCATCGTGGCCTCATCAGGAAACGACGGCAAGCGTCGCAGCATTGATTATCCTGCCCGTTATCCGCAAACGATCTCTGTCGGAGCCACTGACAAAAATCGGCGTATTGCGTCATTCAGCAATCGCGGGGCTTATGTGGATGTCTACGCACCAGGCGACAAAATTGTTTCCTGCTGGGTACAAGGCAAGCATCACGAGATGAGCGGAACATCTATGGCAACCTCCCACGTCAGCGGGGCCATTGCCCTGCTGTTAGCTAAACATCCCGGCCTGTCTCCGGCCGAGATCAAGGCTCTTGTGAAGCGCGCAACCGTTCCGCTGCGCGCCCGCAAAAGCAGCACCGCGAAAAGCAAAATTCGCGGTGGCGAGATTGACGCCCTCAAGCTGATGCAGGAGGGCGGGGGGTAACGCGGCGGCAGGGCCTGCTAAGCCGCCGGCAGCTGTGCTGCGCAGCAATGGATGCCGGCTGAAGCCGGGCATGCCTTGCGCAGCAAGCACAAGCAAGAGCAGGCGCGAGTGTGCCTGCTCTTGAAGCAATGCCCTGCGGCTATGCCAGCGCAGGGCACAAAAAAGTCTCCATTCCCGCGCAAGCAGCTCTGCTTGCGCGCGGGCATGGAGACTTTGTGCCTTCGGCCAGGCGGCTGCATGCTGCGCGCCGCTTGGCCGAAGGCATTACATTTTGTCTGGTGCGGATACGCCCACCAGACGCAGCGCTGTCGCGATGACGGTGCGAACCGCACCGATCAGCGCCAGACGCGCCTGGGTCTGCTGCGCGTCTTCGGTAATGACGCGCTCAGCCCGGTAGTAACTATGGAACAGGGATGCCAGTTCGTAGACATAACGAATGATGCGGTGCGGCGCATAACCGGTCGCCGCTGCTGCAATCTCTTCAGGCAGCTCACCCATTTTGCGAAGAAGATCATATTCGTGCTCGGTTGTCAGCTTGGACAGATCAATCTGAGCCAGCGGCAATAGCTCGATACCTTGCTCTTCGGCTTGACGATATACACTGCATACACGTGCATGCGCATATTGTACGTAGAACACCGGATTTTCATTGGACGTCGAAATCGCCAGATCCATGTCAAAGTCCAGGTGGGAATCCATGCTGCGCATCGTAAAGAAATAACGGATGGCATCAATGCCGACTTCATCCATCAGGTCTTCCATCGTTACCGCTTTGCCCGTACGCTTGGACATTTTCACTTTCTCGCCATTCTGGAAAAGGCTGACCATCTGAGCAATCAAGACAACCAGCTTATCCGGGTCATTGCCCAGTGCTTGCATCGCTGCTTTCATGCGTGGAATATATCCATGGTGGTCGGCACCCCAGATGTTGATCATCGTATCGTAACCACGGGAATATTTATCACGGTGATACGCAATATCCGGTGTCAGATAAGTATACGTACCGTCGTTTTTGATCAGTACCCGCTCCTTGTCGTCACCATACTGCATCGTTTTCAGCCAGGTTGCGCCATCTTTTTCATAAATTTCGTTGCGGTCACGCAGCTCGTCCAGCACGCGAAGCACTTCACCGTTATCATACAGCGACGTTTCACTGAACCAGATGTCAAACTTCACGCGGAAGCGATTGAGGTCACGTTTGATCTTGTCGAGTTCTTTCTCCAGACCATAATCACGGAAATAAGCCGCGCGATCCCCTGGGTGCATGGACAGCAGGCTGTCTCCCTTTTCAGCAACAAGCTCCTTTGCAAAACCTTTGATGTCCTCGCCATGGTAGCCATCTTCCGGCATCTCGGCATCCTGACCAAGCTCCTGCAAATAACGCGCTTCAATGGAACGTGCCAGATTGAACACCTGATTGCCCGCGTCATTGATATAGTATTCACGAGTTACT
Organism: Paenibacillus sp. TC-CSREp1; assembly: GCF_050171015.1. Taxonomy (NCBI): domain Bacteria; kingdom Bacillati; phylum Bacillota; class Bacilli; order Caryophanales; family Paenibacillaceae; genus Paenibacillus; species Paenibacillus sp. TC-CSREp1. The sequence goes on along the minus strand of NZ_JBNOKM010000031.1, from coordinate 33,217 downwards.
TCATATCCTGCATAATCGAGAATGTTGCACAGGGCATCTCCTACAGCTGCTCCCCGGGCATGACCCAGATGCAGACTGCCTGTTGGATTGGCACTGACAAATTCCATCTCAACCTTTTTCCCCGCTCCGACATCAATTCTTCCGTAATTCTCGCCTTGCTCATGCACCAGTTGAAGCACGGGATAGAGATAACTCTTGTCCAATTTGAAGTTGATGAATCCCGGTCCCGCAATCTCGGCCTTCTCTATGCCTGCATCAGCAAGATTCAGGTTGGCAATAATCTCTTCGGCGATCTGGCGCGGATTGCGCTTGGCGATTTTGGTCAATTGCATCGCCGCATTGGTGGCAAGGTCACCGTGTGATTTGTCGCGCGGCACCTCCAGCGTAATGGCAGGAAGCTGTTCCTGTGTTACGATGCCCGCCGCCACAATGGCGCTGCCAATCGCTGTACTTACCCGTTCGTTAATTGTATCTAGTGGATTACGTGTCATGAATTTGGTTCCTCCTGTATATGCAAACTAATCGCAAAATGTCCGGCTTCTTCATCAAAGCGGTAAAAGTCGTAGCTCCACGCGGCGCGTGCGCTCAATCCCTGAATGGAAAGTTCCAGCTTTTGTGTATAAGTGGACAGGGCAAACGACATATATGGTGAACGGTAGAAACCCGGCAGCTTTCGGTTTAATTCGAACGTCTGCTCCGACTCCACCTCACCATGACGTATAATCTTGATGGATTGTCCGCCCAGCTTCAATGTTGTACGGGTCATGCCTCCCTCGGGTCCGGCCTGCGGCTCTTTGTAACGGACATACAGATATGCCCCTTTGACCACAGCTTCTCCCTGCATTTCCTGCAGTACATCTTCCCCTTCATAACGGCTGTGCAGCCGGATCTGAACCGGTCGCATCTTCGACATGAATGTTAACCTCCATTATATTCGAGGCGACGCAAAACAGGACGGCCGGTGAGATCAGCCCTTCCTGTATCATTGTGCCGCTATACACGCTTATATTCCGAATAACTTGCTCTCCTACACTCTACTGTATAACTATATCCAGTTCACCCGTTCAATTCAAATCCAAATTCAGAGTTTTTTCTCTCAGCATCAAAAAGAAGAGCCGCACCCTTATCGGCGGCCCTCCTTTATTTCGCATTTATTTCATCGCCCGCATTAATCATCTTTCCTTCTTATTTCTATGATTTTCCTTCTTACTGTTATCATTCCTGCGCTTTTAATTCAATCATCCTGTCCTCTTGCTTCATTATAATGAAACAGATTCATCCTGCTTCAGGCCAAAAGATGGAGCTGATTATTATGCCCACTGCGATGCATATGGATAAGGACACGTAGACTCGGCCAGCTTGGCGCGCACCTGTACAAGACAGCCGCAATGACGGCATGTCGTTCCGTACTGCAGATCAGGGCAGGCGGAGCAGATTGCAAGCCGCCGTTCATACTCCTCATCCCCTACTATAGCGCGCGAGCGTGAAGCAATCTCCACCAGCCGGGCCATTTTGGCTTCACTGATATGAATATCATATTGACTGTCACACCCTTTACAAGGGGCATTTCTCCCCTCGCTTAACCGCTGTTGTTCATAGCTGAAGGACTTCATGCATTAACCCTTAACAGCAATTACACCAACGGAAGCCGGAGGCAGCAGGAAGCGTAATGTATTATTTTCCAGAACAAGCCCTTCCCAAGCTGCAGGTTTTACCTCTTCTGGCTGTTCAAACGTATTAAACGCCCCAAAATTAGCGTGATGAAGAACCTGCCCCGACACACTCGCCGCGTGACCTGCCTCAAGCTGGCATACCACTTCAAGCTCATCCGTATGACTCAGATTACATGCTGTTACATGAATAACTCCGTCTTTGTTGCGTGATGCAGACAAGCTAAGCTGAGGGATCGTTTCGTCTCCGAACGTATATCCCGGGCTCTCATAGCTGAGATCGAGACGCTGTGCATCCATATGAACCTGATACATGTCGAACACATGATACGTAGGCGTCAGGAGCATTTTATCTCCTTCGGTGAGTACCAGTGACTGCAGCACATTCACGATCTGAGCCAGATTTGCCATATGCACCCGTTTGTTATGCTGATTGAAAATATTCAGGTTCACCGCAGCCAGTACGGCATCCCGCATCGTATTTTGCTGGTAAAGGAAGCCCGGATTCGTGCCCGGCTCAACGTTGTACCACGTCCCCCACTCATCTACGATAATACCGACCCGGCCCTCAGGATCATATTTGTCCATGATCTCGGAGTGCTTCACAAGTAATTCATCCATAAACAAGGTCTTCTTCAGCGTGGTAAACCATTCTGCTTCTCCAAAACCGGTAGCGTTCCCCTTATCTTCCCATACGCCTGTCGGAATGGTGTAATAATGCAGACTGATGCCATCCATGAAACGTGCCGCCTCACGCATCAGCACTTCCATCCACTCATAGTTGCTGTCGTTCGGTCCACATGCGATTTTGTAGACCTGATTCCCTGAAAAATTACGTACATATGTAGCATAACGTCTGTATTCATCCGCATAATACTCTGGACGCATGTTGCCACCACAGCCCCAGTTCTCGTTGCCCACACCAAAATATTTCAGCTTCCACGGCTCTTCGCGGCCGTTCTGCTTCCGCCAGTTCGCCATAGGGGACTCGCCGTCAAACGTAATGTACTCTACCCATTCCTGCATCTCCTGGACGGTTCCACTGCCAAGGTTACCGCTGATGTACGGCTCTGCACCAAGCAGTTCACACAGTCTCATAAATTCATGTGTGCCAAAATGATTGTTCTCCTCTACGCCGCCCCAGTGCGTATTAATCATGCGCGCGCGCTGACTCTTTGGCCCTACCCCATCTTTCCAGTGATACTCATCGGCAAAGCATCCTCCCGGCCAGCGAAGTACAGGAATGTTCAGCTTCTGGAGCGCGCCAAGCACATCGTTACGAATACCTTCCGTGTTCGGAATAGGCGATTCCTCCCCTACCCACAGTCCTTCATAGATACAACGTCCAAGATGCTCGGAGAAATGCCCATAAATATTGCGATTTATTAATCCTTTGTCTGAATCAGCCTTTAAAATAACATTAACCATAATTTCAACCTCCCTGAATAATGTTGTTATCGCTTACAATAACCTGTTTTAAGGAAGGTTTCAACTCTTTTATTTCCGAAATAAAAGGCCCTTTTCCATATTAAAAATCAGGAAAAGAGCCTGTTTATCAACATAATGACGCCAATAGATGCCATAATGCATGTGAAACCATCTTTCTTTAAATTCATAATATTATTAATTCATAATTGATTCCATTAATTCTGTTCTCATTAAAATGAAATTTTTGGTGACCATGTACTGCCCCCGTCTGTCGTCTCATAAATAGCCGGTGTATTGTCACTCGTCACAACAAGCCAGCCCGTCTTGGCTGCTGGGAACGAGATGCGAGAGCTGTAACCCTCAGCTTTTACCTCGATATTTTTCCACGTGGAACCCGCATCATAGGAACGTCCAATGCCAATTTTGTCCGCTGCTGGTGAACCCGCAGATAGATATGCGGTCTGATTTCCAATCAAGGCCATGTTGCCGGGATGTCCCCCGGGATTAGCCGGTCCCGTTCCCTTGCTATCAGGAGTCGCTCCCGGTGCTGGCCCTGCCCCTGCTGTCGATTGGGCGAAAACCTGTTTCCAGATCTTCCCTTGGTCACCACTAGAGTAGAGGGAATAGGACTGCTGAGACATGCCCGCATCTCCATACAAGACAGCCCACACCTGTGTTCCATGAGCATACAAGTCAGCGCCATTCCATGTGTTCGACTTCACCCGAAGGGCTGTAGTCCAGGTCCTGCCTCCATCACTCGTTTTCTCAAGCTTGTATCCGGCTTCAGGTACAACGACAACAGCATACCCCATCTGATCTGTTACAAATGCAGCAGCTCGGGTGTTCGCAGGTGTGCCCCGTTTCGTCCACGTCACACCACCATCGGTTGTCCGATATGCACCGTTATAGGTGTATCCGTAGCCGTTATTTTTATCACTGAAATCAATGTGCCTGAATGCCGTAATGCCAGGTGTATCAAGTCTCTTCCAGTGTGAACCCCCATCGTCCGTGCGGATGAGATACGTTGCTGAAGAGCCCTTCACGCCTGCCAGCGCATACCCTGTAACGTTATTTGGAAAGCTCAGTTGTTCAAACTGCCACTGTCCCGTATATATGGATTGCCACGTACAGCCTGCATTTGAGGTTCCAATCAGAAACCCTTTACCTGCGGCCCGTCCTGTGGTTTGACTCAGAAAATCAATATCTGTGAATTGCAGCCTCTCCCCCTCGACACCACTGCCCTTTTTCAGCGCGGAGGATAACCCGTGGTCTGCTTTGCCACATGAAGAGAAGGAGGCAGCGCTCGCATCAGATAAATTATGCGCGGGCCCCAGTCCCCACATCAGGGTGAGAGATAGCGCCACTGCACCGATCCGTTTCCATGTTTTAAACATCTTGTTCGTCTTGATGTTTCTGGTGCTGTTCGTTGTTTGAATTGTCATTCGCTAACACCTCCTTATATCGTTTTACCCTATTTTGAGCATATATACGTAACAATCCGATAAAACCGGATGACAATTTCGCAAGAAAAAAACCACTTTTACCCATGATCTCGTTCATCAGGATAAAGGTGGTTTCACAATTAAATAACTGCCAGATTAACAAGATTCAACAAATCATAGAGTAAACATAGAGTGATGGGAACATATGTGCTATAATTAGAGGTATGGGCTTATGATTGAGTGTGGATGTTTTCTGACCACGGCGTTGCTGTCCGAGAGGGGGTGACGTCGATGGTCAAACTTGTGGCGTTGCTTGATGTAATCCGGTGGATTGCTGCGATCCTCAGCATTGTGCTGAGTGGACGAAGGCTTTACCGTTGGTTGCGCAAAAAGTTTCGGAACAAGCGAAAACCCACCTCATAAGGTTGAGCGCCTGACGGTGGGTTCGCTTGAATAGCATTATTTAATTCTTGCACGCCGTGGCAATCCACAGCCTTTCAGGTCCTAAGAGTCATTATCGTTGGCGCGATGATGACTCTTTATTTAGTATATGGTCGAACCTGCAAACCCTATACTTCACGGCTGTAATATATGAATTCATATATTACTAAACTCTTATGTTTCCAGTATAACATAGCCAGAATCGTAAGTTAAGTTAACTTGATTCAACTTTTTCAGCCACTATTGTCTATAAAAAAATTCGCCTGTACAGATCTTCACATCTGCACAGACGAGGATTTCATAATCGCTCTATACGTTTAGACTATCAGCATTGCACAACGTTTACTTCACGAACCCAAGCAGCATTTCACGAATCAACTTGGCAGCTACGATCTGTGTCTGTTGCGTCGGATCATAGATCGGTGCTACTTCAACCAGGTCACAGCCTACAACATTCACATCTGATCCCGCGATCATATGAACGGCTTCAAGCAGCTCTTTGGATGTGATTCCGCCTGCTTCCGCTGTTCCTGTACCCGGTGCAGCAGATGGATCAAGCACGTCAATATCAATGGTTACATAAACTGGACGGTTGCCCATTTTCGGCAGTGCTTCCTTCATTGGAGCCGCTACTTCAAACGGGTAGAAGTTAATATTTTCGCGTCCATACTGGAATTCCTCACGGGAGCCGGAACGGATACCGAATTGATAAATATTTTGACCGCCCATCAGTTCAGCCGCTTTGCGCACAGGTGTAGAGTGGGACAACGGCTCTCCTTCATAGCTTTCGCGAAGGTCAGCATGTGCATCAATATGGATCAAAATCAGATCGGGATACTTCTTGTACATCTGCTGAATAACAGGCCAAGTCACCAGATGCTCGCCGCCAAGACCGATCGGGAATTTGTCATCAGCCAGCAGACTTCCGATGTACTCATGGATGACTTCAAGGCTGCGTCCTGCGTTACCGAACGGCAGAAGCAGGTCTCCCGCATCAAAATACGTCATATCCACGATGCTTTTATCAAGGTATGGGCTGTACTCTTCAAGGCCAACCGATGCCTGACGGATATGAGCCGGACCGAAACGCGAACCCGGACGGAAGCTGACGGTGTAGTCCATTGGCATACCGTAGATAACGGCTTTTGAATTTTCATAATCTTCAGAGCTGCAAATAAATACGTTTCCTGAATAAGCTTGATCCAGTTTCATCATGATATCCCCTTTTATTTCGTTAAATCTTCCACGAATTTCGGAAGTACAAATGCCGCTTTGTGCAGACGCGGAGAATAATACTTGGTATCCATCTCCGGAATTTGAGTCTCATCCACCGCAAGTGGATCATACGTTTTGCTGCCCATGGTAAATGTCCACAGACCACTTGGGTAGGTTGGAATATTACAGCCGTACACATGTACGATCGGGAAGATTTCCTTGACGTCTTTGTTCACCTTCTGGATCAGATCCGCTTTGAACCAAGGGTTGTCCGTCTGGGCGACGAAGATTCCGTCTTCTTTGAGCGCTTCATAAATGCCCTGATAGAAACCGCGCTCGAAGAGCGGAGCAGCCGGGCCTACAGGTTCTGTAGAGTCTACGATAATGACGTCGTATTCATCTTTATGTTCAATAATATGCATATAGCCATCGTTAACGAGCACCTCAACGTTAGGCTCGTCCAGCTTGCCTGCAATTTCAGGCAAATATTGTTTGGAGTATTCAATCACTTTACCGTCGATTTCAACGAGAACTGCTTTTTCCACGGCATCATGTTTGATGACTTCACGGATTACTCCACCGTCGCCGCCGCCAACCACCAGCACTTTTTTCGGATCAGAGTGAGTGTTCAAGGCAGGATGTGCTGCCATTTCATGATATACAAACTCGTCCTTCACCGTTGTCATCACCATGCCGTCCAATACCAGCATGTTGCCAAACTCCTCGGTTTCAATCATTGCAAGGTCCTGAAAATCCGTTTGCTCCGTGACGTAAGTCTGCTTGATCTTTGCGGTAATTCCGAATACAGGGGTCTGTTTCTCCGTAAACCACAGTTCCATGATCGCTACCTTCTCTCCGTAAAAGTAATTAGTGATCACATGACAATGCATAATCACTGGTATGTTCGTCCATACACGCTTTAGTATGTTGTGCCGAACCCTACCTTTTCATTACCCTTTTGCATTATACGCGATAGACGAATCAACTGCAAAACGGTTTTCACGCTGAAATGAGCTACAATTTGTTTACTTCGCAGCCGGATTGAATATCCCTGTTAATCACGTCCCATACTGGAAAGAAAAGAGAGGAGCCCGTTCCATGAACAAGCTGAATGCCAAGACCCGCAAACGCGGGTTCCGTGTACGTACATTATTTAAAAATCTGTCCATCCTTACCGCTCTCGGTCTGATTGCCAGCGCTGCGATTTTGGTATATCTATACGCAACCAGCCTGCCTCTGGCCGACTCGGATCGCAACTCCAGATTGCTGGACAGCAAGGGCGAAGTCATTGCTACCTTCTCTGCCGGCGGCAAGGATTCCATCCCGGTCCAGCTTCAGAATATCGCGCCTGATCTGGTGAACGCCACACTCGCTGTAGAGGATCGCAAATTTCGGGATCATCTCGGCTTTGACATTCAGGGCATGGGAAGAGCGGTCCTTGTAAATATACAGCATATGCGCATGTCTCAGGGAGCAAGCACTTTGACGCAGCAGCTGGCGCGAAATCTCTATTTATCTCACGAAAAAACATGGACGCGCAAAGCCAAGGAAGCGATGTACACCGCACAACTGGAGATGAAGTACAGTAAGAATGAGATTTTACAGATGTACCTGAACGAAATTTACTATGGACATGGCGCTTATGGTATTGAAGCTGCAGCTCAGATGTATTTTGGCAAATCGGCCAAACAGCTTGATCTGGCGGAAAGCGCCATGCTGGCAGGTATCCCGAAGGGCCCAACTTATTATTCGCCATACAATCATATGAAAAATGCCAAGGACCGACAGCGCATTGTACTTAAAGCGATGATCGAAACCGGGAATATTACACAAAAGCAAGCCGATGCTGCCTATGAGGAATTGCTACATTTCAAACCGGAGAGCGAACGCAAAACGGTGGAAAGCGCGCCTTATTTTCGCGATTATATTCGAAACTTCGCCGTGAAGGAGCTGGGCATCAGTGAAGCGATGCTGGATCACGGCGGGCTGAACATTTATACCACACTGGATCTGCGTGTACAAAAGGCTGCGGAACAGGCTGTTGCGCAAGGCATGGACGCAAAAAGCGAGCTGGAAACGGCTCTCGTGTCCATCGACCCACGCACAGGCTATATTAAAGCGATGGTTGGCGGCAAAAATTATCGCACCAATCAGATTAACCACGTGCTGGCTACAACACGCCAGCCGGGATCGGCTTTTAAACCCATCATGTATCTGGCTGCGCTGGAGTCGAAGCAGCTTACCAGTGCATCCATTTTCAATAGCCAGCCTACGCTGTTCCATTATGACAATGACCGCAAAACCTACAAACCCGGCAATTTCGGGGATAAATATCTGGGTGAGATTGATCTGCGGCAAGCCATTGCGGCTTCTGATAATATCTACGCGGTAAACACCATAATGAAGGTAGGTCCTGAGAAAGTGGTCAGCATGGCCCAGAATCTTGGCATCACAAGCAAGCTGAGCCCGGTGCCTTCACTCGCACTCGGCACCTCACCTGTCAGTCCGCTGGAGATGGCTTCAGCCTTCTCGGTCATCGCAGCCGGGGGACAGCGGACACCACCGATTGCCATTTTGCAAATCACGGATGCGGCAGGGCGTGTAATATACGAATCCCCTCAGACCAAGGCCGAAACCGTCGTGGAGCCGGCAGCAGCTTATGTATTGACTCGTTTAATGGAAAGTGTGTTTGAGAACGGGGGCACCGGCAATCGGGTATCCGCCGCGATCAAACGTCCGGTAGCAGGCAAGACCGGGACCACAAACACCGATGCCTGGATGGTTGGCTTCACACCTGAGCTATCCACAGCTGTATGGGTTGGATATGATCAGGGAAAGGCGATATCTACATCGGACGGTCGCCGGGCGGCTCCGATATTTGCTCAATTCACGGAGCAGGCTCTGGCAAGTGTGCCGCCCAAAATCTTTTCCGTGCCCGATCAGGTCGTGAGTGTCTACATTAACCCGGAGACGGGCAAGCTGGCCGGCAATGGCTGTGAGGACAAACGGCTGGAAGTGTTTATTGAGGGCACTGAGCCTACGGAAGTCTGCTATGGGAATACAGAAGTACAAGATTCACCGCAGGATAAAAAAGCACGTGAGGTACAGAATCAAAAAGGGATACAGGAGCAGAAGCATTCCTGGTGGCGTGATTTCAAACGCTGGTGGGTAGAGTGACGCATCTTTAAAAAACCAAACGAATAAAGAAGCCCCGAGTCCAGATCATCCGGTTCGGGGCTTCTTTGCGCTGTTCTTTTTCCAGGCAGTCTAGGCAAGTGCCTCTTTCAACTCATCCGGGGATGCGTTCCACCACTCTTCATTGTGTGAGATGAGAAGTGTCTTCAACGCTGCTTTCTCTTCCGGGCCCAGCTCATCCAGCATAAAGCGGCGTTTCATGGCATAATCCATGCGATTGACGTGATCCGCGAGCAGCTTCCAGCCCCGCTTCGCTTCTGTATCGATCCACATCTCACAAGCCGTTGCTCCGCCATACAGCTGTCCTTGCTCGGTACGGTCTACCGCAACCCAAACCAGCCACACCTGACGCCCATTCGGAACATCTTCACGATTCGTTGAAAATTTGATGCCGCGCTCCACTTTACTCTTCGCATGCATTGCCCCGATGTCAATCTTCGCTTCCCCCTGATCAATGATGACCGGGGAAAGGTTGTTCAGATCAATGGAGCCTGCGCCAAAGCCTTTATGTTTGCTTTTTGCACTAACGATATTCAAGGCAATCTGTTTCTTGCCGTTTTGCTCATTTTGGTCCATGTTTCCAGCCTCCAAGAGTTGATACAAATATTTTAACTAATAATTGGCCCATTGCAAACATATACATGCTGTAGATGCTTGTCAACGGGAGGTATTTATCGATGATTCCACGACGCGCCAAGAGCTGGCTCACTGTATCCCTGGCCTTTTGTTTGCTTGCCGGAGGATTATGGATCACGTTCGGTTATGATCGCACCACTTCATCTGAATCGCCTGTGCTCGCTCCGGAATCGGGCAAGCCCCAGACCAAAGCCGCAGCGCCCGCTCCCCCGGAAAGCGTGCAGTCTCCTACGGCCGAGGTATACAGCAACCGTGTGGTGGAATACCACATGGATGTGAAGCTGACCGACGGAAACTTGCTGCAAGGCGCTCAGACGATCACCTGGACCCATCCAGGTAAAAAAACGGTGAACGAGCTTTATTTTCATATGTACCCTAACGCATTCTCCTCAGCAGATTCTACATTTATGAAGGAATCCGGCGGAAAGCTCCGCGGGGATGTGATGCCAGCGAACGGTTATGGCTCCATGAAAATAGTAGATATGCAAACGGAGGACGGGCTCTCCCTGCTGCACCGGATGCAGTATGTACAGCCTGACGACGGAAACATCAAAGATAAAACGCTGATCAAGGTTCGGCTGCCTAAACCGGTCAAAGGTGGAGAAAGCATCACGATCCGCACCAAATTCGAAGTTACTTTGCCGAAAATTTTTGCACGCATGGGCAAAACGGATGATTTTGTGATGGCAGGCCAGTGGTTCCCCAAGCTCAGTGCGTATGAACCGGCAGGCAGACGGGGTCGTACAACCGAAGGCTGGAACCTGCACCAGTACCATGGCAATTCCGAATTCTATGCCGACTTTGGCATCTACAGTGTGCGTATTCGGGTACCTGAGACATACAAGGTGGCCTCAACCGGTTTCCCAACCCAACAGGCAATCCTGAAAAACGGCGAGAAAATCTATCAATTCTATGCCGATGATGTACATGACTTCGCTTGGGCAGCCTCCCCCGATTTCGTCTACGCCGAGGAGCCCTTCTCTGCCCCCAACGTACCAGGTGTTCGCATTAAACTGTATCTCGACCCGGCACATCAGGATTTGAAGGAACGTTATCTCTTTGCCGCCAAGGCGGCATTGTCCAATTACAGCAAGTGGTTCGGTCCATATCCGTATGCCACCTTGTCCATCGTTGTCCCGCCCAAAGCGGCAAACGGCGCAGGCGGGATGGAGTATCCGACCTTGATTACAGCCTTTGGCGCGGATGATTCAACACCGGGTTATGATCTGGAGCGTACGGTTGTACATGAGATCGGACATCAATACTTCTATGGCATGGTTGCGAGCAATGAATTCGAAGAAGCCTGGCTGGATGAAGGGTTCACTTCGTACGCAGAAGACAAGTTGATGGAGCAAGAGTACGGGCTGATTCCGAACCTGCCTGTACAATCGGGGTTGATCACTTCTCCTGCTCCCTTAACGCAGCCTTCCTGGCAATTCGACTCCCAGAATCAATACGCATCCAACGTCTATACCCGAGGCAAGCTTGTGCTGCTTGGTATTGAACAGCAAGTCGGAGCCAAAAAAATGGAACGCATTCTCTCCACCTATGTCAAAAAATATCGTTTTAAACATCCTTCAACAGCTGATTTCCAAAAGGTAGTCGAGCAAGTCACTGCCACCTCCTGGGCAGATTACTTTGACCAATACATCTATAACAACGGCATGGCTGATTTCGCCGTGGAGAGAATTCAGGTCGCCCCTCTTCAGAAAGATGGCAAGACACTGTATGAGTCGGTAATCACTATCGCCAAAAAAGGCAGTGATTATCCAGACATCCCGATTCGGATCGCCTTTGAAGATGGTCATACTTTAGCCAAGCAATGGGATGGCAAGGAGGAACGTATCACGTATAAGCTTACGTATACCTCTCCTGTCAGTTGGGCAATGACGGACCCTTTGTACGACATCGTGCTGGAGAATCGACACATGAACAATTTTTTGAGAGCCGGACTGGACGAGCAAACCAAATCCCGCTGGAGCATGAGCGCTGCGAAATTCATTGAAGTTATATTCGGAGGTCTGTCATGGTGAGGTGGAGACATGAAAGCTAAAATTCGTGAGGGCTGGTTTCTCGTCCGTCAGCATATGTTTATTGCTGCACTTCTATTTATCTATCAGCTCATATGGGGGTACTTTATTTACCGGCTGATTCAATCAGCAGTAGTTCCTCTCCTGCTGCGTTATCCTACAGATGATGCGGGCGAACTGAGCACACTTTTGTTCAAAATGGAAAGTCAGCTAAGCCTGTCCGGCCCTGAGGTTCAGCGCTATCTGTGGATCCTGGGCGGTATGCTGCTGCTTCGCATGCTGATCAGCCCGCTCTTCCAGGCTGGCCTGCTCTATTCCCTGCAGCATTTTAATGCATCAGAAGAGCGAATTCCTTTTGTCCGTGGCATCAAACAGTTATGGAAACCGATGCTGCTCCTGCACGCTGTACGTACGTTGCTGTTATTTCTTCCGGCATACTGGCTCATACCGAAGCTGTATTCCATATTAATGGACAGCTTTCATTCTCTTCATTTACTTCTGCCAGCCCTTCCTTATGCAGTTGGGTGGATCATATATGGCTGCATTGTACATCATACGATGCTCTATATGCAGTTTGGCGCTTCGGCTCCGGAAGGGGAGGGTGGTATTCATGGAACGTTCAAGGGCTTATGGGTTGCTGTACGCCGCGCCTTAACGATTATCGGGATTGCACTGATGCTGGGACTCATTCATCTACTCATCTTTGGTGCATTCACATCGGCGTCATGGTTCCTGACTGGTCTTACCGGGCTGATCCTTCAGCAGTCTTATCCACTTGCCCGCAGCCTGCTCAGCTTATGGAAAGTATGTACCCACTTCCGCGTATGGCAGTCCACATTTTCCAAGGATGAACGATAAACCGTTTACAAAATGAAAAATTGTTACCATCTCATGTTAAACTACTCATGCTTTATTGCGTATAAATACGCAAACCTCGACCTTTCCCCGTCAAAGGTCGAGGTTTTTTTTGCTAATTTTACTGCTAAACGTTGCCAAAGCCCCACTCCTCTGGTACAATAAGCGCAGTGAGTTTTTAGTAACAACTTTGTAATCTTTAAATCCTTATTTGTAACAACTTAAAATTAAATCCTTAAAATTAAATTATCGTTCGTTTTTTCAGGTGCATAACTAGCATAGCCAAATTCCTGGCACCTGGGAAGCGGGGGAACCAGTTATGGGTGAATTGATCTTGATACAGAGGGATCATAGGGGACCTTCAACCGAATCCTTAAGCTAACCTCGCAGGCGTTGGAAGGGGTATATCACTTGTTTAAGAAGAAATTGACCGCAGCAGTACTTAGCCTCACATTTGCATTATCACTTGGTGCAGGCAGCGCATTTGCAGATTCTAAGATGGATAAAGTTATTGATTCAGCAATGGGAACTACATACAAAAGCGGAGGCACAACGCTTGACGGTTTTGACTGCTCCGGATTTACACGGTATGTATTCGACAAATTAGGTATTGATTTGGCTCGTCAATCCAGCTCTCAATATGACATGGGTGATTCCGTATCCCGCATGGAGATGAGACCTGGTGATCTGGTATTCTTCAACACAACAGGTAAAGGCGTATCTCACGTAGGAATTTTCGTCGGTAGTGGAAAATTTGCACATTCTTCTTCTTCTAAAGGTGTAACCATCAGCTCCTTAAGTGAAGATTACTGGGCTAACCGTTACATTGGCGCTAAACGGATTATGAGCACGGACGCATATGAGTCACTGGTCCTCGAATAGGGACAAGCTGTAATCTACATGATGCTGGAACCATGAACTATACTGGAACGAAATACGAAGCAACCAATCGAACCGCCCGGTACATTCTCCGCAGGAATGTATCCGGCGGTTTTTTTGTGCTTTCTGATCCTGTGTGATCGCTGATGCAGCAACTCATGCCTGAGCTCCTGAACCAACACATTCACTTTATTTCGTTTGTCCGTGCCCTTATGATGTTTTTACCCATCCCGTTATAATATAAACGGAATGAGTCCGACTTTTGTTTCACTTTTTTTGGTCTGAACAGAGAGTCTTGTCAAATGAATCGCTCTTTTGTAGAGTGAACAGAGAATGAGTAACAACGAAAGGAGTGTGCATTGTTATATGAATGGAACCCCTGTGGCGTACCATGTCGTGCCAATGGAGGAAACACACGCAGAACTTATATGTGGATGGCAGTATGATCCACCTTACAATATTTATAGCTGGCTTCCCTGGGAGCAGATGAAAGCATTGGAAGTCGAATTTGGAGATGCACAGCTTCGCCAAGAGCAGTATGCTATCGTCCTGGATCAACAGGAGCAGGTCTGTGGATTTGCCCAATTTTTCCCTCTCCAGGGCGTAACACGTATTGGCCTCGGCATGCATCCAGAGAAGTGCGGTCAAGGTCTAGGGACTGCGTTTGTTGCTGCAATCGTGCAGGAAGCTATACGCCGGAATCCGTCCAATGAGATCGATCTTGAAGTACTAACCTGGAACAATCGTGCCATCCGTGTTTATCAGAAGAGCGGCTTTGTCATCCATGATACATATGAACGTCAAACACCAAGCGGGCTAAAGCCCTTTCATTGCATGGTATATGAGGGTCCGAGAACGTAAATGAATAACTAAAATCGTTTCAATTTATCTCTCTTTTGTGATTCGTTCAAAAAATTACCACAAAATGCTATGATGTATCGACAGCTTCCGTTATAATGATAGGGATAGTTTGGGTTAGATGATCTTACATTCTGGAGGGGACATAAGGGATGCACAAATGGATCATGAGCGGGGTATTTTTTGCAGCATGTGCTTTAGCTATTGTTTTAATGTTTACGCTTCCAGGTAAAGAGGAAGTGGCTCAAGAAGCCAAGCCAACCATGCCTGAAGTCACTATGGACGCTGGACAGGCCGAGACACTGGTGAAAGCCAACTGTATTTCCTGTCATGGTGACCAGCTTCAAGGTGGCGTAGGCCCGGCTCTTGCAAACATTGGCAGTAAAGACGATGTAGAGAAAATCTATTCTACGATTGTCAAAGGTAAGGGCGGCATGCCTTCGTTTAAAGGAAAACTACAGGACGAGGAAATTGCCCACATCGCAATGTGGCTCGCAGAGAAAAAGTAAACCCGTCCTTCATACGGGTAACCCAAAGGCCCTCATTTCCCAACCGGGAGACAAGGGCCTTTGGGCTGTTTGCTCTGAACATCTTCCCGCAGACCGATGCTGCGGCAGCTTATTCTGTTCTCATTTTCTCAAAAGCTTCATTGTATTGCTCTGCTTCTTTAATATCGACCGATGTAATGCCGCCTTCATCCCATGAAGTCAGACGCAGCGTAACGGTTGTATAATCAATGGTGATAAAAGGATGATGATTGAATGCTTCCGAGATCGCTGCGACCTCGTCTACAAATGCAATCCCTTTCATATAGTTAGAGAACACAAATTTACGGACAATCCACCGTCCCTCTTCCAGTTCCCAGCCTTCCAGCCTTCCCAGATGAGCTTCGACTTCCTCTTGCGAAAAAACCATGCGTTATCTTCCTCCCCATATGATGAGACATCGCGGATTTGCATCCGCATGACCATCGACACCTTTTCTGCTGCTGATGCAGCCCTAAAGGCAGGCTCCGCCCTGCGAAAGCCTTTTTTCATGAGTATCATCTTATCACGTCAAAGCGTCAAAATCCATAGAACAGACGGCTCAGAGCCTTGAAGCACAAGGCATGTTGTAGATCCGTTACGATATTCAGATCAAAGGTACAAACGTCAGCTCTTCTTCTCCAATCAAAATATGAATCCGGTGCTGGTCCTTATCATAAATCACGACACCGCTCCCTACCGGAATAACTGACTCTTCACCGAGCGCATAGAATAGATCTTCGGCCAGTGCCTCATCCACCTCCAGCTGCTCTGGTTCCCCCAGCCTGCCCCACTCTTCTGCATCCATCTCGAAGAAAACATAGCGATCCGGTATACGTCCGATGGCCGATGTTAAATCTGTCAATATTCCTTCATAATCACGTCCATGCTTTACGCCCATTGACTTTTCACTCCTACTGGCTCCCGAAGGTGCGGATTTGATCTTATTATACCTGAAAATAACCCTTAAAAAAAAAGCCCATTTGGTCGATAAATACTATACATGACCGTTTCAATCGTTTTGGCTGCCCTGAGGGGCGTCAGACATGCAGCGGATTGCGGCGTTTGCGTTCGTCCGGAAGCCCGAATTCAGCCGCTTGAAAGGATTCAATTTTATCTCATGGATGAGGTGTATGATGGAAATTTCAACGATTATCGGACTAGTTTTGGGTTTGGTCTCCCTTGTACTTGGTATGTTCCTAAAAGGAGCACCCCTGATCAACCTGGTTAATAACCCTGCTGCTTACGTTATTATCTTCGTTGGTACAGCAGGAACCATCTTTATGGCGTTCCCTATGTCTGAGGTTAAGAAGATCCCGAAGCTTTTCGGTATCCTTTTCAAAAAGCAACAACTGATTGATCGCGTCTCTTTGATTGGCACATTTATGGATTGGGCTTCCACCACCCGTCGTGAAGGCTTGCTTGCACTGGAATCAAAAGTAGAAGAGATCGATGATCAGTTCCTTCGCAGCGGTATGCGTATGATCATTGATGGTAACGACCAGGAATTCGTCAGTGATGTACTGATGGAAGATATTCATGCAACGGAAGAAAGGCACCGCGGCGGTGCACTGATCTTCGCCCAGGCGGGGATGTATGCACCAACACTAGGGGTTCTCGGGGCCGTTGTTGGTCTTATTGCCGCACTGGCCGACCTGAGTGACATGGAGAAGCTCTCTCATGCAATCGCGGCTGCCTTTATCGCAACCCTTCTCGGTATCTTTAGTGGTTATGTATTGTGGCACCCGATGTCCAACAAGCTGAAGCGGATGTCCAAGAAAGAGATGGAGATCAAGCTAATGATGGTTGAGGGACTTTTGTCTATCCAATCCGGTGTGTCTACCATCGCCATTAATCAGAAGTTATCTGTATTCCTGACACCTTCCGAACGTAAACAACTGGAAGAGAAGGAGGGATCATCAGGTGAAAAAGGCTAAAAAGCATGAACCACATGAGGAGCATATTGACGAAAGCTGGCTGCTTCCCTACTCTGACTTGATGACTCTGCTGCTGGCTTTGTTTATTACCTTGTTCTCCATGAGTTCGCTAGATGCGGCCAAATTTGAGCAGATGGCATCAGCATTAAGCAGTGCGCTGAACGGAGGCTCTGGCGTTCTGGATCATACTTCAATGAATCCGACGGATTCCAGTACCGATCTAGGCAAGAACAAGGAAATCCCGAAGGAAATTACAAAGAAAACACCTGCTCAGATTACAGATGCCCAGATGGCTCAGAAGGAACAGGAAGATCTGGAGAAGCTGAAAAAGCAGCTCGACAAGTATATTGCTTCCAATGGACTTTCAGACCAGCTGAACACCAAGCTTAATCAGTCTGAGCTGAAAATCACCATCAGTGACAAGGCCCTGTTCTCCTCAGGTCGAGCAGATGTAAAGCCTGAATCACGTTCCCTTGCCAAGGCGATCTCCAGCATGTTGCAGGAGTTCCCGGAATACGAGGTTGTCGTATCGGGTCATACAGATAATGTACCCATTTCGAATAACCAATATAAAGATAACTGGGACCTGAGTGCAGATCGAGCGCTGAATTTCCTGAAAATTTTGCTGCTTAACCCTCAGTTAGACCCTTCCAAGTTCACACCTAGTGGATATGGAGAGTATCATCCAGTTGCAAGTAATGACACAGATGCCGGAAGGTCACAGAATCGCCGTGTAGAAGTGTCTATTATCCGGAAGTATCAAAGTAACAACACCAATGTAAAATCCGTTGGAGGCGGCAACTAGACGCTCTCAGCATATATGGCATGGCAAACCGTTCTCCTTGGGTACAAGGGAGAGCGGTTTTTTTGTTTTTACAGGATGAGATGACGCCCCTCCATTGTTGCCAAACCAAAAAGCACTGCCCCTTCTAGGGAACAGTGCTTCGATTTTGAATTCATTCCGAGCTCAACGAGCCCGAAATCATATTTCCATATGCTCTACAATTCTTTATTCCAGCGTATAGTTGAGCAAATCACCCAGCTCTGATTTTTCCGCAGCTGTAAGCTCTCTCCATGATCCTGTGGCCTGTTCTCCAAGATGAATATTCATAATACGCACCCGCTTCAGCTTGCGAACCTCATAGCCAAATGCACTGCACATGCGCCGGATCTGTCGATTCTTTCCTTCTGTTAAAATAATGCGAAATACACGGTCTGTCATTCGGGTCACCGTACAAGGAAGAGTCATCTCGCCTAAAATCTTGACTCCTGTACTCATACCTCGAAGGAAGCTCGGTGTAATGGTTCGATCCACCGTAACGATATATTCCTTCTCGTGTCGGCCCTCTGCTCTCAGAATCCGATTAACGATGTCCCCGTCATTGGTCATTAGAATTAAACCTTCTGAATCCTTGTCCAAACGGCCAATAGGAAAAATTCGTTCATCGTGACCTACAAAATCAACGATATTCCCTTGAATATGCTGCTCTGTTGTACTTGTGATGCCTACTGGTTTGTTCAGCGCAATATATACATGTTTTTTCTTCTCGCTGATCGGCTTGCCATTGATACGTACATCATCGCCTTCTTCTGCCTGACTGCCAAGCTCTGCCTGGATGCCGTTAATGGTCACCTGACCGCTTTCGATCAGCTTGTCGGCCGCTCTCCGGGAGCAGTAGCCTGTTTCACTAATAAATTTATTAATACGCAAAAGGTCATCTCACCTCATCTAGTTCTCTTCATCTGGTTGTTGTTCTTCCGCAGGCTGATCTGCCTCCGATAATGATGATGTTTGCTGTTCGGAAGCCGGCAGTTCAATAATAACAGTTGTGCCCCTGTTGAGGGCACTCTTAATATCCATCATGCCCTTATGGGATTGAATAATGCGCTGGCTCACCATAAGACCAAGCCCTGTACCTGACTCCTTGTTGGTGAAAAACGGCTCTCCCAGCTTTGGCATCATTTCTTCCGGGATACCTATCCCTTCATCCCTGATCTCGATTCGCACCCGTTTCGCCTGCTCATCGAGCTTCAGTTTGATATAGATGCTTCCTCCGTTAGGCATAGCCTCCATACCATTTTTCAGCACATTGATAAATACTTGCTTGAGCTGATTCTCTTCACAGTGTACCATAGCTGAATCCGATGAAGCACGCAGTACAAACTCCACCCCATGCAGATGGGCCTGACTGTCCAGCAGTGAGATAACATCTCCTAGAATAAAGCGAACATCCCTGTCCTGAAAATGAACCGCCTGTGGCTTCGCCAGAATCAGAAACTCGCCCACAATCAGATTGATCCGGTCAAGCTCGGATAACATCAGATCCAGATGACGGTGATTCAGCTTGTTGCTTTGCTGTTGAAGCTGCAAGAAACCACGCAGCGTTGTAAGCGGGTTGCGGATTTCATGGGCTACTCCAGCAGCAAGCTGACCCACAGTGGTCAGCTTCTCTGACCGTCTCAGCAGCTCCTCCATGCGATTGCGGTTGGTAATATCCCTTGAGACACTGATGAGCGCTGTAATCTCCCCTGCCTCATCACGCACAGGAGCTGTACTTACACTAACCTCTACTCGTGTCCCGTCTTTTTTCATCCAGACGGTTTCATTCGACGTAATCGAAAGACCCTCAATCAGTTGAGCATGCTGACGTGCCATCTCTTCCGCAGCCTCTGGTGGAATGATCTTTAGCAGACGTCCTTCCACTTCACGGCTCCGAAAGCCGTATAGTTGTTCAAATGCCCGATTGACCCTGAGCACTTTCCCTTCAAGATCCGTAATATGAATTGCATCTGCCGTTTGATTAATGATGGACTCCAGATGTTCCTTGACCGCCCGATTCTCTTCATACATCTGTTTCAGACGGCTTGTATAGTGGCCCAGGTTTCGGATCATCGCGTTAATCCGATTGGCGAGCTGACCTAGCTCGTCCTTGCGCTTTATTTTCAGACGAAAATCAAAATGTCCATCCGCCACATCATTAACTTTGCCCAGAATAGACTGGATCGGACGTGTAATGTACCCTGCGAGCAAGTAGCTACCAAAGATCACAATTTCCAACAAAACAAGTGATATCGATGCATGGCTGACCAATTGCTCCGACACCATGGAGGATATTTGTTTGTAGTCCATGACAATACTGATGACATAAGAGGGCTTATTCGGTGTGAAAATCGGGATGAAATTCTTCAGCACCTTCTGGTCATGAGTTTCACTTACAAATGATACATTCTGCCCGGTGCGAACAGCACGTACCACAGCCCGATGGTCTTCGTCTACCGAGCCATACTGATACGTACCAAAACGAATCGGTCTGTTATTCAGCTTGCTAAAGTTTGTATCTCTCCCGTCTTCACTCATATCCGGGCTGGCAAAAGTGAGCGGATTAATGCCTGTAATCTCCAGTATGGAAGGATTGACTTCACGAATTTTGTTCAATATCTCATCCGGACTCGAGATTTTCACATAGTCATCAACTTCAGCATTATTATAGAAGGGATTGATTATGTAGTTTCTCTTTCCATCATGGTAATATCCCCAGATGTCAATATCCGTCGGACTAGATGTCGAATACTCGAAACCGTCTGACCAGAAATGATCCAGCTTCTGCCCTTCAGGAATCGTTACCTGCTGCTTGTCAAATAACTGCTTAAAAGCCTGATACCAGTATGACATCGATTTTGTAGACAACCCAATCTCTCTTGGGTCAGAAGAACGGCTAACAACGATGTCATCAGCTGTCTGTTCCAGAAGTGATATATGGGAGACTCCTACCTTTTGACTCAAACGCACCAAATCTTCATTCGTAATATTTTGGATGTCGGGATCCAGTTCATTAGCTGCCATCATTGAAGCAAGCCACAGATTGTTGCCAATCTGGCGTTTGACATAATCCGAGCTGTATTGATTCTGTTCTACAGAAATAGCGATCTGCTTCGCGGTAAGCACCATCTTGTTCTCGCTATCCTGCCTCAGATTCTCTTCTGTAGTATAATAACTCAGTGCAATATTTAATATCAAAATAACAAGCACCGAGCACGACATAATCATGGATAATTTCGTTTTAATAGACAAATTCGCTGTTCACCTCTTGGCTTATGCCCTCTGGCGATATATGGCAAAACCTATATCCATCATAACGCTTGTGTGACTATTTGAAAAGGAGAATCGCCCTTTGCCCAGAAGTTACCGCCCAAGCGGCAAAATCGAATTTCGTAGTATTTTGCGATTGCTATGATCTACTATGATCTACAATGAAATAAATCACTATATTTGTACACAAATCCACAGGCTTGTGGATAGTATGTTTATAACTATGTGTGCAACTGCTTAGTTATCCACAATTCTATACACAGTATGTTAACAACCCGAATATTTGTTCGTTGTATAAACGTTATTAGAAGGAGTTTTTTATCCATGAATGACCCATTTTTCCAGTCGGAGCCTACAGAACTAGAACAGCACGAGCATTGGATGAGGCAGGCTATTGCAGAAGCGCAGAAAGCAGAAGCGCTCGGTGAGGTGCCTATCGGTGCTGTCATCGTGCGCAACAATGAAATTATAGGCCGCGGCTACAATCTGCGGGAAACAACACTCGATTCAACCGCCCATGCCGAGATGGTTGCCATCCGTCAAGCCAGCGAAGCGATAGGTGCCTGGCGGTTATTAGACTGTTCTCTCTATGTTACTCTTGAACCTTGCCCAATGTGTGCCGGAGCGATTGTTCAGTCCAGAGTCCCCCGTGTTATCTTCGGTACAGCTGATCCCAAGGCGGGTTGTGCGGGAACGTTAATGAATCTGCTTCAGGAACCAAGGTTTAACCACCGTACCGAAGTCATCGCGGACGTGCTTCAGCCGGAATGCTCAACGATGCTCACCCAGTTTTTTAGAAAGTTGCGAAAAAAGAGATAACCTTGTAACATAAGAAAACATTATGCAAAAGAAAGGATGTTTACTGCAATGGCCATCACACTGTATGATACCGCCCACGGCATAAGCCTTCGGCTGCTTGATGTTCAGGATGCACAAGCCTATCTCAATTTGGTTCAGCATACACGTATCCCTTATCAGCCGGTTGAACCGGTTCGGGATGATGAGTTTTATACGCTGGATGCACAGATGCAGCGGATTAAGGATCGGATGAAAGCTGCTGATGAGGGTACAGGTTATCAGTTTGGCATTTTCACAATTAAGGATGATCTGCTTATTGGGCAAGTCAGTCTAAACAATGTCGTACTCGGTGTTGCTAACTACGCAGACATGGGATATTTCATCCATCCGGATTATCAGGGCGGTGGCCGCATGACAGCTGCGGTTAAGCTGGCGGTAGCGTACGGCTTTCGTGCCTTGAAGCTGAATCGGATTCAGGCAGCAGTATTGCCTGCCAATAAAGGCTCTCAGCGTGTTCTGGAGAAGAACGGATTCCAGCCTGAGGGAATCGCTCGTAAATATTTGAAAATTAATGGCATGTATCAGGATCACCAAGTCTATGCTGTGCTCGCTGAGGATTTGGAAGACGTGCAGTAGCCGTAATGGCTGAAGCAGTTGTTCAAGTTAGGGTTCTACATATTAAAACCGCACCATTCCTCGGTAGAGGGAGCGTGCGGTTTTTAAATACGAAAAAACCGCCTGGATACCAGGCGGGAGAAATGGATTTCTCCGCATGAATATCCGAGCAGTTTCGCCAAGAGTTCAGATATTAATATCCGTAGGAGGAATTCAGCAGCTCCTCGAACTCTTCCATTGTAATTACATCGTCACCCGTTGGGATGTTGATTTTAAATTCCGGCTTTTGGTTGATCTTCGTGTATGTGTTGGAGCCTGTAAAAGCCAGCTTCATTTCGTCTTTGGTATCTTCCGGTTTAATCAGCATGTCAGCGACCATTTTTTGATATACCGGGAAATCATTTTTATCCAAAGCAAAATCAATGTTAAACGTGTTGATCGTCAGAACGTTGTTCAGCTTATCCAGATCTTTGGTCATTTCAGCTTGATCCGCTGCATTCATCTTCAAATCTTCTTTCGCTTTGTCGATGTCCTCTTGGCTCAGCTGCAGCATATCCCGATATTCTTCTTTGGATACAATGTCCATTACCTTAGGCATCGCTTTAGTTACCAGTACAGTAATAGCTTCCTTCACATTGTCATTGTTCACCGAGAATTGTACAACCTGTTTGGCATCTACACCCTCAGGCAATTTTGCATCTTTGGTATCCAGGTTTTTGAAAAATTTAGCTTGATCATACTCACCCAATACCGCATCCATTAGCTCATTGCTCAGCTTCTGAGTTTTGGCTGCATCCAGTGCATCCGGGTTCCATTCTGTACCCTCTTGCTCAGCAAGTTTTTTCAGATCAAATTCAATGAATTTGTTAACGACATTTTCCGGAATCGGGAAAAACGGAATGTTCGGTACTTTGACGTACAATTTCTCTTTGGTCAGAACCATAGGAATGTTAAACGTCATACCCATATCGCCTTTAAGCTCGATGCCAACGGTCATCTCTGTCTGCATTGGCTCGCTTTGATATACACCCGTTACGTTCAGCTGTGCATCCTTCAACATGCTCATAAATTGAGTCATGCTTGGATCTGTCTGAGATGCATCACCAGGTTTATAGCTCAATTCATTAATTGTAAAGTTGGAACTCATCTCGTACGACGTTAATTTGGAAGCATTCGCCGCTGCTGTCTTCAATGCTTCCTTTGGTTCCTGCTTGCTACTACATGCTGTTAAAGCCAAAGATACAGTTAACAACAATGTGAGAAGAAGCGCCCCCATGCGTTTAGTCATTTGTTTCTCTCCTCTCGTGATAACCCCAAAAAAATAATTCAATATCAATGATATACCATCCCGGCAGATACTGAAACCTAATTTGGGAAAATTGTGATTTTTCCTCTTGAAAATGGCTACAAAGACCTATGTCAGGTACGGGATGATCTGACTGCTAGTCTTTCCATTATGTATGAATACGCAAAAGCCCCCTGTTTGGTAACAAGGGACTTTCAGATTTGTTCAATTCTGTTATGTGACGCCAGCGTATTCAGCAGCAATAAATGGAATTACCCTTGTGGATTCAGGTGATCCACATGGTTCTGATTTTTGACCTTTTTGGAGCCGGACAAGGGTTCCTGCATCGAGGAGCGTTTGGATGAATGACGATGCTGCTGGTTATCCTGAGCTTCCGGTACAGGAACTGCTTTCGGTTTACTCATTTAGAAGCCTCCTCATCATAGTATTTAGGAATGGGACGGGTCCCGGTCTTCCGTCTTATCGTGATTTAACGCATCCTGATGGCGACGATCATTGGTATCTTGCTGTATTTGCTGGGCATGATGGCTGTTCACACCAGTCTGTTCAAGATCTTCAACGACATTTTGCAAATTTTTATCTACGCCTGCCTTCGCTTTGGTCAATGTACTTCCAACTCCTTCAGGTTCCATTAGGAATTTGTTATGGATTGCAGGGACTGAGCACATTCATGAATATGTCTGGTGTAATCATGGGCGAGCTCTTGTATAGGCTCTGTGCGTTCATCTGTTGTCCGCCCATCCCGTTCCACATCAATCAGCTCAACGCTAACCTCACGAGAATCAACATATTGACATTTAAAATCAAAAGAGTACATCTCGTGCCCCGCTGTTGCAATGTGTATCCGAATCGCTTGTTCATCGGCCTCATCGGCCATCACCTGCGCCTGATCTCCTGCATTCAGGACTTGTGGCAAACGATCCTGCCATGCACCTACAAGTTCGTTCTGATCTATGTTTAGCTCGCGGTTCATCTTAACCACCTCCACTTCTATAACGTGCGGCAATAATGCGGTTTTTATGCATGCTGCGAATTACTAATCGTTGCTCTGCTTCATCAATAAATTTCATATTTTTAATGGGTAATCAATCGCGCCATATTAGTTAACTCATTGCGAGAACGATTGCTTCTTGTAGAGATCATCTAACTGCACCTGTAGATCTTTATCAATCCTTATTGTGATAGGTTACGGATTTATCTCCTTTAGGCGTTAAAATAAAATCATTACTCATGAAATACATTACCTCTAATCTAATATAGAGATGAAAAATGATTGCATATTCACTTGTGCATGATACAATTATTTCATATTGCAGAGGGGGAAATCATCCATTGAGAGTTGCCACAGGTATAATCTTCGCATTTTGGCTTGTATTCATGCTGTATAAGTTTATGACAACCCAACCCGTAGATTATGATGGGGAGACCACACGCATTTTAAGCGGAGGGCTAATCTTCGTTCAGTTCATTGCATGGGCTTTTATTTTTACGAAGCCATTTACAACCTTTTCAATTCTAGTCATGGTAGAAGTGTTGAGTTTGTTATTAGCAATAACGTATCAACCAGGCTATTCGGTCTTTGCGATCGTTAACCTAATCTTCCTTATTATGAGCTTTGCTGGACATAAAGAGTTGCAGAAGAAAATTATAGCGTCTAAAAAGCAAGCCAAAACTACATAAGTTTCATTTAAAGGTATACCGCTTTCTAGGTATGCCTTTTATTTTCTGCACAAAATGCCGCTACCCTATCGGCGGGACAAAATCGGAGATCGTGAACAAAGAGATTCTTCAAGTTTGCTATCGCACGTTGCAGTAGGCTAGACTGAAGAGGAAGTGATGTGGCAGGTGAAGCATTTCTAAGACCGAAGGAGTAAAGCACTCTAATATCCGCTGAGGAATGTCTAAATTATTCTTCCTTTGCCCACGCTTATGCGGTATTTTTCCATTGCTTGAACTCGGAGTACCTCCCGTTAGATTTTTCTCTAATGATCACGAATAAAAAAACGCACTAGACCGTTGTTCAACAGTCTAGTGCGTTTCAATCATAATCACCGCAAAACCATATGCAGTGTGCAATTTAAAAGTTATGGCGGAGAGGGTGGGATTCGAACCCACGTGGGCTTGCACCCTAACGGTTTTCAAGACCGCCCCGTTATGACCGCTTCGGTACCTCTCCATATATTCATTTTATAAACTTGCCACGAAAAGTATCATACCATAGATTAATGGTGAAGTGCAAGTTTTTTATTTAAATTTTATGTTAGTACCTGATTTTAACAACCATCAGCACTGTAACACATCATCCGTTCCACCCGCCACCCTCAAATGGCGAATGGAGTTAAGATGACTTGTTGATTATGCTATTTCAAGCTTGGACTATTTACGGCGAGTGATGACTTCAAGCCCACCCATATATGGACGCAATGCTTCTGGAATAATCACCGTACCGTCTTCTTGCTGATAGTTCTCCAGAATGGCTGCTACCGTACGCCCTACCGCCAATCCTGATCCGTTCAGTGTATGCACAAATTCAGGCTTCGCCTTAGGCTCTCTGCGGAAACGAATATTGGCACGACGTGCCTGAAAGTCTTCACAGTTGGAGCAGGAAGAAATTTCACGATACGTGTTGCTCTCTGGCAACCATACCTCGATATCATACGTTTTAGCCGAAGTGAAGCCCATATCTGCTGTACAGAGCGTCAACACACGGTATGGCAATCCCAGCAGCTGCAATACACGCTCCGCATTCTGTGTCATTTTCTCGAGCTCATCATACGATGTCTCCGGTGTAGACAGTTTAAGCAGCTCTACCTTGTTGAACTGATGCTGTCGAATTAAACCGCGGGTATCGCGTCCTGCCGAACCGGCCTCCGAGCGGAAGCATGAGCTGTACGCCACAAAATGCTTCGGCAGATCATCCGCATTCAAAATCTCTTCGCGATGGTAGTTCGTTACCGGCACTTCTGCTGTAGGAATCAGATAATACTCCGTATCTCTCAGCTTGAACAGATCCTCTTCAAACTTCGGCAGCTGTCCTGTGCCAAACAGGCTGTCCCGATTGACGATATATGGAGGCAGAATCTCTTCATACCCATGCTGGTCACTGTGCAAATCCATCATAAAGTTAATCAATGCACGCTCCAGACGCGCCCCAAGTCCTTTGTAAAAGGTAAAGCGAGAACCCGTGACTTTAGCGGCTGCTTCAAAATCAAGGATATCCAGCTCCTGTGCAATCTCCCAGTGCGCCTTAGGAGTGAAAGCAAACGACTTTGGCTCTTCCCAGCGACGAATTTCGACGTTGTCTTCTTCAGATGCTCCCACAGGTACACTCTCATTAGGAATGTTGGGGATCGCCATTGTCAGATCGTTGATCTTCACTTCAAGCTCACGGACTTCTTCGTCCATCGCTTTGATGCGATCGGAAACTTCGCGCATTTCAACAATTAGGTCATCCGCATTCTCACGGTTTTTTTTCAATCTGGCTACTTCTGCTGACACTGTATTACGACGGCTCTTCAGGTTCTCACTCTCCTGCAGCAATTCCCGGCGCTTAGCGTCCAATTCGGTAAATCCTGCAATCAGATCAACTGATTTACCGCGGTTATTCAATGCTTCTTCAACTCGTGCATATTCATTCCGCAATATTTTTACATCAAGCACTACGTACCCCTCCTAGATAAGCCCTCATATCAGGCCTCATGTCAAACCTATAAGTAGAACTCTTATTAAATATACAATATATCTATTATAACCTAATCCGTGCCAATAACCGAAAAAACAACCTATGTCCCCGGTGTCGCCTTCCGCTGCGATTCCCGCTATGCAGCAGTTACAAGCAACATGAGGCATCCGTCCAGATGCAGCTGCCGCAGCGGCCTTGAGCAGACGGCTGGGGAGTGATCCGAGGACCGGGAGATCATAGGTTGTACATCATACTTTATTTTGCTTCTACAGATTGTTTGTAAGCTCTAGCCATGTCTACAAAATAAGCATGCAAACGATAGTCGTCTGTTAACTCGGGATGATATGAGCATGCAAGCAAGTGACCCTGGCGCGCTGTCACAATCTCATCGTTATAGGTTGAAAGCACCTCTACTCCATC
The DNA here is from genome assembly GCF_050171015.1 of Paenibacillus sp. TC-CSREp1. Taxonomy (NCBI): domain Bacteria; kingdom Bacillati; phylum Bacillota; class Bacilli; order Caryophanales; family Paenibacillaceae; genus Paenibacillus; species Paenibacillus sp. TC-CSREp1. Next base: position 5,196 of record NZ_JBNOKM010000031.1, on the reverse strand, counting down.
GCCAACACTCTCAATCAACGGTGCGCGTATAAATACAGCACGTACCGTCTCATCAATGCCTTTGACTGGCAGATCGGTCTCAAAGCTCTCTCTCTGTCTTCCAAACGCATTGCGGGACACGGTCATATCCATGAGCTCCAGATGAGCCTCATCCTGCCCCTGAATATGCTTAGCCATAACGATCAAACCCGCACAGGTTCCGAATACCGGCTTGCCTTCTGCGGCAAAAGCACGAATCGCTTCCATAAATCCGTACTTGCGCATCAGCTTGCCGATTGTTGTGCTCTCGCCACCTGGCAGAATCAAGCCATCCAATTCTTCTAACTGCTGAACCTGCTTGATAGCTATACCTTCTGCCCCAGCACGTTCAATGCTGCGTATATGCTCCGTAACAGCACCCTGAAGTGCCAAAACACCGATCTTCATCTTATAATTCCCCTTCTCTTACCAGCCGCGATCCTGCATACGCTCGGAAGGTGCAAGTTTGGAAATTTCGATGCCTTTCATTGGCGCTCCCAGATTTTTGGAAACTTCTGCAATCAATTTATAGTCTGTGTAATGAGTCGTTGCTTCTACAATCGCACGTGCGAACTTCTCAGGACTGTCGGATTTAAAAATACCGGAGCCTACGAACACCCCATCCGCTCCAAGGTGCATCATAAGCGCTGCATCTGCCGGGGTTGCTACGCCACCCGCTGCGAAGTTAACCACTGGCAATTTTCCGTTCTCATGCACATCCAGCAACAGTTCGTAAGCTACGCCCAGGTTTTTCGCTTCGGCATACAGCTCGTCCTTAGACATATTCGTCACTTTACGAATCTGGCTGTTAATGAAACGCATGTGGCGTACCGCTTCAACAATGTTACCTGTTCCCGGCTCACCTTTGGTACGAATCATGGACGCACCTTCACCAATACGACGAAGGGCTTCACCCAAGTCTTTTGCGCCACATACAAACGGTACAGTGAACTCATGTTTATCAATATGGAATACTTCATCCGCAGGAGTCAGTACTTCACTCTCATCGAGGTAATCCACACCCAGTGACTCAAGCACTTTAGCTTCTACATAGTGACCGATACGAGCTTTAGCCATAACAGGGATCGTTACAACCTTCATTACTTCTTCCACAATTGTTGGATCGGCCATACGAGCCACTCCACCTGCTGCACGAATATCGGAAGGAACACGCTCAAGTGCCATTACTGCTGTTGCCCCTGCTGCTTCCGCAATTTTAGCTTGCTCAGCGTTCATGACGTCCATGATAACGCCGCCTTTTTGCATTTCAGCCATACCTCTTTTAACGCGTGATGTTCCCGTTTCCATATTCCAAGCCCCCCGTAGTGTATGTGTTGTCTCCCATTTTCAATAAGCATTGAACTGCTTGTTTCCTTATGAAAGAACCTTAGACTTTTTTACTTTAATACGTCGAATTCTAACTTGATATTTTACCGTAAAAAACGTAAATATACAATCCACTCATTCGGTATTAGTTTGTATTTTTCGGTTAGAACAGGTTTTTGATTCCGTCAAACAGATCAACGAAGAAATCTTTAATGGCACGGAAGAACAGACGGAACCAACCTCCCTTTTCCGCCTCTTCAGCAGTAATCAGGTTTACCGTTTTCTCCTGCGGTTCCATTCCCTCTGCTTTGTAAGTGTACGTTACCGTACCAACCTTGGTGCCCGCTTTGATCGGTGCAACCAGTTTGTCAGCTTCGGTAACACTTGCTTTGAATGTAACCTCCAGGTTCTGAGTTCCTTTAGGCACGACAAAACTTACCGCATTATCTGTAACGACCGGAACGGACGTCTCTTTCCCTTTTTTCAAAGGTACCGATTCCCAGCCTGTTACTTTTGTTTTACCTGCAACGGCTTGTTTAACCTCGAAATTGTCGAATCCATAGTCCAGAACCTTTTTAGTCTCTCTAAAACGAGCGGATTCCGAATCGGTGCCCATAACTACGCTGATCAGACGCATGCCGTTACGTTCAGCCGTACCTGTAAAGTTATTACCTGCGTTGCTTGTGTGGCCTGTTTTCATGCCATCCAGACCTTCGTAGGCGTAGCTTTTGAAGTTGGTTATATTTTTATTCGCTTCCAGCATCCAGTTATAGTTGATAATCGGTGCTTTATCGTTAGGACGGAATTTGTAGGATTGAATTGTTGTGAAATCCTTGTAGTCCGGGTGATCTCTAACAATATATCTGCACAGAATTGCAGCATCCATTGCAGACATCACTGTTTCCTTGTCTTCTGCTGGGCGGAATTCAGCTGGCATATCTTTTCGGTCCAGACCGGTGGAATTAATGAAGTGAGTATCCTTCATCCCCATACGCTGGGCTTCTTCATTCATCATTTTCACAAACTCTTGCTCCGAACCTGCAACAAACTCAGCGAGCGCAACGGTAGCATCATTCGCTGAACCAACCGCCATCGCGATATACAGATCCTTCACTGTGTGCTTGTCACCTTCAGCCAGGAAAATACGTGACCCGATACTTTTCGCAGCGTTCTTACCCACTTCAACGACAGTATCCCAGCCAAATTTGCCTTGCTTGACCTGCTCAGCAACGATATATTCTGTCATCATTTTGGTCATACTCGCTGGCGGCATTGCTTTATCGGCATTAACCGACAAAAGGATCTCGCCTGTGGAAGCTTCCATCAGAACTGCTGACCTCACATCAAGTCCAAGCGAATCGACTGACGGAATGCTCACAGCCTTTGCTGATGTTTTTGTAGTCGTTGCCGCTGCCGTCAAAACCTGACCAGAGTTGTTTGCTGCCGCCATCACAGGCATTACCGCAGACATACACAGCATGTTAAGCAGCATAACGGAGGCTACGCTCTTTTTGAGGATTTGACGTTTCTTCTTATTCATGTGTTTGGCTTTCAATTGATGAATACTCCCTTCGATCCGAAGCTTCTGAATGAGATGCCTCAGTGCAGCTGAAGCTGCCCATTTTCTTAATCCCTGTCCATGTGTAATTGGATGTGTATCTTTGTTATATGCGCTGTATCGAAATGAGCAGTTTTGCTCTAACGTCCAGATCTATTGTCACTTCGTTCGCATCTTGCCGATGGTTTATGTATCTTCATCAGACATCGGCTCTTCTTGTCGTGGATATGTTAAAACGGACTCCACTTAGATCTAAGTAGTGCAGCAATGAGTCACATCAAAAAATCGCCGCAACGCCCATATCCATCCTTGGACGGTCACCGCTTTTTCTATTCTATCACAGGGGTATCCGCAAAAAAAGACAAGCCCGGCGAAAATCGCCGGGCTTGTCTTGGAAATGATTAACTCTCTTCGCATTACAACGAGTAGTTAGGTGCTTCTTTGGTAATCTGTACATCATGCGGATGGCTCTCACGAAGGCCAGCGCCTGTAATACGGATAAAGCTTGTATCGTTACGCAATTGATCCAGGTTGCTTGTTCCGCAATATCCCATACCCGAACGCAAACCGCCGATCAATTGATGAATCGTGTCGGACAAAGGTCCTTTGTAAGCTACACGACCTTCAATACCTTCAGGAACCAGTTTTTTGTCGTCGTCCTGGAAGTAACGGTCTTTACTTCCTTGTTTCATTGCAGCCATCGAACCCATACCACGATATACTTTGTAACTGCGTCCCTGGAAGATTTCCGTTTCTCCCGGACTTTCTGCTGTTCCTGCGAACAGGCTTCCCAACATGACTGCATGAGCGCCTGCTGCAAGAGCCTTGGTGATCTCACCAGAGTATTTAATACCGCCGTCAGCGATAATAGGTACACCGTACTCACGTGCTACGGTAGCACAGTCATATACTGCTGTAACTTGTGGAACCCCGATACCTGCAATAACACGAGTTGTACAGATGGAGCCTGGTCCGATACCGACTTTCACGACAGATGCACCCGCTTCAATCAGATCACGTGTTGCTTCTCCTGTAGCAACGTTACCTGCAATGATGGTCAGATCAGGGAAACGTTCACGCAACTGACGAACTGCGTCGATGATGTTAACATGATGTCCGTGTGCCGAGTCAACTGTAATCAGATCTACACCCGCATTAACAAGAGCCTCTGCACGTTCAAAGGTGTCTTTGGAAATACCAATTGCAGCACCGACCAGAAGACGACCTTGCGCATCCTTCGCAGCTTGCGGGAACTGAATTGCTTTTTCAATATCTTTAATGGTGATAAGACCTTTCAATGTGTTGGACTCATCCACCAATGGAAGTTTCTCGATTTTATGCTTCTGCAAAATAACTTCAGCCTCTTGCAAAGTCGTACCAACTGGCGCTGTTACCAGATTTTCATGCGTCATAACTTCACTGATCTTGATATTAAAATCATGAATAAAACGCAAGTCACGGTTCGTCAGGATACCTACAAGCTTCTGGTCGCCTTCAACAATAGGCACACCAGAAATCCGGTATTTTGCCATAACTGCTTCAGCATCAGATACCAGATGGTCCGCAGTCAATGAAAATGGATTAGTAATAACTCCGCTTTCTGAGCGTTTAACCCGATCTACCTCTTCCGCTTGCTGTTCAACAGACATATTTTTATGAATAATACCAATACCGCCCTCGCGTGCAATTGCAATTGCCAATGTCGCTTCTGTAACAGTATCCATCCCTGCGCTAATCAATGGAATGTTCAATTTGACGTTATCGCTCAAACGAACGGATACGTCTACTTCTTTTGGCAGTGTCTCGGATTTCCGCGGCACTAGCAATACATCATCAAAGGTGAAGCCTTCCTTACCAAATTTATCTTCCCACACGCAAGTGTTCCTCCTTATGTTTGCTCAGCTTTACGGACCAAAACCCGAAGATTCCAGGCTGTATTTTATGCCGAAAATACGTTTTCTGAAAATATATTATTGTCCATCTTAGCAAAGCGATATTTAGAATGTCAAGGGAAACTGCTTGGATATATCAGGTGTAGTATCCCATGTACACAACTGTGTTCCTTGTGTGGACACGCTTTGATAATATAACAAAAAAAGCGCCCATTCATTCAGACTGGCACGCCTACTTCGATTGTTATTTAAGTTAGGATTTCCTGAAATGTACAGTTTTATGTTGCATTTAATTAGGATACTAATGCATCACTATGGCATAAATAAATAAAAACCACCACCGAACATCATCGGCAGTGGTTCTTTGCTTGGCGGCTTCCTACTCTCCCAGGACCCTGCGGT
>NZ_JBNOKM010000030.1:0-54793 GCF_050171015.1 Paenibacillus sp. TC-CSREp1 | reverse complement strand
TATATTCTTTATTTCACTGTTAAAGAGAATTGCTAAAAATATTAATTTATAATGTTAGGTTATTTGCATGGCTAGTGATCGGATACAGGCGGTTCAAATATGCATCTTCTTCTATTTTACGATAAGCATAGGATGGCTTCAGCTCTCGATGAGAGGGAAGAAACCACATCTGCAGAAAACGTACCGGCTCATCCTCAGACGGGTTCGTTTCCGAATGCTCCACGCCCGTGCCTGCACTCATAACCTGAGCCGTTCCCGCCTCCAGCAGCTGTTCTGTACCCATGCTGTCCACATGTTTAAGCGTTCCTGATATCACATAGCTGACAATTTCGAGATTATGATGTGGATGTTTCTTAAAGCCTTCCTGCGGCATCAGCGTGTTGTCATTATGAGCTAACAAACATCCGAAATGGGCGTTGCTCGGGTCCTCATAATCTGCAAAAGAAAAGCTGAATTCACTGTGTATCCAGCCTCGATCCGACGTGTGCCTTTCTTCCGATGTCACTACTTTAATCATATTCATCCACCTCCAGGGGATTGGAACTGCCTTGCAGCAGTATTCCATGCGTGTTTAGAATTTTATAGATCAATACCAATTGGTATGTGATTTTTACCCGGCGCCCGGTTATTCTAATCACGTTCCTTCTAAAGGTTACTCGCTATCTAATCATGAGTTCAGCACAAATTCACTGTCCATATGTCCGACAAGCGTGCCTGCATCATTACGAATACCAGCAGGAAATGCTTCGGCCAGCCTTGCAATGGTTGCTTTGTTAGCATATCCGATCTGCTCCAGAATCGATTGTGCGATAGAAGCCCATTCTTCCTCGGAGCCGTCCAGCACTTTAAACGTGATGCCAAGTCTCTCTTTTTTCAGCGCAAAACCAAACACACCCTTAAATCCACCCTTGGCTACAATGTTATCGTCCTCCAGCAGCACGGAATCCACCCGGTTCGTACCACCCACCATCAGCGGATGCTGGTTCATTGCCGCAGTGATTGTTTCTACAGCGGTACGTGTCGGTGCATCGGCAATCAGATCAGGGCAAGCCAGCTTGAGGTATGCACTTGCCAGTGCAGACAGCGGCAGCGAAAATACCGGAAAGCCGCAGCCATCCGTCCCAAGCTGAATATCTGTTACTTCAATACCTGCCAGACCTGCCAGCGTGTGAAGTATTTCCTGCTGCACGGGATGATGCGGCTCGGCATAACTGCTCAGATCAAGCTGTTTCATCTGGCTGTAGCCCAGAATGCCGAGGTGTTTCCCCGAGCAGTTGTGCAGTATACGGCGCTTCTCTCCTTGGGCGCGCAGCCAGTCGTTGCGGCTCTCTTCATTTAACGGATAACTTGGTGCACAGATCAGACATTCCTCGCCAAGTCCGATTTTGCCAGCCAATTGTGCCAGCACCCGGATATGCTCCGGTTCAGAGCGATGGGATGATGCCATGATGGCAATCTCCTGCGGCTCCAGATTATAGTGGTGGTCAATGCCGGCACGAATACCCGGAATGGCTTGAAATGGTTTCGCAGATGATCGGGTAAAAGCTCTGAAATGAGGATCACCAGCCGAATATACAACACGACCATGCTCATCTGTAATACATATATGTCCGTAGTGGGCACATTCCATCACACCAGCACGGTATTCTTTAACTAACAGCGCACTCTCCATGCGACTTTCTCTCCTTTATATTGCCAAATTCTTGTACATGCAAGTCGATGTCAACTTACATATACACTCCCGAATTTATCTCTGCGTTGCTTTGCGTCACGGCGCCGCATGGGATATCCTCATTAGTATAGTACAAAACCGACACTTTTACAGTTTTTTCGACAGACCTTTTGGGTAAAGCATGATCAGCTTTCATAATGCACTACACTTTCGTTGAAGGAGATACGATTGATGCTACGAAATTCTAAACCTCTCTCATCTGATCCGCAACAGGGCGTCCCTGTCCCTATAAAGCCTTTACTGAAATATACACTGCTTGCTTCTCTTCTCAGTGCAGCGATCGTTTTATTATTGGCAGGTATCGGGGTATGGATGGGGCCAGATCGCATTTTGACGCTGGACGGCCGAATTCAGCAGCTGTTCTACCTGAATTCGGAAGCTCGCCTGCTTCTGCTGCCCTATACTTCATGGATCACTGCACTCGGTTCGTTCAAAATATCGGCCTTGGCCGCAGCAGGCTTCGCCCTGATCTGCTTTGTACAGCGACGTCACCGAGCGACGATCTATGGCTATGTGATCTGTGCAAGCTTTGCGATGATGTGGATGCTGAACACATTACTAAAAGAAATTTTCCGAAGAAGCCGGCCCGAGCTGGAGCATCTGCTTGCTGCCCACGGTTATAGTTATCCCAGTGGTCATGCCATGATTTCTATGGGCTTCTACGGCATGCTTTTTGTGATCTGGGCTCTGGAGTGGAGGCAATACAGAGCCTTTCAAAGATGGCTTCCTGTGATGCTCGGTGTCTTCTTTATTGTCTTTATCGGTCTTAGCCGAATTATGCTGGGGGTTCATTATCCTACAGATGTACTGGCAGGATTTGCTTCCGGACTTGTCTGGGTGATATGTTGGATTCAAGGAATAAAACGAGCCTTTTAACGGCTGCCTTCCTCCTATTTCCAGTTTATTCATCCGGCAGTTCGTTGTTTCACAGGGTTGCATGGCGTTTATATACGAAGTAAGCAAACGCGAACAGACAACATCCTGCATCAAGTTGAAAAGGAGGCGGTTGTTATGTGGGGCATCATTATCAGCATTGTCATGGCCATCATTATCGGTTTAATTGGAGATGCACTTGCCGGGCACAACATGCCGGGCGGTGTGATTGGCGCGATGATTGCCGGATTTGCCGGAGCGTGGCTGGGAGCGCTTTTGCTTGGTAACTGGGGACCGGTTATCGGCAACTTTGCAGTCATACCCGCCATCATTGGTACAGCGCTCTTTGTTTTCTTGCTGGGGCTTGTGTCCAGACTGCTAAGACAGTCTGCCTGATTCGGGTTGCACGGTGTTCGATGTTTCACATGTATAAACCGCATGGTGGTTTTGTATTTTTAAATTACATTAAGGAGTGATTAAACATGAATAAAACAGAAGAACAGTATCCAGTACAAAGCGGTTCGACATTCGCCAAAGGTCTTTTCATCGGAGGATTGTTGGGCGCTGCGGCAGCCCTGCTCTTCGCCCCTAAACCAGGACGCGAGCTGCGCGGTGACCTTTCTGAAAAAGTAAACCTGGTAACTGATCGTACAAAGGAAGTGGCAACGGTTGTTGGAGATAAAGCTTCCGAGCTTGCCAAAACGGTGTCAGCCAAAACGTCCGATCTGGCTAAAACGGTAAACCAAAGTCGTAATGACGTAATGGATTCTGTAAAAAAAGCATCTGCTGATGTTGCTGAAGAAGCTTCCCGTGCATCTGAAGAAGTGGCTGCCGCTTCCGTAGAAGCGAAGGAAGATGCACGTAAAGAACTGAACTCAACCAGCTTGTAAATTGCTCTTACAGAGTCTAGCAATACATAGCCAGCTGCAAGCAGCTGGCTATTTTTTATCCTGAACATATCCTGAGCAGACGGAGGACAAATACATGAGTAAAGTCACAATGAACGGAAATACCCCCATCACGGGAGCACCTCCTGCACAGCAGTATGACATCAATGAACATCCTTTCGAGCTGAGGCACGAGGTCAAGCGGCTGAATACACGTCTCGATCAGATTGCTGACAGTCTGGAGAGAGCGCAGATCAAAGATATCATTGAAAATTACAGCAATCCCAAAAAACGTATCATTACCAATTTCACTGCAGGTATGGCTAGAGGACTTGGATTAACCGTAGGTACGTTTGTCGTACTCGGTTTGCTTGCCTTTATTCTTAGTCAATTCGTTAACATGCCCATCGTGGGCCAGTATATTGCCGACCTGCTTGGTTACATCGAAGATTACAAAAAATAAAAGAGGAACCGCCCGGTCTGTGACTATCGCGGTTCCTCTTTTCCTTTGTCCCGGTTCCCCTGTGCGGAAGACTGGGCAGATTTCACTTTTAGCAGATCCCCTGTCCATCCTTTCATCATCATCCACAGGTACATACCGAGCATGCTGAGCAAGATCAGCACAATAACAAGCACCACGCCCCATGTCTTGTCGATCAGAGGTAAATTCTCAAAGTTCATGCCCCAGATCGCCCCTGCTGCTGTAGCCGGAGTGAACACGGACGTTACAATCGTCAATGTTTTCATAATTTCGTTGCCACGGACTCCCGATATCGCATTGTCGATCGAAATAAGGGTATCAATCTCTTTTTCATAATGCTGGAACAGACATTCCATCCGCTCGACACGGTACTGAAGCTGCTGGTAGAAACGATTCTCTGTAATCTCCTGAAGATAAGCCTCCTTGGAAGCTGCCATTAATTCGGAATAAGGAATAAACAGATTGCTCCAGTACAGCAGTTCAAACCGGGCCGCCAGAATCTGATCCATTAATGTACGTGCATTACGGCTCTCCATCTTGCGCTCCAGATCACGCAGGTTCATCTCAAAATGGTCCATGCCCACATGGTAATAATGCAGAATAGCCCGAAACAGCACAAACATGCCTTCATTGGCCTGAGTACACTGCTGCAGTATGTGAACACGTTCGCCCGTTTTCATGATCTCTCTTGTGTTATCATCCAGATTAAGGGTAACCAGATGATGGCGATCAACGTAAAAGAACATCTGATTTCCTCTCCGGGTATCCTCTCGCTCGTTTTTCACCGCATATAATAAGGAACCAAAAATCACGGCTTCTGTTCCATTCACATAACGTACCGACAGATAATTCGATTCCACCTCCGGTATTTTACGCAGCCAATAATCCATATCAGGAAACGCCTGCGCCAGATCATCAACCGCGCCTTCCATACTGCTGGCATCGGGCGCGACCCAATCCCACCACTGCCACCCCGCTGAGCAGAATAACTGATCACGCCGAGCCTCTTGCTTCATTTGCTGCATTTGGTCACCCTCCTTTACACATCTTTTCTGTCCCTTGCCTGGTCATGACCCGTCTGATAAATCCAAAAAGGACACGTATGCATTCCAGTGCAATACCGTGTCCTTATCAAGCCGTATTCAGGCAACTATAAATATGATAGATCATAGCAAGGAAGCATTAGACATAATCTGCTTCAATTTTTCAGTAGCCCGCTTCTGAATCCGGGATACACTCATCTGCGAAACGCCCAGCTTCTGCGCAATGGCTCGCTGTGACTGTCCGTCCTGAAATGCTAAAATAAGTACCTTCTGCTCTTGTTCCTTCAGCTGTCCCAATGCCTGCTGCAGATCCATCCGTTTTTCAACCGAATCGAAGTCATTGACATCTGCGCTGATCAGCTCGCCTAAGGTCGCTGCACTATCATCCTGGGATAATGGAGAATCCAGTGATACATAGTGATAACATTCGCGGCCAGCGAGAACCTCAATCGTCTCCTCCGGTGACAGATCAAGATACTCGGCAATTTCGTTAACACCGGGTGAACGCTCCAGCTTCACCGTTAACTCATCGATGGCATGCTGCACCAATGCGCCTTTTTCCTTGATCCTTCTTGGCACTTGAATGTACCAGGATTTATCGCGAAGATAGTTTTTCATATGACCAATCATGCTTTTCATCGCATACGGTTCAAACGGAATCCCCAGATTAATATCGTATTGCTTCAGCAATCGAATCAAAGCCATCTGGCCGGTCTGATACAGATCCTCATACAGATCGGGTCGATTCCGGGCAATTTTACCCGCTGCCATTTTGACCATCGGTTCATATTTACGGATAAGAACGGTTGCGATCTCGTTATCCTGTGTTTGCTGGTATTCCCAGATCAAACCGATCGCTTCAGACATGGACTCTGGGGGAGTCACTTTTTCATTCATACTTTCTCCTCACTTTTGGCAAGACGTTTTACGAGTACTACTTTCGTACCTTTGCCCGTCTCACTTTCCACACTGACATCGTCCATCAGGGCTTGCATGAGATAGAATCCCAAACCGCCGATCTGAGCGTCTGTCAGCTCTTTGTCATGAAGGCCAGAACGTGATACTGCCGGGTTCACATGCTCGAAGCTGGCACCCTCGTCTTTGACAGTGATCGCAAGCGACTCGCCATTCACTTCAAATACAACTTCAACCATGCCGCCTTCATGGGAGTAGGCATATAATACGGAGTTGTTACAGGCTTCCGACACAGCAACCTTCATATCCTCAATGTCTTCATAAGAGAATCCCATTTTGGACGCAACACCATACAGATTAAGTCTTACAATATCCACATATTCAGCTGTCGCCGGTAAGTTAAGAGTCACTCTTTGAACTTCTGCATTCATTCCTTTTTCGATCCTTTCCTATTGGGAATTCTTCTGTGTAACAAAGAATTTGGCTATACCCGTCATATCAAAAAGTTTCTGAATTTGCGCAGGAACTTCCTGTACTTCAAAGCGAGCTTCCATTCCATGTCTGGCCTTGAGAACAGATAACAGGATACCAATCCCTGTGCTATCGATGTACTTTAATTCTTTCATGTTAATGATGAGGTCCTGCTCCTTATTATCCACCAGTGGTTCCATTACCAAACGGAAGTCAGGAGCAACCGACAAATCCAGCTCGCCAGTTAGATACACTGTGCATACACCGTCATGTGTCTCGGTTCTTGCATTGAATTTTTCATTTTTATTTGTATTCATTAGACATCTCTCTCCTGATCATTGGTTTCCTTACCTTATAACCCAACTTACGGGCAAGTGAATCAGAAAACAAAACTGGTAAAAGTTTCAATTGGCCTGATTCATCGCTGAACCGCCTGGATTCACGACCTGACGTTTCTTCTGAAAATGTGCAAGCTTCTGTTTGACACTGCCCATCTTCACCGGCTTGCTGATATAATCATCCATTCCGGCTTCTGTACAGCGCTGCTGGATGCCTTCCATCACATTAGCCGTCATCGCAATAATAACAGGCTGCAGCTGCTGGGGTACGGTCTCACGTATGCGCTTCGTGCATTCCAGACCGTCCATTACCGGCATCTGTAAATCCATAAATACAAAATCATACTGTGACGGACTTGCCTTCACCATATCCAGCGCCTTCTGACCATCCTCCGCAATATCGGAGAGCAGCCCCAATTTGTGCAGCATGATCGCCATCAACTTCTGATTGATCGGGTGATCATCCACAATGAGCACGGTTGGATGCTGGCCCTCGTTCTCCACATCTGTTACATTCTCTTCACCGTTCCTCTGCACCAATTCCGATTCAACAAAACGCTTGGCCTGAATGGTGAATACAAACGTAGCCCCTTGTTTCTCCGAGGTGTCGAGATAAATCTGTCCACCCATCATTTCAACCAACGTTTTGCATATCGCCAGGCCGAGGCCTGTTCCACCGTATTTTCGGGTCATGGACGTATCGAGCTGAGAGAAGGGCTGGAATAAACGATCTACCTTATCGGACGCGATGCCTATTCCGGTGTCCTTCACGGCAAACTCCAGAGACATGCTGCCTCCCGCCTCCTCCTTCACCGATACAATCAGGTATACACCGCCGTGATCCGTAAACTTGACTGCATTGGCAATCAAATTCAGCAGCACCTGGCGAAGCCGGGCCATGTCCCCGTAGATTAATTCTGGCACAGAATCCTCAAGGAAATAATCCAGCTCCAGATTTTTCTTGCCTGCCTCTGCAGCGAACAGCCCAAGCACTTCACGGATACAGCACACCAGCTCAAACGGGTGCTCCTCCAGCTCCATTTTTCCAGACTCCATCTTGGTAAAATCAAGAATGTCATTAATTACAGTAACGAGCGCATCCGCACTTCGGCGAACGATATCGACATACTCCTTCTGATCTTCCTTCAAGTCGGTTTCCATCAGCAGATCAACCATGCCAATAACTCCGTTCATCGGTGTACGGATTTCATGGCTCATCATCGCCAGGAATTCGGTTTTGGCATTAGCCGCAATTTCAGCTTCTTCCTTGGCCTGAACGAGCTGCTGGTTGATCTTCTCCAGCTCCTGTGTCTTCTGATGAAGCAGCATCGTCTGGGTTTTCAGCCTTTTGTTCGAGAGGAACATCTCTACGAAACCTTCAATTTTGGACTTTAAAATCTGGGGGATAAACGGTTTGACCATATAATCAATAGCCCCCGCTGAATAACCGGCAAACAAATGCTCAGCCTCCCTGCTGTTCGCAGAGATGAAAATGATAGGCACATCCTTCGATTTGTCCCGTGCCTTGATTAATTTTGCTGTCTCAATCCCGTCCATCCCAGGCATCTGCACATCAAGTACAATGACCGCAAATTCATCCTTGAGCAAACAACGGAGTGCCTCTTCTCCAGAAGTCGCCTTGACGAGTTTGTACTGTTCGGATTCCAGAACCGCCTCCAGCGCAAGCAGGTTCTCAGGGCGGTCATCTACCAGTAATATGTGGATTGGTTCATTGAGCCCCATAGCTAAGCCTAACCCCCTATTTGATCTTCCGGTATATTTTTTCGGTTCGGTCTAATGGCTCGTAGGCATCACTGAATTCTGTAAAATGAATGGATTCTTTGGACCCCAGAACGAGTATACCGAAATGGCTCAAGCTCTCATGAAACAGCCCGTGCACATGGTTTCGCAGCTCATCATTAAAATAGATCATGACGTTCCGGCAAAAAATGACGTTAAACTCATTAAATGACCGATCTGTTGCCAGGTTATGCTCGGCAAAAATAATATTTTTCTGCAGAAACGGGTGAAATATAACGGAATTATACTTCGCTGTATAGTATTCGGAGAAGGCTTTGGTGCCCCCTGCCTCCAGATAGTTCGTTGTAAATAACTTCATTTTTTCAATGCCGTACACGCCTTCTTTGGCCTGCTGCAGTGAACGATCATTCATATCTGTTGCGTAGATTCGCGCCTTGTCATACAGCCCTTCCTCATGCAGCATAATCGCCATGGAATACACTTCTTCACCTGTAGAGCAGCCTGCATGCCAGATCCGGATGTATGGATAGGTTCTCAGAATCGGAATGATCTTTTCCCGAAACATGCGGAAAAGCGATGGGTCGCGAAACATTTCCGTTACAGGAATAGACAGGTTCTGCACAAACCGTTCAAAGGATGAACGGTTGTGCAGCACCTTCTCCTGCAGCCCGGATATGGTTTTCACACCTTCTGCATGCGCATAATGCCAGATTCTTCGTCTCAGTGATGGCAGCGCATAATTCCTGAAATCATACCCATATAAACGATGCATTCCTTCCAGCAGCAATTCAATCTCGATCAGTTCGCGCTCTTCCTCTTGCGGTACACGGACTGAATCTGCTCCCGTCTCGTTAGGTTCCCACGGTGTCATAGCTTCTCTCCACTTCATCATTGGTTACTTGCGTATTCGTTATTGTCCTTCATTACCCAAACAATACACTTACGAATACAGCCATACCCGCATTAATGACAATAATTGATCCGTTTGAATCGGTTTCTTCACATAATCGGATGCTCCGGCCTCGATACACTTGCTGCGGTCTTCTTTCATCGCCTTGGCCGTAAGTGCTATAATCGGCAGCTTCTCAAACCTTGGATTCTGCCTGATCCGGGTCATCGCTTCATAACCGTCCATCTCTGGCATCATCATGTCCATAAGCACGAGATCAAATTCAGGATTGTTCTCTAGTGCTTCAAGCGCTTCACGGCCGTTCTCGGCAAACGTGACATCCATCCGATATCCCTCAAGCACACTGGATAGCGCAAACACATTCCGAATATCGTCATCCACAAGTAAAATCTTCTTGCCTTCAAACAAGGTTTCTTTATTGTGCAGCTTCTGCAAAATGCGGCGCTTGTCTTCTGGCAGGTTAGCCTCTACCCGATGCAAGAACAAGGTAGTTTCATCCAGCAGACGTTCCGGCGACTTCACATCTTTGATAATGATCGATTCTGCATATTTGCGAAGCTTCAGCTCTTCCTTGGAATCCAGCTCTTTGCCTGTATAAATAATAATTGGCAGATCATTCAAATATTCATCGTCACGAATCTGGTCCAGCAGCTCAAAGCCGGTCATATCCGTCAGCATCAGATCCAGCACCATACAATCGTAACGCTGGCTGTGCAGCTCATTTAGTGCTTCCTGGCCCGTTGAAACGGCAGTAATCGCAACATCATCATGACCGATTAATTCAATGATTGCTTTACGCTGAATCTCGTCATCCTCCACAATGAGCAGACGTTTCAACTGATTGGCGGTATAGGATTCGATATGTGAGAAAGCTTTATCCAGTGAATCCTTGCTGGAAGGTTTCTTCAGATATGCAATGGCTCCCATCATCAATCCCTGCTTCATATCATCAACAACGGAGATGACATGCACCGGAATATGACGTGTCACCGAGCTGCTTTTTAACTCCCCAAGAATGGTCCATCCGTCCATCACGGGCAGCTGAATATCCAGAATGATGGCATCTGGCAAATATTCACGAGCCATCTCCAGGCCGATATCTCCTTGCAGAGCAACCAGTGCCTTGAAGCCTCTTCCTCTCGCCATATCCATCAAAATTTGCGCAAACTTCACATCATCTTCAATAATCAGCAGTGTTTTGTCGCCTTCCATCAGATGCTCCAGATCATCCTTGATTCGGGCTTGCTCTGAATGGCGAGCTGGGGTTAGATGGGATACCCGGCTGCGTTCCGGATCAGGAGCGAGAATGGATTGATGAGACGAGCGCTCGGTTGCCATGTAGGACTGCTGCTCCTGATATGGCTCCGAAGAGACCGCCGCTTCCCGGGTCGCTTCTTCCTCCGCCAGCTCGGCTTCTTCATGATTATCAGGCAGGAACAGCGTAAAGGTGCTTCCGACCCCTTCCGAGGATTCCACCTGTATAGCTCCGCCAAGCAGACGTGCCAGCTCACGGCTGATGGACAAGCCAAGACCAGTCCCCCCATATTTACGGCTGGTGGTACCATCCACCTGCTGGAACGCTTCAAAGATCAGATCTGTTTTATCTGACGGAATGCCAATCCCTGTATCTTTGATGCTGAAGCCGAGATAGTCCTGATTCGTATTCAGATATCCAGGCAGCTCATCCGGCTTCATTCGCCGTGCATTCAGCGTCACCGAACCACGGTTTGTGAACTTGAATGCGTTCGACAGCAGATTGCGTAAAATTTGCTTTACACGATGACTGTCTGTATAGACCCAATCCGGCAGTGAAGTGTCAAAATCAATATGGAGGTCCAGTTCTTTCTTGTTCGCCATCGGCCCAAAGTTCTGAGTAACAAAGCTCGTCAGTTCATCCATGCGTACCGTCTCATAATTGATATCCATCTTGCCCGCATCCACTTTCGACAAGTCCAGGATTTCGTCAATCATTTTGAGCAGGTCGGCTCCCGACATATAAATGGTTTGCGCATATTCCTGCTGCTTGCTGCTGAGATTGCCATCCTTGTTCTCCGACAATAATTGAGACAATATGAGCAGACTGTTCAGCGGCGTTCGCAGTTCATGCGACATATTGGCCAGAAATTCCGACTTGTACTTGCTGGTCATCGACAATTGCATGGCCTGCTGTTCAAGCTGTGTCTTTGTTTTCTCAATTTCATCATTTTTCTCTTCCACTTCCCGAACCTGTTCTTCCAGCGCCCGGGTTTTGGCAATCAATTCGGTATTAAAATGCTCCAGTTCCTCCTGTTGACGCTGCAGCAGTTCTTCGGACTTTTTCAGTGCACCTGTCTGTTCCTCCAGGTTCTCATTGGAACGGCGCAACTCTTCCTGCTGTGTCTGCAGCTCCTCGGATTGCACCTGTAATTCCTCAGTAAGCGCCTGAGACTCGCGCAGCAGTTCCTCCACACGCAGACGCCGCCGCACATTATTAAGAATGACACCCAAATTCATAATGAGCTGAGCAAACAGCTGCTTATGAAGCTCACTGAATCCTTCGAAGGAAGCCAGTTCAACGACACCAATCAACTCGTCTTCAAACACAACCGGGTAGATCATAATGCCGGCAGCTCGTGCCGAGCCAGAAGCCGAACCGATGCTTACATAATGATCAGGAGTGTGATCCAATACAATCGGACTCATGTCCAGTGCCGCTTGACCAATCAAACCTTCCCCGACTCGATAGACTTCTCTACCGAGCTCTCCATTCTCTTCAAAAGCATAGGAACCGTAACGTCTCAGTTCATCCGGATGCTTTTCCTCGTCGATCAGATACACCACACCCAGCTGAGCACCAAGCACAGGTGTAAATTCACTGATAAACATCTGGGAGATTTGACGGATCGAGCCGATGCCCCGGAGCAATTCGGGCACTCTGGCAATGTTGGAGCTCATCCAGTTCTGATCTTGCTGGGCCTGTACGTAGGCTTTCTCAATCTCCAGCTTCTCTTGCAGATCGTTTGAGACGTCCTTGAACACGGACGCGATCTGACCGATCTCATCTGTGGACTTGATCTGAATTCGCTGAATCGTTTTATATTTGCCTTTGCCAAAACTTGTAATCATCATAGATACCGTATTTAAACCGCGTGTAATACTAGGAAGCACCCACAGGATTACCCCAAGAGCCAGCAGCAATCCCGCGACCATAATACTTATTGTAATTTGGACCGCTCTGGTATATGCAGCGTTGGCGTCCTTGATCTCGGCATCAATCTCCTGATCCTGATAACGGGAGAGGGCATTCAGGCTGTCGACTGCTTCTTTCTGCACGGCAAGTCCAGTTGAATTGCGATAGTTGTTCGCATCCTGCAAACGATTTTGCGCCATCAGACTGACGATTCTGTTGGCATAATTCGTATACGCATCCCATGCATTGTTAACACGATCTACAAGCTGATGCTCAGAGGCGGTATCTGCACGGTCCTTCACCTGCCCCAAATATCCGTCGCCCTTTTCTTTCATCTCCTTCAGATCAGCTTCTGCTGCACTGATGGAATTGGTCGGATTGAGCAGCAAGTTAGCGAGCACTTTGGCAATATCATTGACTTCTCCCCGTGCCGCAGAAGTAAAGCGCACTTTCATATAACGCTCCTGATACATCTGGTCAATCTGCTCATTACTGCTGTTCAGCCGTTCATAACTAACAAAGGTAAGAGCAATTAAAATGACCATCAAGGCGGTAAAACCAATCAGCAGTTTATTCCTGATTTTCATTCAGTTTCCGCCCCTTTATCCAGAGTAATCCACACCAGACATTTATCATCATCGCGTTCGGGATTCAATTCATCGTTAAAAAACAGCTGCTGCATTGCTTCTTCGTTCCATTCATGCGAGCCCTTCAATTGTTCAATCAGAAACTCCAGCTGCTGCTCCTGATCTCCCTGTACCGCCTCAAGCAATCCATCCGTATAGAGCGCAATATGTCCATCCCCTTCATAATGAATGGTCTGTGGTTCAATATCCATTTTATCGAACAGCCCCACAGGACAGCATACGCTGTCAAATGAAGTCACACTGCCGTCACTGCGGAAAAATAAAGCCGGCGGATGCCCCGCATTTACATAATCAATACGTTTCATCCGGGTATCCACAACCAAGTAGATGGCAGTAAAATAATACTGTACCAGTTGTTTACCGAGATGCAGCTGATTGAAGCGCCGGTTCAACTCCTGAATGACCTTCTCCGGGTCTACATAAGTGGTTACCGTATCCTTGAGCACAGATGCGATAAACATGGTGAACAGAGAGGACGATATGCCATGCCCCATCATATCCAGCAGCAATACGCCATAACGTCCTTCTCCAAGCGGATACCACGAATAGAGGTCACCTGCCAGCTCAAAAGACGGTTTATAGATGGCATGCACCTGAAACAATGGATCTTCAATTGCATGGCTCAGTACCGCATTCTGTACCATCGCTGCCAGCTTCAGCTCATCCTGTATGCGCTGATCGCGCTCCTTATGCCAGTCTTTCTCCTGCTTCAATCGCAGAGCCAGCCGAATTCGAGCCATCAGCTCCACTTTGTTAATGGGCTTTGTGACATAATCAGATGCACCTGCATCAAGCGCTTCCGCCAGCTTTTTGGAGTCACCAATGGCAGTTACCATAATAATCGGGATGTCCTTCAGATTTTCGAATTTCTGCACAATGCTGCATGCCTCAATGCCATCCATTTCGGGCATCATCATATCAAGCAAAATCAGGTCAATATCCGACGGCTTGGGACGTAATTCGCTGGAATCCTCACCAATCCCCAATATTTCGAACATCTCCATCGCAGAACTTGCTGTCACAATATCGCGGTAATTTTCCTTTTTCAAAATTTCTCGAATGATAATGACATTCGTCGGATTGTCGTCAACAATAAGTATTCTCATTTGTTTCTCCTTATCTGTGGCGTCCGGGTTTGTCGATAATTATGCATTCAGCGAACAACCTTATTTATACAAATTTTGCGTTCAAAGTGGCAGTAGACATAATAATTCATAGTATAACTATACGGATATAACCAGAAAACTTCTATCTGCAAATCACACCAGCAAGGGGCATTTTCTTCCATGAAACATTTGTTTTTGCATTGTTACAGCCCCGCCTCCAAACTTGCAAAAACATAGATAAGGAATGGGGGTAAACCCCATTCCTTATCTATGTTTTTGATTAAGCCTTTACGGAAGGTGTCCGCAAGACGTTCACTTCGTTCTTAAACCTGCTGCCAGGTTTAAAGGTTCAATCTTTCTTTTTGGCAATCACCAGTACCTTGCCTTTATCCAATTCACTTTCGTAGAAATCGGCCTCGGCTTCAGTGAAACCCATCGATACAATCTTGGCCCGAAGTTCGTCACCGCGTGAGCGGAACAGATTCGCCATGGAATCAAACAATCCTTCTTCCTTGATACCAATCTCGTTGGCATCTGCAGTATCTGCAATGCGATCTGTACGATCCTTCTCATGGGCAAGTACGAAGATATGATCAGCCAAGTATCCAGTAGTTTGCAGCTCTTTCACCGCTTCTACTGCCTGAACTCCGTTTTCTACCACCTTAGCATAAGCTTGCGCGTTGGTTGAATTCATCGTTTCCACTCTCCTCTGATTGATCTTCTTTCTCGAGCTCTTATAGTATATAACCATACTATTTTGTATTGAAACGGAAGTCGAATGATAGATTTCAGGAAACCGTATCATCAAATAAATCAATACCTCTGATCTCGCTTGAGCCGGGTTTCATATACACTTTGATCGCATAATGACCGCGAAGGTATACTTCGCCATCCTCCGCGATGTAATGTGGTTTGCCAAGTGCTTGATGAATGGCGTCAATCTGCATCGGCAGTACAGTGCCGTTCAAGCTCCAATGCTCTTGGGAACCCTCCACATGTACATACTGAATCATTCCTGTATCTTCACATATTCCAACATGTACATCTTCAAAATGATATTCATCGCATCCCAGGTACGGGTCCTCTTTAATCGTGGATGGCTGGCCCATTCGGGCCAGCAATGCACCCTTTCGCTCCTCCAGTGAGACACCATTCAGAGTCCGGAATTGCCCGTACGTCTCGGAACGATCATTCGCCGGTATAATCTCCGGCATCTGCTCCTCCATTACCGTCCATTGCAAGTCGTGAGCAGCAGGTGGCGCTGCCGGTTGAACGGAAAAGGGAGAAATTACGCTAAACACCGTCACTAGCAGTATTTTCATCATGTTTCTCACCCTTTCATCAGGTTCATCACCGCTCTGAAGGTTTCACCAGCATTCAGCAAACGGTCATGTTATTTACGTAGCCGCTGCCATACATTGGCCGCAATATCCACATATCCCATCCAGTTCTTCCCGCCTTTGGCTTCATCATGATATGTAGCATCATAGGATTGCATCGTACGCTCGGTCTGCGTTGCAGGCGGCGCCGTTACATGACTGGCTTGAGCTGCTTTGCCTGCTTCGGCTCGCTTCGTCTGAAACTTGGTCATCAGTGTGCTGGATACCTGCTTGGCTGCCGCCGTCACTTCACTAAGCACTTCTCCCAGATTCTCAACCGACTCCAGAACCGGATCAATCTTTTTGATTTTGTGCTGTACATCGGCAGTGATATCATTGGCATGTCTTACGGTCTGCTTTACTTCATAACTAAGCTCGTCTACGGTTTTTTGCACTTCTTGCAGTGTGCGGGAGACGTTGTCCAGTGAACCCTGGGCCGCTTTCAGGGTACGAATTAAAAAGAAAACCAGTACAGCAAATGCCACTGCAATCAGGGCCACGCTAAGTTGATAGATCATACAAAAAACCTCTCTTTCCATAGTTGCGTGCGGTTTGGTTATTGCTTTAGTACCCGGGCATTTACCGGGCGAAACAAAAGAAGAGTGTTCCTGTGGTTCCGTCTAGAAGAAGAAAAATCCACCATGTTTCAACAGATTGGACCCCGGTTAAGGTTAGACTACACAGGGCAGTGAGACAGCATCGTTCACGCCAAACTATATCACGAAAGGATGATCTCTCATGTTGAAATGGTCTGTTATTTTTCTGATTATTGCGCTGGTCGCTG
Organism: Paenibacillus sp. TC-CSREp1; assembly: GCF_050171015.1. NCBI lineage: Bacteria > Bacillati > Bacillota > Bacilli > Caryophanales > Paenibacillaceae > Paenibacillus > Paenibacillus sp. TC-CSREp1. The sequence goes on along the minus strand of NZ_JBNOKM010000030.1, from coordinate 38,297 downwards.
GCATCTTCGGTTTCTTTGGCATTGTTGAAGCCGCAGCTTCCATTGCAAAAGTGTTGTTCTTTATCTTTGTTGTACTTTTTGTCATCTCCCTCATTACAGGAAGAAGCCGAATGCGATAAAGTCACTATTGCCTGATCTGAATCATGTGATTACATACAAAAGCCGATGATGCCTCCGGGTACGTCGGCTTTTGTTTGTTTACATACAGGTAAACTTTCCTATTTTCTATATCTATGTATTACGCTCCCTCCTGCTTTATTCCAACATCAACCGCCGAAAAATCCTGAAAAAACAGGACTAAATTGACATAACAAGCCGGATTCCATGCCACGAAAGTATGATTTTTACAAGCCTGTTATATACCCACAGATGCGCCAGTTGACTCTGGAGAAACAAAGAAAATATTGTTATAATTTGTGATTCATAGGCTAGGTTGCTTGGTTATTTTTAACTCAGGACAACAAAACTACATATCTAATCGAGGAGGAAAAACAAATGAAAAAAATCGTAAGTTTTGCCGCTGCTTTAACTTTGATGGGTTCGATGGCTGCCGCTGCGGGTGCAGAGGAAGCGGTTACGGGCACAGTAAACACAACATCCGGTACAGAAGCGACTTCAACTACACCAGCGGAAACAACTCCGGCTGTTGAGGTGAATAAACCTGCTGTAGAGACCGTTGAAGGCAAAGCAGAAACCGTAACTGGCACAACTGTTGATTCTACAGGTACTGAAGGCACTTCAACAACGACAGAAACACCATCCAAAACAGACATCAAGTTTGAAGAGCCTCTTGTGAAACCAGGGGATGAAGTCACTGCACCAACAATGCTGCTGAACCTGCTGGAGCGCACCTGGTTCTATGATGCACCAAACGGCAAACCGATTGGCGCTCTGGGAGCTCAGATCGTTGATACAACAGGTGAGGTTGTTGACGGATTCGACGGCGGCGAATGGGTTCAAGTGTACACCTGGAAAGGCAAAGCTTGGATTCACGTTGCGATTCAATAATATCGTATAATCGTTTCTTATATAAGTAAAGAGGACAGCGCGTGTTGCGTCTGTCCTCTTTTTTAGATGTACACGTAATTGTTATATTTTCACGTTGAAAAAAATTATGTTGGTTGATGTGCCTCTTCGGTTCGAGGCTCCACATGCACGTGAACATGCATAATGTTGTGGGAACGTTTCAATCGTTCCTCTACCTGATCACAGATTTCATGTCCCTGCACCAGCGTTAATCTACCATCTACCTCAATGACCACATCCACCAGCACATGACTGCCATGCACACGCGCCTTCACATCCTTGATCATCTCGACACCGGGAACACGAGCAACAGTAGATCTTAAGTCCGTTAGTTCTTTCTGATCAAAACCATCTGTGAGCAAATGAGTTGAATCACGAAAAATCTCCCAAGCTGTCTTGCAGATCAGCAGGCCAACAAGAATTGCTGCTACTTTATCCAGCCAAGGCAGACCGAATTGAGCACCGACAATGCCAAGTGCAGCACCGATACTTACCCAGGCATCAGAGCGATTATCTTTGGCTGCCGCCAGCAAAGCCTGACTGTTAATCTTCTTGGCCAGACGGGAGTTGTAACGATATACCCCCAGCATGACCACAGCACAGATCACGGCTACACCAGCTGCCCAGAGATTCGGAGCTGCATAATCCCCTGCATACCAGGATCGAACCGCTTCGACCAATACCTGAAGCCCTGCAACTGCCATAATAAATGAGGCAATTAATGCCGCGATCGTCTCTGCCCGAAAATGACCATAAGCGTGATCCGAATCCGGCGGTTTTTGCGATATGCGGAGACCGACCAGCACCGCAACGGATGCCACAATATCGGTAGCATTATTGATGCCGTCTGCGATCAAAGCGCTGGAAGCAAACAAATATCCACAAATGAGCTTAAATGCTGACAAAACGAGGTAAGCCGCAATACTAATCCAGGCCCCTCGCTCGCCTTTACGTATTTCTTCATATGCGTTCAAGCGGACGACACTCCTTTTCCTAATGCTTCTCACAAATCCAGTAACGGTTTAATCATGGTACCAAATGCAGATCATGTGGGTCTACAGAAACAGTGTTGCCAACCCACAGGGCTGTAGGGAAGCTGAAACAAAGTTTACAGAAGGCAGGGCTGTAGAGAATAAGAAACAATGTTGGCTTAGGCAAAACTGGTGGAAATCGGCATTTTATCAGGTTGCCCTTGTGAGGCCATTATAAAACGTATAAAATGAGTACATCCCGTCCAATTTGGACGGCTTACTGCACGACCGGGAGGGATATACAATGAGCGAAAATAAAGAACCCAAAAAGATCAGCCTGCAGGATGCAATCCGTCAGAAGCTGGCACAGAAGAAGGAACAGGCAAATTCCGGCGGCCAATCCGGTGCTTACTTTGAAGGCGGACCAAAGGCTATGAAAAGTCAGAACAACAAAAAGCCTAACAATCAGCGTCGCCGTACAGGCGGCTCTTAGGCTCAAGTCAGTCTAACAGCTGTCAGCTGAGCATGCGTTGACAAAAAAACCGCAAGCCCTCCCTGGAGGACTTGCGGTTTTTGCTTGTTTTTAGATTTAACACTTGGACTCTACAATAGGGCTTAAGCTTCTACCGGATACATCTTGCTGCGCAGCTCTTTGATCTCTTCGCTTTCGAGATACTCATCGTAGCTCATCTGACGATCGATCAGACCTGTAGGCGTAATTTCAATAATACGGTTAGCAATCGTTTGAATGAACTGATGGTCATGGGATGTAAACAGCATTGTGCCATCAAAATCAATCAAACCGTTATTCAATGCGGTGATGGATTCGAGATCCAAGTGGTTCGTCGGCTCATCCAGAATGAGCACGTTCGCGCCAGTCTGCATCATTTTGGCAAGCATACAACGCACTTTCTCTCCCCCGGACAATACACTCGCCTTTTTCAAAGCTTCTTCCCCGGAGAACAGCATGCGACCCAGGAAACCACGCAGGTACGTTTCATCCTGATCTTTGGAGTATTGACGCAGCCAATCCACAAGGCTCATCTCTACACCATCAAAATACTTGGAGTTATCTTTCGGGAAATAGGCCTGAGTTGTTGTTACTCCCCAAGTATATTCGCCACTGTCAGCTTCTGTTTCACCCATCAGCACATCAAACAGCAGTGATTTCGGGTTGCCGTTCGGGCCAACAAAAGCGATTTTATCACCTTTGTTTACCACAAAGCTGATATCGTTGAGCATGCTCTCGCCTTCAACGGATTTGCTTAGACGATCCACAGTCAGCAATTGTTTACCCGCTTCACGCTCAGGCTTGAAGTTGATAAACGGATATTTACGGTTCGACGGACGAAGATCATCCAGCGTAATTTTGTCGAGTTGTTTCTTCCGGGAAGTCGCCTGTTTAGATTTCGAAGCGTTCGCGGAGAAACGTTGGATAAAGGCCTGCAGCTCTTTAATCTTCTCTTCTTTTTTCTTGTTGGCATCCCGCTGCAAAGCAAGCGCCAGTTGGCTGGACTCGTACCAGAAGTCATAGTTACCTACGTACAGCTGGATTTTACCAAAGTCGATGTCCGCGATGTGCGTACATACTTTGTTCAGGAAGTGACGGTCATGGGATACCACGATAACGGTACCTTCATAATCCATCAGGAAGTTCTCGAGCCATTGAATGGATTCGAGATCCAAGTGGTTGGTAGGCTCATCGAGCAGCAGGTTGTTCGGACGACCGAACAAGGCTTGTGCCAGCAATACGCGGACTTTTTCGTTACCGCTAAGCTCTACCATTTTTTTGTCATGCATATCGCGATCGATACCGAGACCAATCAGGAGTGCCGCTGCATCCGGCTCTGCATCCCAGCCGTTCAGCTCCGCAAACTCACCTTCAAGCTCACCTGCACGCAGGCCATCTTCTTCCGTAAAGTCTGCCTTCGCATACAGGGCATCCTTTTCTTTCATAATGGAATAAAGACGAGCATGACCCATAATAACGGTTTCGAGAACCGGGTACTCATCATATTCAAAGTGGTTTTGCTTCAAAACGGCCATACGTTCGCCCGGGGTGATGTGCACCTCTCCCGAGTTGGCTTCAATCTCACCGGACAAAATTTTCAAAAATGTTGATTTTCCGGCTCCGTTCGCGCCGATCAAGCCGTAACAGTTGCCTGGCGTGAATTTGATATTCACATCTTCAAAAAGCGCACGTTTTCCGTAGCGGAGCGTGATGCCGCTTGTACTGATCATTAAGCATACCATCCTTTATTGGTTAATCTGCATACTGCATGAATAGCAGCCTGAGAGCACGTTTGTATCCATACACGTTCATGCTCGCCTGCTTCAATCATGGATTCAATATCCGATGCCTATTCTGGCACCATATTATAACACAAAAAAACGGCAAATTCGAAAATCAGCCGCTTTTTACGGATTAAAGTTTTGGTAAATATGCTGTTCATGCACGTATGTTTATAGATTACCATATATGGCTGGCTTTTGTTAGCCCTGTTCAGCGATGTTCATCAAAATCTTTTCATGCATTTTCCTATTACCATGACTACCGTTCCAGTCCGGCATCCTGATTCATATCATCAGCCTCATGCCGGATGCGCAAGGTCTCGCCATGTCCCAGTACACGAATCCGTTCCTCTGCAATACCGAGCCGTTTTCGTTCAGCCTCCAGCCGGTCCAGCGCCTCCTTCGGCGTGTCGTCCGCCAGTTTGAACGTTCCATAATGCATCGGCACCATCAGCTGTGACTTCGTTTCGACGAAGCCCTGCAGTGCCTCTTCCGGTGTGACATGCTGGGATGTCATGAACCATTCCGGGTCGTATGCCCCGATGGGCATCAGGGTTACACCAATGTCGAAACGTTCTCCGATCGTCTTGAATTCTTTGAAATACCCCGTATCACCTACAAAATATACTACAGGCGGGCAAGCTTTTTGCAGCATTGGTTCACCTTTGTGGGCACGCTGCCCGTCAAGCACATCGCTAACCGATGTCTCCAGCGCAGCCGCGCTTTCTTCCGATGCTCGCACGGCATGGTTTGGCTCCAGTATATAACCGCCCCAGTGGGACGTATTGGTATCAAATAACGTTCGGCGTGTCCAGTGCTGGGCAGGCACAAATGTAATTTTGACACCACCAAGCACGATATGCTCCCACCACTTCATCTCCTGACACCGGTGGAATCCCTTGCGGATCATTTTGCGTCTAAGGCCATCCGGCACAATCAGCAGTGTCTTCGATGTAACCAGCTTGCGTAGCGAAGCCAGATGCAGATGATCATAGTGGGAGTGAGAGATGAGGATCACGTCCAGTGGCGGTATATCCTGAATCGGAATGCCGGGGGCACCGAGCCTGCGTTGAAATCCCATTTTTTCCGCCCACACCGGGTCAGTCACGATGTTAAGCCCATAGTATTGGATGAAAAAAGTAGAATGTCCAATCCACGTTATCGTTGTTTCTTCCCGGTTGGCATGCAGGTAATCCAGCTCAGGCTCATGCTTGGGAACTTTGTAGGAATAGTCTTTTACCTTGCGGCGGCGCTGTTCTCTCCATTGCTTAAACTCTTTCAGCGTTTTGTCCGTGCTGACGTTGTCGATATTGTTATACCGAATTTTAGCCATGAAGGGGCCTCCTCCCTTCCTCAGATCTTATCATCAGATTACCCTCATCAGGCGTGGATCTACCACAAGTACTGTTGTAATCAATCCTGAGGGTTTTTGCAAACCGCCATATATACAAACAAAAAAACGATGGCAGCCACCATAATCAGAGGCGGGGCGTACATAATGGTAAACGTCTCAAAGAAGCTGAGACCCGTGATGCCCGGAATTCCCCTGACCCCTTCTTCCTGCAGAAGAGGCCAGTGAACGATCCCGTTTAGAATGTTCGGAAGCAGAAACATAGCGATATCATCCTTTCTTTTTCCCCGCGTTACCACGCACATAATTGGCATCAAACAGGAACAGCTTCATAATCAGCACCAGTGACGGAATGAGCACCAGCAGTCCCAGACTGAAAGCCGTAATCAATGCAATGCCCATCGTCCGGTTGGTAAAGCTGTCATAGATGTTGATGTACGGGTATAGTATGTAGGGCAGATGCGAGCGTCCATATCCATACCAAGCAAAAGCAAACTGGAGCATCACTGCGATAAAACACCAGCCCAGATACTTTTCTTTCCACACAAGCGATACCGCGATCACAAAACAGATAAACGATGCGATAAACATCCAGGACATGTTGACCATTTGCTCAAAGTGAGCCGGGTTCTGTTTGTTGATTTGCAGAAAAGCAAGAAAACTCGCAAAAATGGTGGGCAGGCTCCACAGCAGCGCATATTCCCGAAGCACCTGAAAGGCCGTCTCATCCCCCGCCCGCTTCGCATAATAGGACAGGAACATCGCCGATATATACAGCACACTGACCAAAGCCAGCAGTACAACAGACCATGTATAGGGATTCGTCAAAAATTCACGCCAGCGAAAAAACACCTTTTCGCCCACCTGCTCGATGATTCCGCCTTCGGATATGGCCAAAATGGTAGAGAACACCGCCGGAATCAGCAATCCCGTTGCTCCATAGAGCGCCAGATAGATCCTGCTGTTTTTTCCATGGTTGCCATAGGTGTTATAAGCGTAATACACGCCCCGAATCGCCAGCAGTACAATTGCCAGCGAGCCCGGCACAAGCAGGGCCGTACCGTAATAGAAGGCACTGTCGGGATAAAATCCGACCAGCCCTACCACGAAAAAGATGAGAAACACATTCGTCACTTCCCATACCGGGGACAAGTAGCGCTGAATGATGTTATGAATTTTGTTCTCATGTCCAGTCAATATGCTGTAAAAGCTGAAGAACCCCGCACCGAAATCAATCGATGCCACAATCAGATAACCGAACAGGAACGTCCACAATATTGCGATGCCTGCAATTTCGAAGCTCAATGCACGATGCCTCCTTCCAGTCCAAGCGAATCCAGTTCCTTCTCCGCTTCCTTGTTACGGAACAGCTTGCTGATCACACGGATGCAGGAGAAGCACAGCACCAGATAGAGCAGAATAAACAGTACCAGCATCCAGCCCACGGAGGTGGAGGTCGTAGCCGCTTCAGCCACTTTCATGTATCCGCGCAAAATCCAGGGCTGTCTGCCCACCTCGGCAAACATCCAGCCCAGCTCGATGGCAATCATGGCGAGCGGCCCCAGCAGCACGATGCCAAGCAGCAGCCATTTGGGATATGGCTTGCGTCCTGGCAGCCAGCGGCGCAGCACATACAGCACCGGGATCAATAGAATGATGACACCTGTCGTCACCTTCAGATCAAACATGTAATGGATAGACAGCGGCGGTCTCAGATCGGCAGGAAACTCTTCCAGTCCTTTTACTTCCGTATCCGGCCGGTTGCCTGCCAGGATGCTTAAAGCGTAGGGAATTTCAATCGCATATTTGACCTCGTTATTCTCATCCAGAATTCCGCCATAGACAAGCGGTGCTTCCTTCATCGTTTTGAAATGCCACTCGGCGGCTGCCAGCTTCTCCGGCTGATATTTCGCCAGAAATTTACCGGATGAGTCACCGATCATAACGGTGCTGATCGCAAATACAAGCGCAGATACCGTCGTAAGCTTGAGCGCTTTTTTGTAATAAACATGATCCCGCCCGCGCAGCAGGCTGAACGCTGCAATACCTGCCAGCACACCCGCACTCAAGGTATAGGATGAGGCAAGAACATGGGATACTTTGGTCGGTGTTGCCGGGTTGAGCATGGCAGCAATCGGGTCAATATCCTTCATGATGCCGTTGATCAAGGTGAAGCCTTGCGGCTGGTTCATGAAAGAGTTCACCGTTGTAATAAAAATTGCGGAGGCGGATGAGCCAAGAGCTACCGGAATGAGCAGCAGCATGTGCGTATACTTCTTTTTGAAACGGTCCCAGGTATATAGGTATATCCCGAGAAAGATTGCTTCTACGAAAAAGGCGAAGGTCTCCATGAACAGCGGCAGTGCAATCGCCTGCCCGGCGACACGCATAAACATCGGCCACAGCAGGCTCAGCTGCAGCCCGATCGATGTGCCTGTAACTACACCAACCGCCACGGTAATGACAAAACCTCGCGCCCACCTTCTCGCGAGCAGCGTGTAATGAATATCATTGGTGCGCAGTCCTCGCCATTCAGCCAGAGCAATCATGAGCGGAACACCTACGCCGATGGAAGCAAAGATGATATGCACAAACAGGGTCAGGCCGGTCAATATCCGGCTCAGCAGAACAGGGTCCAGGGATGACATGGGTACACTCCTCTTTCGGTGTAATGATTATTGATCTTGCACTTTGTTGTCGTTGTATCGTTATGGGTTATGTACAGCGGCGGATTCACTCTGCCTGAGCGGTCGCTCAGTAACTCATAATGCGGATGATGCTTTTGACAACCGCATACAGCACCACTACAGCCGCCACCAGACAGACGATAATGAGCTTTTTCTCTTGATTGCGAAACATAAACGTGTCGTCCTCCTTTTTGCACAGGATGCAAATTATGGCTCTATATACAGTGTGCAAAATTTCCTGTTTTTTTATCCCGGATGACGTTAAAACAAAAAATATAATATAAAAAAGCATCACGATAACGACAAAAAAGACCTTTATCTTTTTGCACAGCCACGTGCCAAAAGATAAAAGCCTCCGTAGAGTTAAAAAAGAGTTTCAGAGAACCACCTCATGCTTAGGCAGCCGCACTTTAAACGTGCTGCCCTTGCCCGGCGCCGACATAAAGGTCAGGCTTCCGTGATGATCCTCGACAATTTTGCGAGAAATGTACAAGCCCAGACCCGTGCCACCAATCTGACGATGGTCTGAATTGTCCACACGGTAAAATTTATTAAACAGCATGTGCTTCTCACTCTCCGCAATGCCAATGCCGTAATCCCGCACATCAATGCAGAGAGCCTCATCTTCCTCCCATAACGTAACATCAATCCGATCTGCTCCAGGAGAGTATTTCACTGCATTGCCGATCAGATTATGCAGCACCTGAACGATTCTGTTCTGGTCTGCATAAGCAAAAAGATCACCGTTAAAAGCGTGCACATATATTCGCTGAGAAGATTTTCGATTCCACTGCTCGGCAACACCTTCCACCAGCTCCACAAGTGGAGCATAGGTCATGTGATAGGTCATGCCATCATTGTCGAGACGCTGAATGTCCAGCACATCATCCAGCAGGCTGCTAAGACGTTTGCCCTCCGATGAGATCGTCTCCATAAATTCTTTACGCTGTGATGCCGGAAGATCATACATCAGCATCAGCTCGACATAGCCCATAATCGTTGCTACAGGGGTCCTAAGCTCGTGAGAGACTACGCTAATCAGTTCATTCTTCATGCGATTCAGCCGTTCTTCCCCTGTCAAATCGCGGAATACGAGCAGAAATCCATGATTTTTACTCGGTACATCCATCTGCTTCATGTACAGGGAAAACACACTTTGCTCTACATTGTCAAAATAGAAATTCGTCTCAATAAATGCCTGTTCCCCGTTCAGAAATGCTCTGGTCTGCTCCGTCAGATTAAACCCCTCGGTTAAAACCAGCGTATCAATGGCCTGAGCCAGATCGATAATGGATTCTCCCAGGAAATTGCCCAGTCCAAACATTTCTTCTATCCGGCGATTCACAATCGTAATGGTTCCTGAACGATCTGACATCACAAGTCCTTCGCGAACAGACTCGATAAACTGCTCACTGATATCGCGCTGCTCTTGAATAGCTGCCTTCTCCTGAAACAGCTCCAGATTCAAGTGCTCCAATACAAGGGCATGACGCACCCGGTCTTCTTCAGCACGTGTACGTTCGGTAATATCCTTGATGAACAGATTGTACAGTGACTCATTGTTCCCCAATTGAATCTCCACAATTTTATATTCGATTGGAAATAGGGAGCCGTCATTGCGAATACCTGATATTTCATCCACCGTGGTATATCTCTTGCCCTCAACATACTTAAATTGCTGAAGCATTTTCTTAATTTCCAGGAAGCTGATCCCTTGAAAAAGAGACGGAGCCTTCTTAAGCATAACCTCTTCCCGCCCAAGTCCAAACATTCTCTCTGCCTCGGGATTGAATTCAATAATTATCCCTTGGCAATCCACAGCAATAATTGCGTCAATGGATGACTCAATAATAGCGCGTTTAATCTCCTCGCTGTTCTTCAGCTCTTTGGTACGGGCGATGACCCGGTCTTCCAGTGTTAATTTGTCTAGCCGAATCTGTTCGAACTGTTCGAGCAGCACGTCTGCCATTTTGCGCAAGTTCCCGATCAGAATCTGAACCTCGGTTACATGGCTGCTCGGCCAGTCCAAATTCCGATTGCGGAACAGAAGCCTTGGGAGGGAGCCGGTTAGACGGGTCAGCCGCAATAAAGGACTGACCACTTTGCTGCTCAGTGGCGCAGCCACAATCATCGATGCGACAATAATCACGAATAAGGATTGCAATGTTGTCAGATATATGTTTTCGATCTGAGGGTAATATTGTGACGAATTGGTTTCGACGAATACTCGGTAAGGTGTGCTTAACGCATCTTCCGCTTCATAGATAAAGGATGCCTGTCTCCAGTGCTCCAGTGCATCACTGTAATGTATCTCCTTGGAATTCAGCAGCATGGGGCCTCGCAGCGAAGTTAATACCTCGAAAGAACTCAGGTCCACAGATTCACCCGGCTGAAGGGTGGAAAGCCCCGAAACGACAACGCGGCTGTTCCGATCCAGCAAAATCACATTCACACCCAGCAGATGGTGATACCGCTCCACATTTTCTGCCAGATTCTCGGGTGTAACATATTGCCTGTTCAGATCCTCGACAACAGCACTTGCTGCATGCCTCATATCCCGCAAGATTGCATCATTCATCTGGTTTAGCTGTCTGCGGCTATCCGCAGATAACAGAACAAGGGAAACAAACACTACAAAAGCGACAACATATTTGAACGCGATTCTTCTCAGTGGAATCGTACCCGCCCGTTTCGCCTCATGCTCACTCAGAGTCGCCCAGAAATCCACGACGATGCCTGCAATCAGTGCATTCACCATACTGACAACAGCAATGTACATATACTCATACTTTATATCTTCAACACTCAAACCTAGTACATAGTGTCCAGAACAGATCACTGGAAGCAGCATCACAACCCAGAAAACAGCATTCGCCTTGATCAAACTGCCCTTCTCGCAACGCAGCTGCCAGCCAAACATCCACCCTAACTCTATAAAATGGGCAGTCATAACATAAAAATAATGCGAGTCCAGGCCCGTAATCAGTATTTTGGACAGACCTATTAACACAAGTGTAGTAAAAGCATACAATCCCCCGTATATTCGGAGGGCAATCAGCGCCGCGGCACTCATCATCATAAACTGTACGCCATAGAACAACGTATATGGAACAATGGCATTGATGGTGCCAAAAAGGATCAGAACCATCGTTCCAATCCAGGGTTGTCTCAGTTGGAGTACCATCCATTTCCGCAGATTTCTTACTCCCGATATCCAGTTCATAGGTATGTATGCTCACCGCCCGACTCGTCGTAATTCTTCAGGAGATAACCGTGGTAACCCGATCTTTTTCCCCTTAATTCACTCTGATCCATTATACTGTAATTAATGTCTGTTGTACGTTTGGGAATAATTATGATTCGGCAAAAAAATACACACATGTTACACTACGTTAATAATATCTAAAACCATTTGCAGGTTACATATACTTCCTATATTCTGGAATAGAAACATTAAAATTTTTGCAGTATTTTCAGCCATTTTCTCGTTTTTTCTTAACAAATCTATGTCACCAGGAGTGTGAAGTGATGTCAATCAAAGTACTTCTTATAGAAGATGAAAAAAACCTAGCGGACATGATCGCTTTTTTTCTTGAGGAGGAAGGATACATAACCGAGCGGGTTCACCACGCCCGTGAAGCACTTCATCTATTTCCACAGTTTCAGCCAGATATTGTTGTAACCGATTTGATGCTGCCAGAGATTGATGGTAATGAGCTCGTTGATGCTTTTCGTCAAAACTCCACCGTTCCTGTGCTGATGATCTCGGCAAGTACGATGCTGAACGACCGACTGCGCGCCTTACATAATGGTGCCGATGACTTCCTATGCAAGCCCTTCAGTCTGAAGGAACTGGACGCGAGAATTAAAGCTTTGCTGCGACGCTCTATTATTACGTATCAGGAGAAACCGATTAAAGAAAATCGTACGGTTGAGGAAGCGGGACAGATTAGTGTAAATGAGTACCGAAGAACGGTATTTGTGAACGGTGTTGAAGTGGAGGTAACTCACATCGAGTTTGAAATTATGAAGGAATTCTATCGCAATCCGGGCAAGGTATTCACCCGCAATGAGCTGATGGACCGAATTAAAGGTTCGGAACGTGCCTATCTAGATCGGACCATTGATGTACATATCTCCAGTCTGCGCAAAAAAATAGAGCCTGACCCCAAAAATCCACGTTATATCAAAACGGTGTGGGGCACAGGCTATAAATATATCGTCTAATTCATTTAGTTCAGTTTTATAAACAACTTTGGTTAAACTGTTGTGCAGGCACCATGCTTTTTATCGTTCTACCTGAGGTATAGAACGGAAGGCATGGTTATTGGTGCTCCATATTCCAAAGTGTGCAGCCACCGCTCAATGCTACTCTTCAACTGATCAGGATGTTGTTCATTCCAGAGCATCATTTTCACAGCTCCCGTACCCGTAATCTGCTGCAGGTGACGTTTGCGAATAGATGATGGAAAATCGGTAAGGACCAACACAGGCACATCGGGTACAAAAGCACGAATAGCCTTGGCTGCGGCAACAGCCTGTTCAGCATTTCGATAATCTACAATGCAATAACGGGATTTCTCCCAATCTCCTCGTCCTGTTTCTTTTACTGAATCCGATGGCGCAGCATCAATCCAATCCATAAACAATTGAATAATTTCCTCGTAGTTGATACATCGCTCTCCATCTGTTAGTACAGCAACAGGTTCCATAGGTATACCTCCATTAGCTTCTTCCCACTATTGTGTCAGGTTTCATTTAAAAATGTTTGTGTGCAAACATGAAAGAAGTGTTAACAATCTTCGTATTTCTTCACATCCTTAACATGTTTCGTTGGGTAGAATAGCTTGGAGCCCGCCACGATTTCGCAGTTTGCCTGATTTCATGTAAAATAGAGCTACACCCGTGTGATTAACTTTACGGGAGAACACGTATCAAACTGGTATTATAGGAGGTTGCACCCATGAATATCATTTCCATCGAACCAACACCGAGTCCAAATACAATGATGCTGCATCTCGACGAACGTCTGGAGGACGGGATTCGCAGAACCTATACTCTGGATAACGAACGTTCAGCTCCGGCGTTTATTCGTCAGATGCTGCACATTCCCGGAGTCAAAAGTGTATTCCACACGACTGACTTCGTTGCGCTGGATCGAAAAGGTAACGCGGACTGGTCGGTTATTCTCGGAGAAGTGCAGAGCCGTCTGGGTCAGGAGGGCATCGACCTGGACTGGATTGAATCCGAGGATGCTTCAGGTGAACACTTCGGAGAAGCGCAAGTGTTTGTACAGTTTTTCCGCGGAGTACCCATGCAGATTCGTGTCAAAGCCGGAGCTAAAGAGGAACGGATTTCCCTGTCGGACCGTTTCGTCAAAGCCGTCACCGAGGTTGCCAGCGCTACGCTGATCAAGGAACGCAAACTGACCGATTATGGCGTACGTTACGGCGAACTCCCGGATATTGCACGGGAAGTCGAACAGGAACTGGAGGCGGCCTATCCTCCCGAACGGTTGGAGCAAGTGATTCAGCAAGCGATTGCGCATGGTACCAATACAGAAGAGTTTGTTGAACGCCGCCGTGCCCTGGATGGAGCAGAGCTGGAAGCAGCGCTGCGCAGCGAAGACTGGAATGTCAGATATGCTGCACTGGACAGCATGGAGCCAACGGAGGAAAGACTCCCACTGGTTGCTCAGGCACTGCGTGACAGCAAAATGCAGATTCGTCGTCTGGCTGTTGTGTATCTGGGGGATATCCGTACACCGGAAGCGATGGAGCTTCTCTATGAAGCACTTCGCGACAGCTCACCTGCTGTAAGGCGTACAGCTGGCGATACGTTATCAGACATCGGTGATCCGGCTGCCACACCAGCCATGATTGAAACGTTAACCGACAAAAGCAAGCTGGTGCGCTGGCGTGCAGCCCGTTTTCTATACGAGGTTGGAACCGAGGAAGCAGAGCAGGCACTGCGTCTTGCCGCTGAAGACCCTGAGTTCGAAGTGAGCCTGCAGGCCAAGATGGCTCTGGAGCGCATCGAGTCCGGTGAACAAGCCGCCGGAACGGTATGGCAGCAGATGGCTGGACGAAACAAAAAGCAGGACTAGCAGTACCTTTTTGCTGATAGACAACCAACATTTGTTATTGCACTGTAAAACGAGTAGCGGTATACTTGTTGTCTGTTTGATAAACAGATTGCACGCTGCTCTAGCGTATTTCAAAAATTTCATAAACAATAGATACACCTCATCCATAGTATGGTGAGGTAGAGGTCGCGGGTGCGATCAGTACGCTGAAGGAGGCGCAAGGAGCCGCTTATGATATCAGCCGAAAGGTGTACCCGCCGAAGCTCAATGGACGTTCCTTCATCAGTCCGATTGAGCTGGGGCTGCAGCCGAAAGGTGCAGAACTGTCACAGCAAGCATGCAATACCTTGGGACAAGGTATGCTTTCTTCTGTGTTGAGCTATCTTAATCGTCAAGGACATGGTGCGGACATTGAATATAGAGACCGCTGGTTGATGCCTGTGGTCTTTTTTTTGGTTTATGGAGCTATGATCTGCATCAGTATTACAAATGAAGGAGTGTTTTCATGCAAGACCGCAGCAACCGAACACCATCAACAAAGACAAATTCAACAACCGGGCCTTCCCTGAAAAAAGGATTACGGGCCCGTCACATGACCATGATCGCTTTGGGCGGTTCGATTGGTACCGGGCTGTTTCTCGCAAGCGGTACGGCCATCTCGACAGCAGGACCGGGCGGTGCACTGCTCGCCTATGCGGCTGTCGGAATCATGGTTTATTTCCTGATGACCAGTCTCGGTGAACTTGCAACTTTTATGCCGGACTCCGGTTCTTTTAATACGTATGCCGCCCGTTTCGTTGATCCCGCTCTCGGCTTCGCCATGGGCTGGAACTTCTGGTACAACTGGGCAGTGACCATAGCGGCCGAGCTTGCTGCAGCGACAGTGCTGATCAAGTACTGGTTCCCTGACAGCTCCTCCATGTTATGGAGTCTGCTTTTCCTTGTGCTGATCTTTGCCTTGAACATTCTATCTGTCAAAGGATATGGAGAATCCGAATACTGGTTCGCGATTATTAAAGTCGCCACCGTAATTATTTTTCTTACTGTCGGCGTATTGATGATCTTTGGCATTATGGGTGGTGAAGCAGTAGGCTTCAGCAACTTTACAATCGGTGATGCCCCGTTCCATGGCGGCTTCTTCGCCGTGCTCGGTGTATTTATGGCAGCGGGCTTCTCTTTCCAGGGGACGGAGCTGATTGGTGTCGCAGCTGGAGAAAGCGAGAACCCGCGCGAAAACGTACCTCGTGCCATTCGCCAGGTCTTCTGGCGTATTCTGATCTTTTATATTTTGGCGATTACGGTTATCAGTTTGATTATCCCGTATACTCACCCGAACCTGCTCAAAGGTGATCTCAAAAATATCGGCGTCAGCCCGTTCACCCTTGTCTTTGAAAAAGCAGGACTTGCAATTGCAGCTTCTGTCATGAACGCCGTTATTCTGACTTCCGTGCTTTCAGCTGGCAACTCCGGCATGTATGCTTCAAGCCGGGTGCTCTACGCCCTTGCCCGAGATGGCAAAGCTCCTCGTTTTCTTGGCAAGCTTAACAAACGCGGCATTCCGATGAACGCTCTGCTTGTGACAACCGCTGTAGGAATGCTCGCCTTTCTGGCCTCTCTCTTCGGTGATGGTATTGTATATACGTGGCTGTTGAATGCGTCCGGGATGTGCGGCTTTATTACATGGCTGGGTATTGCTATCAGTCATTACCGCTTCCGGCGCGCCTACGTTGCACAAGGACGCGACCTGAGTGAGCTTCCTTACCGTGCACGGTGGTTTCCATTTGGACCGATCTTTGCATTTGTCCTGTGCATCATCGTCATCCTTGGGCAGAACTATCAAGCCTTTACAGGTGACCAGATTGACTGGAGCGGAGTGCTTGTCGCATATCTAAGCTTGCCGCTGTTCCTCATCCTCTGGCTCGGCTACAAATGGATCAAAAAGACCAAAGTTGTGCCGCTGCAGGAGTGTGACTTCTCTCCTGCTGAATCATCAGATATCAAGGCGTAAAGCTGATGCTTTATTCTTATCCCCTATTCTACAGAGTGCTCTGTATGGAACAGGGGATTTTTCTGTCTTCCCCCACTATTTCACTTTGAAAAAATATATGAATGGCAGGTTAGATATATGGTAGAAGCTGACAAACAATTATTCCAATACTATAATTATATAAATTGAACTAAAGATTTACACAATCCACTCCGATGACAGAACAACCTTCCAATCACTGTTATCCCCAGATTTTTTCGTATTATCAAAAGCATTTTCAGGAGGACAGCATGCATTTTCAATCCGTTTATCATGGTGAGCAATTATTTCTGCCAAACTTTGAATTTAATATGCAATGTAATCAAGTGCTCGGTATTATAACAGACCTGAAGCGAAAGGAAATTTTAATCAGCCAGCTGCAGAATCATTCACTATATTATATTTTCCGAGCGCAGCAGAACGAATATTTACATTTAACAGTGGAGGAATTGATCACGTTTCTAATCAACGTAACAGAGCGTCGCGACGTTCATTCCACTGCGCTGCTAGAATATTTTTCATTAAAGGAAATCTGCAACGTAAGAGTTAAAAATCTGACTCCTTCCAAAAGGACGTATGTGACTTTACTGCGTGTCTATTTTGCTCATCAGCCCACCCTCGTATTGGAGGAACCTTTCTTTTACCTGGAAGAAGAGGATCGTCGGCAGTTTAAACGTATTATAGAGGATCTCTCGAAAGAAAAGCATATCCTAGTTATAACCTCGAATCTTGAGGATGCTCTGATATCCTGCAGTGTCATTTATCGGTTAAATGAGCTTGGATTTCAGCAGCTGGATATCAAGGACTCTGAAGAGGATAGGCAGGACACAACTGACCAAGGTTCGAATATCACCTTGCAGAAGATTCATACCAAAAAGGATGGCAAATTGATTTTATTTAATCCTCCTGAGATTGATTTTATCGAAAGTATAGACGGCGCCGTCATTGTGCATGTGGATGGCGAAAATTATCATTGCACTTTGACCCTGGCCGAACTTGAGCAACGCTTGGCCAACTTTGGCTTTTTCAGATGCCACCGATCCTACATTGTTAATCTGCAAAAAGTAAGAGAAATAATTACTTGGACGAAAAATAGCTACAGCTTACGATTACATACCGGCAAAGATAACGTGGTCCCCTTGTCTCGAACAAAATTGCAGGATTTAAAAATACTGTTAAACCTTTAATTCTCCTTTAATAGCGAATCAGTCAACAAGTTCAAGGTACAGTTCAGGGGAAAACAGCTACATTTCGGGGGAATTATATGGCTGGGGACACCTATTCTGTTTATAGTTTAAGCCATCAACGCTAAGGGAAGTGGTGTGAATGGCTGTGATTTATGTGAAGCATATTTATAAGAAATTTGGAACAAAGGCTGCACTATCCAATGTATCTTTCTCCATTCCTAAAGGAGAAATAATAGGCTTCCTGGGGCCCAACGGTTCAGGAAAAACAACGTTAATCAAGGTTTTAACAGCGCAGCTAAATCCTACAAGTGGACAAGCAAGGGTATTTAACGAGCCTGCGGATAGAATGCTTCAACCAGCACAAAAGAAGCGTTTTGGCATTTTGACGGATAACACTGGTTTATATGAGAGATTAACCATTGAGGAAAATCTGCAATTGTATCGCCAGCTATATCATTTACCAACGTCTTCAATTGATAAAGCCCTGCATTTTGTAAATCTAAGCGGAGAACGAAAAAAAAAGGTGAAGCTGTTATCCAAAGGGATGCGCCAACGTGTCCTTATGGCATGCGCCATTATTCATGAGCCCGAACTTTTATTTTTGGATGAACCTACCTCAGCCCTGGATCCGGTCAATACAGCACATATTTACAGAGGTTTACGGTATTTGAATGCCAACGGAACAACGATTTTTTTAACGACACATGATATGGCAGAGGCTGAATTGCTTTGCAACCGTGTAGCGATTTTATATCAAGGACAAATTCAAGCCATCGGCACCACAAAGGAGCTAAAAAACCAGCATTGCGAACATATCATTTTTGTCGAATTGATCAATGGGGAAGCGTATGAGCTCCCGATCAATCATATTACTGCCGAAAAAATCGCTATTTGGATGAGATCAGGATTAATCGAACATATAGAAACCAAAAAGCCCAGCCTAGGCGATATTTTCATGAAAATGACTGGAAGTGAGCTGTAATGAATATTTCATTAAAACGTATACAAGCGATTTTTGTGAAGGATTATAAAGAGTTTTCACGAAATTATGCTCTCTCTATAATGCTAACCTTGCCCATTCTCTTTGCTATTATTTTTCGAAGCGCTGGGCCAAATTTACCTGGCGCGATTGGCTTTCTTCACAATCTTACTTTTGTTCTTCTAACCTGTTTTGCACAAGCATGCTTATTCGCAGAAGAAAAGGAACGCAATACGTTGCGCTCTTTAATGATGACACCTGCTACACCCCTGGATGTTTTAATAGGCAAAAGCACATTAGTATTTGTTATGTCTGCTGTGGTTCTGATTATTTCATTAGTTATTTTTGGTTATAACCCTCCTAGTATGTGGGCGTTTGTATTTGCAAACATTCTTTCGATTATCCTGTATACAGCCCTCGGTACTATTTGTGGCTTATACTCTAAAACCCTAATAGATGCTTCCTTTTCGATTATACCTGTTTCTATTCTCTTTACTGGGGCACCCTGGGGGGCCTTATTAGAAGATAATTATCCGTTCTTCAAGGTACTGAATTATATGCCGAGCAGTCAGCTTGTACATTTACTGAATATACCTCAGAAAGGTTTTACAACAGGAGATCTGATAACACCTCTTCTATTTATTTTTGCATGGACGGTTGTCGGAACGATTGTATCTATTGTTTTGTATCAATGGCGATTGAAGGATGCATAGACACAAGGAGGAAACATATGCTCAAATTTTCAGCCATCAAATTCATTCACAAGTTTAAAAATCGCGAAAATCAATTAAGGTTGGATAATTACCGAAACAAAGCAGAGCTTGTCCACCACCAACAACAACGGTTAATTACATGGAACAACACACAGCTGCATTCGGAATCTCTCCTGTTGAAAAGAAAAGCTCAGGCAGGTATCCCTCTGGATGAGCTGCTCATAGATGCCTATGCGTTGGTATGCGAGGCGACACATAGAACACTCGGATTACAGCCTTATGATGTTCAAATTATGGCCGCCATCGCTCTGCATGAGAAATTTCTTGTCGAACAGCATACTGGCGAAGGTAAAACGCTATCGGCTGTTATGCCAGCTTATCTGCATGCTCTGACAGGTGAAGGCGTTCATGTATTGACTTTTAATGACTATTTGGCTAACCGTGATGCGAACTGGATGGGACCAATCTATTCAATGCTTGGTGTAAAGGCCGCTTCCGTTCAAGCCACCATGAGCATTTCCGAGAAACGGGAGGCATACGCTGCTGATATTACGTATGTCACATCCAAAGAGGCAGGATTTGATTATCTTCGAGATACCCTCGCTCTAGTTGAAAGTGAAACAGTACAGCGCCCCTTCCACTACGTTATCGTTGACGAAGCTGATTCATTGCTTCTGGACGAGGCACGTGTTCCTTTAGTCATCGCTGACGAGCCGGACAAATTTGGCAGCGATGTGAAACATTTGACTTCTATAATTAGGCAGCTTCAGAAGAACGAGCACTATAACTTCGATGAGTTTAAACGAAATGTGTACCTGAATGAGGCCGGCTCTGCAAAAGTAGAATCATTGTTGGGATGCGACAATTTGTACGCAGACACCAATAATAAGTTATTAATATCATTAAACTGTGCACTGCATGCGGAATTATTGTTGATTAAGGACATCGACTACATCGTACAGGACTGTAAAATCAAGCTAATCGATGAATACACCGGACGTATTATGAAAAACAGGCATTTTCCTGAGGGGTTGCAAAGTGCTCTTT
Organism: Paenibacillus sp. TC-CSREp1; assembly: GCF_050171015.1. Classification (NCBI taxonomy): domain Bacteria; kingdom Bacillati; phylum Bacillota; class Bacilli; order Caryophanales; family Paenibacillaceae; genus Paenibacillus; species Paenibacillus sp. TC-CSREp1. The sequence continues at coordinate 17,933 of NZ_JBNOKM010000030.1, read as the reverse complement.
ATGCCAAAGAAGGGCTGCCTCTAAAAGCTGGTGGAAAGACTCTTAATACGATTACGTTACAGCACTTTCTTAGTCTGTATCCGAAGATTTGCGGAATGACAGCAACAGCACAGGCTTCAGCCTTCGAATTCGAGAACATTTATAATCTACAAGTGGTACAAATTCCACCATATCGAGCTAACATAAGGATTGATCATCCGCACCGCATTTATACCCATAAAGAAGCCAAGCATAAAGCACTTGTTCAGGAGATATTATCTGTTCATTCAACGGGGCGTCCAATACTCATTGGCACATCAAGTGTCGATGAATCCGTTACTCTGGCAAAAGCGCTATCTGATGCTGGTGTGCGTCTGCATGTTCTAAATGCCGATAACGATCAGGAAGAAGCCGAGATCATTGCCAAGGCAGGAGAAATCAACGCTGTGACAGTGTCGACAAATATGGCGGGGCGTGGTATTGATATTCGTCTTGGCGGTGGTCATCCTGTACAAGCAGAAGCTGTTGCCAAACTGGGCGGCTTGTACGTAATTGGTACAAATGTGAACCAAAACATTCGGATTGACAACCAATTACGCGGAAGAGCAGGACGTCAAGGCGACCCGGGATCATCTGTCTTTTTCGTAAGTCTGGAGGATGAGTTTCTGCTTCGATTCGGTGCTGACTTCAAAAGTCACAACCGTTTGCAGCATGAACCTCTCGAAGATCCAGTGCTTCGTGAAAAATTGGATTATATTCAGCGCAGAATAATGGTTCAGAACTTCCATATCCAGCAGGAGCTGAATAGTTATTCAGATGTTATTGAGATTCAAAGACGAATTTTATATGAAAAAAGACTCAAGATTTTAAATGGTTCAATGCCGATGAGTGCTTCAGAGCAGAGAGTACAGCTTTATTATATTGACCAGCTATGGGCCGAACATCTGGCATATGCCTCTTACATTCGTGAAAGTATTCATCTCATCGGCCTTGTGAAGCAGAATCCCATTGATGAATTTCATGAGCAAATTATCCAAGCATACGAGCAAATACCGTCTGAAATAGATAGAAAGTCAGTAGATATGCTGTCCAAGCTCAAAGGTTCCAATGATCCTGTGATGTGGGAAAAGTTTGGATTGAAAAGCCCTACTTCCACTTGGACTTATATGATTAACGACCAATATCAGCAGGACTTATTGAATCGCGGCTCATGGACCCCGATCATAACCATAGCCTATTGGTTAAGAAAAATTCTGCGCCCGGTATTCGGGTGGGAAAAGCTATAATCCGGGCTTCTTTCTTCAAACCGACATCCCTCTATACCTTGACCGTTGAATTTCATTTATTCATATACAGCTCATAAAAACAAAATACCGGATGACTTCTGTCCATATTTTGTATAGGTTGATCCGTACAATAGATAAAGGAAACATCTATTATACTTTCGACCCAAAGGAGAGATGCACGTTGAAGAAGTGGTCTGTCCTGCTTGTGCTGTTAGGTCTATTGGTGATCAGCTTTCCAACGCTGCAAGCCATGTATTATGACTGGCAGCAAAATCGCGTGCTGGATGAACTGGAACAACTGCAAACAGGTCTGTCCCAGCTAAATCAGACCTTCGAACATGGCATAGAGAACGATCATTCAGACCAGAAGAGAACCCTCAAGACTGCAACAGTTAAGTCATCCTCCTCACCCGGGACACTCGGGATGATCTCTATTCCTGTCATTGATGTGCGTCTGCCCGTTCTGGAAGGGGCAACTCAGGAAAATATGAGGTTTGCTGCAGCTCATCTGGTGGAGACAGCTGCCATTGGACAATCGGGTAATGCTGCCATTGCCGCTCATCGTGCGCATCGAAAAGGGCGCTTGTTTAATCGGCTGGGCGAGCTGCAGATTGGCGACTCGGTTGAGATTACACTTGCCGATCAAACAGCGATCCACTACAAGATTGACCGAATTTCTGTCGTGGAACCTTCCGATATATCTGTGCTGGAAGATCCGGGGCTTGGACAGGTTCTAACCTTGATTACCTGTGATCCGCTGATTGATGCAACACACCGGCTAATTATACGGGCTGTAAAGGTGAATTCTTAACGGTCTCGCTGCAACTGTACGTGGTACCGACTCAACAAAGAAGCACACATCAAAACACCCTCCCGCCTGCCTGCGAAGCTCCATTCTTCGCGGCAAAGGCGGGAGGGTGTTTGGTTATCGTTATAAATGCAGATTCAGATCAAGAGTGCTCAACATCTGGCTTTAACGTTGGAATCGCTCTCTCCGTCGGAAGTACAAGTAACCGGCACTTCCAATAGCGATCAACATCAATCCCGAGACTGTGTAAGCCATAGAGCTTTCTTCACCTGTCTTGGGCAGCATGCCTTGGGCTGACGTATGGCTGCTGTTCCCCGATGAACCCTCACTCTCGGACTCTTCTCCGACTGAAGGTGTAAGTACACCCTCTTCCCCCGTATCTTCTCCTTCTGTCACCTGAGGCCCGGTCACCTCTCCATCCACAGCTTCAGGCGCTGAAGGTGAAGGTGATTCTTCCGAATGATTGCCCGGCTTATCTGTACCCCCGTTCTCTTCTGAAGGTACTGAAGGGGTTGTTACAATGGTACCCGGCACAGATATTCCTGGTGTTTCTTGTACCGGTGTGCCTGGTTTATCAGGATCTGGATTGTTTGGTGTAGTCGGTTGTGGTGTACCGCCTGTACTCGGCGTTCCCGGATTATACGGTTCACTCGGTCCACCTGATACAGGAATAGCCTGATTTGTTTTCTCTACAACAACAGCTTCGGTTTGTTGATTCGTAATCTCAAAAGTCACCGGCGTCCGCTCCAATTGGTATCCAGACGGTGCTTTAACTTCAACCAATTGATACGTATTCGGTTCAAGCTGCTGCAAATGGAGTTCACCGTGAAGATCCGTGGTCAATGCTGCCGGATCAATGCCGGTTACCACATTAAACAGCCATTCTCCATCCGGACCCATCACTGCAGATTGAGCACGTAATTCAAAGACTGCACCTTGCAGATGCTGCGTTCGACTTGCATTATATTTCACCAGTTTTACCGAACGGTCATTTTCTTTATTTTCAATCGTTATCTGTGTGTCTGGCTGATTGATAGGTACCTTTGTTTCCGGGGTTTCAATCACAAACCCTTCAGCTTTCGTTTCCACCAATGTATACACACCGTAAGTGAGATTGCTGAATTCAATGATTCCCTGTTGATTCGTAACCCCGGTATCGACCACGTTATTGGCAGAGTCACGCAGTTCGAATTCAACCCCGCTTAATGGAGACTGATCCTTGGCATTCACTTTTGTCAGGGTCAGTTTACCTCCTGTGCCGATCTGGTTCGTTTTCGTAAGTGTCACAATCTGTGTCTGGTTCGCTGTAATGGTGAATGGAATAGGTGTACTATCCACCATGTAGAATTCTGGCGCCTGAATTTCAATCAATTCATACGTCCCTGCTTCCAGATCTCCCTTGGCAATTCTGCCGCCCACTCCTGTTGTAAGTTCATCCAGCTTCTCACGCGTGGAACCCTGAATGTGGTACAGCTCAAAAGTGGCTCCCTCCAACACCTTGGTGGAATCGGCCACATCCAGCTTGGTCAACTCAAAGCCCTGGCGGATTTGCTCGTTGATGATCTCGAAGGCTGCTTCTGCATCCTTGAATAATATGGTATGACCTGCGGCCGAAGCAAAATTCGGGTCTGGCAGGTATCCTGCAGGCGCTGCAACCTCCTTAAGCCGATATGGAATTCCAGTTGTCAGATGCAGACGATAATTCCGACTGCTTTCAGTCATTCCGTTCTCATCTGTTGGTTCCATCGTTTCCAGAAGGACCGTGCCGGATGCATTGTAGATGGCAAAAATAACGCCTTCCAGCGGTTTTCCGGTGTCATCTATCTTATGCACCTTGACTTTACCCAGACCCGTGGATGCCCCTCCGCCTGCACCAGCCAAGGATACCCGAATCCCCGACTGATTACCTTCTCCTACAACAGAGAAAGAATGGTCTGCAAACTCAACCTTGTTCTCAATTCTGTCGCCGTCATCTGCGTTAATGTAAGACTGGTACTCCAGGAGATATGCTGTGTTTATGTCGTTTTTAAATGTAAAGGTAAAGGTGTTACCATTCACCAGCAGATCATATTCCGAAGGATCAACCAGCCCTGCCTTCACCGAAACATTACCTGAATTGTTTGCAGGCAATTGCACCTCATACAGCTTCAATGAATCGGCAAGCAAAATCTGATTGCTGGATAACGTGTCGGTTAATTGGGAACCTGCGGCAACGAAGGACTGACTCGGATTAACATTCACAACCCATGAAGCCAGATCCGATGTTCCTTCCTGGCGGCCTGTTTTGTTCACATATACTCCGCCATGAGCAGGTGTAACGGCTGCTGTTTTATCAAAACGTACAGGTCCGCCTTCACCATCTGTCAGCACAGCATGATTGCTGTACGAGCCCTCTACTGCAAATTCTCCATCCAGACTCGTCTGATACACTACGCGGTAAGCTTTTTTACCGATGTCACCCAGGTTGAGCGTGAAGCCTTTGCCATCCGGGTCAAGCTGGAATTGTGCCGATGATATCGTGATTTCATTCCCAACCGAAGTAACGTTGTTGGCACCCTTCAATTCAAGCTCATACACCTTCAATGAGCCATCTACAAAGGATTGATTTCCAATGTAAGCATCCTTGAGAATGGCTTCCTGAATATCAAACAGATTGTAGTTCACGTCGATGGTCCAGGTCATTGCTTTATCTCTGGCGCTATAATCGCCCCGCTTGTTACCATTTTCAATGGTATAGCTTTGCGGTCGGACAACGGCAGACTTGGCAATGGCGGCCTGCGCAATATCTGCTTCCTTCCAGTTCAACGTAGCGGTGTTTCGATATTCATTGTTTGTTGGCATGCCTGCCGTTGGATCAAAACTCGTTTTATAAGTGATTACATGCTGCTTATCAATGATACCGTCCTGCTTGAGATGAATCCTGAATCCTTTTTCAAAATTTACATCCGCCGGGTCAGACACAGCAGGTGTTACCTCGAACTGGTCCTTCTGATCACCACTGATCTGCAGACTGCCCGGAACAAGCTTCATGTGTCTGCCTGAGTAATCATCCGTGATGACAATGTCCGTCATCTCTTTCTGATCCCGGTTCAGCACAATCTGCCACTCAATCTCTTTGGCATTGAAATCTTCACTTTTTACACTCTTCGCCAAAATGACTTCTTCAATGTTTTTACGACCCTCTTTGGTCGTGCCATCCTGTGTATTCACCGTATTAACGATCGTCTCATTCTCGTACACCCGATGTATGGCTTGAGTTTTGTATTCAATCTCATAGGCTTTGTTAATATCACTGTTGAATTGAAGCTTGAACCCCTCTTCAAAGCCTGTGCCGACACCATTCACTGTATATTCTGAGGAAACAACCAGCGTTTTTGCTCCAGGGCGACCATCCGATTGAATCTCGACTTCATACACATTCAGTGAATCCGTGACGAGCCTTTGCTTCGCCGTATCAAAACGGTCTTCAATCCACGCATTGGCCTGTGTGATCGTTTGCTGATTATAGTTGTACTGCACCTTCCATGTAATCGTCTGCGTAACCGGGTCGTATGCACTTTCCTGGCCCGACTTGTTCAGCGGCTCATTGAAGCTGACCGTCACACGGCCAACATCGGATTCATTATACTCACTCTGATCCGCTGTAAGAGTCACTTCATTGGAATAGACTACCCCTGTGTAAGGAGCACTCGTGGGTGCCTGAACGCTCGTTGTATAGGTGATGCGATAGGCTTTGTTGATGTCTCCCAAGTCGACAGGAAACTGTGCTGCTCTGTCAACGACCGGGCCTTCCTTCACAGAACCGTTCAACTGAACCTGCAGCTCGCGGATTTCGATATCCCCCTGAAGTGAAAGCCCTGACGGCAGGGTATCCTCCAGAACGACATTGGTCATAATCTTCTCGCCCTGGTTGAAATCTACTGTCCATTCAATCTCATCCGAGTTGAAATTATTTTTGTTTGCTTTTCCTGATTTCTGAAGCTCATCTCTTGCTGTGTTTGCAAAATGCACATTAATGATGCCCTGACCTGTGCTGCTAAAGTCAATCTTCTGTTTCAATCCGTCTTCCATTTTACTTTCTTCAAAACGCAGCCAAACATAGAAAATTCCTTCTAATTGCGCGTGTTCAAGCATTTCATTAAAGGTGAAAACAATCGTTCCGTCCGGGTTCACGACGTATTCACCGACACCCCCGTCCAGACTGCCCATCAACTGTGATCCTATAATAAATTTGTCAGGCAGACGGAATGTAAAGGTTGATCCATCACCGTAAGCGTGGGCGTCATCCCCAAATCCCCATGTAAATACAACGGCAACCTCATCCGATATCCGTGGACGAATATCTTCAATCTTGTCTCCCCTGACTTCAATCTGACCGTTGCTGCCTTCCTCCGGTTTCTGGTTGTACATCTGCACACTAGTGATCAGATTCTCCTGAATTTCTGAAGCCGCAGCAGCGGCAGCCAGCGGGGCTACATCTGCAGGTTCAGCTTCCTCAGGAGATGCAGTGTGTTCCGTATCCTCGATCGCCGGCGATGTCTCTTCATCCGCAGCAGCATCCTGATCCTCCTGATCTCCCTGATCTTCAGGGAGCGTACTCTCTTCCTGTACAGATGGTGAAGATGAATCATTCATTGTACCGACTGACATATGATTTGTGTCATCCTGAGCATACACCGTTGATGTTAAGACCAGCCCTTGCAGCAATTGCGTCACTAGCAACAGTGCAATCAACATGATGCTCACTCGTTTCTTCATGTTCCACGTATCCTCCTCGCTCAATGGTTTGCAAACGCCGAGGAATAGAATAACAGGGCGACCTATACAAATCATAGACAACGAACAATCGGGCAAAATGAACAGCAAAAAGAGCACCCCTCCTTCGGAGTGCCCTTGTTATCGTAGTGCATTTATTAATATTATGGTGTAGATGAGAAGCTTAATTGATGTTGTAACCTGGCTGTATGCTCTCTATTATAAGGTCCAGGTAATTTTGACACGCAGGTCTGAAGTGCCGTCCATTTTAGAGACAAAATAAGATATTGATTTCATGCCCAATTGGTACAAGTCCTGCAAATCTTTGATCAGACTGCTCTCGGTGCCTTTATACCTGAACGTCAGCGACGTACCGCCTTCTTTCAGTACAGCTTGAACTTTGCTTTGCAGCACCTTCCGTTCCTTAACAGCATCCTGCTCATCATATAAGGAATACTCCAGTGCATGATAGAGCTTCTCATATGCCTCCTGCTTGCTTCCTCCAGCCTTCACCAGTTGAAGCAGTGCATCACGGTATGGCGCAGATGCCGCAGGATACTTGTTTTTGCCTGTCCAGACGTGATCACGCGCCATTTCCTTGTCACTTAACAAATAATAATTGTGACTCACCACGCCTTTGCGGTCAGGGGTTGGATCATCCCAGGTTGTATCCATGTGATACCATTTGCCGTCCAGCTTTACCAGGTTCCAGGCGTGGAGCTGCCCACCTGCTGTTCCTTCGACAATGCGATTTTCAATTCCCACACGCTCCAGCATGCGATAAGCAAGCAGGGAATATCCCTGACATACGGTACTGCCTGTGGCAAGTCCGTCATATGCTGTATATTTTTTCAAAGAAGTATCATAAGAGAGATTCAGCACAATCCAGTCATGAATAACCTTCACTTTCTCATGGCTGGTCATGCCGGGTTTGATTATTTCTTTGAGTACATTAGCGACTTTACGATTCACATAATCGGTCTGTGCTTTCGTCTCACGATAAGAGAGCGTCACATGGACCTCGGCTGAAGTATTCGAGCCTTTATAGTTAAACGCATAGCTTTTCACCGTATATTGAATATAGGGGTCGCTCTTCATCGCTTCGTCGATGGAGGTTTGCAGCTGTTTCTTCAGGCCCTTTACATTGCCCTTGTAGGTAAACACCAGTTCCTCTGTGCGCTGTGACATCGCATTTAACAACGTCTGACGCAAATCCGTCGCTGTGGACAGTTCCGAATTACCTGAGGCGGCATATAATTGATCCAAATCAACTGTATGCGGCAGCCAGGCCGCAACGAGACAACCTGCCAGTAATAAGGTAATCACTCGTCTACCCTTTTTGCCCATGAAAGGAACCCCCCCCTCTTCACTAGATGATCATGACTTATTGTATCATAAAACCTCTTGCTTTCCCTGTTCTATATTTCTTATTTTTACATGGTCAAAAGAAACAGGACCCTCCCGCGGAAGGTCCCTCGATCTTTGATTAATCACCCATCACATTTCCCGCTTCTTTCATCCTATGTCCTATCATCGTAAAATATGAGCAGTGACTGCAAGATGGCAGAAGGATGGTAGTGCATAGAACGTCTGTCTGATATTAATAGAGACGACTGCCACTCATAAAGTGGTCTGTTTTGCCCTGAAGCTTGGCAAGCCGTTCAAGGACTTGAGCCGCTTCAGCTACCGTTACTTTACGTGCAGGCATGAATCTTCCCTCAATGGAAGGCAGCAATCCAAGCTTGAGACTTAACGCTACCGCTCCCTTGTTGCTGATCGCACCGGCATCTGCAATGTTAGGCAGATCGGATGGCAGTGCATAGAATCCAGCCAGCTTCTCGTAACGCAGAATGCGTACAAGGAGTACCGCCAGTTCTTCGCGATTCATCTCTTCCTCGGGCTTCAGTTTTTTCTCGGCATCTGCTCCGCCAAGCCAGCGCTGATCCATCAGCATTTTTACCGACTTGTAATACGGGCTGTCTATCGTTACGTCAGCAAAAAGCTTGTCATTGCTGTCGCTGTTATAATACATATCCATGTCCGGATTGATTGCCCGCGCCAAATAATTGAACCAATCCCCGCGGGTGATAACCCGATCCGGGAATACACGTCCCTGCTCATCTGGCAGCAGGACTCTGTGCTTGACCATGCTTTGCAAAGCTGATTCAGCAACATGACCCGTAATGTCTGTCGGCTCTGCTTGAGGTGTTGAACCTGCTCCGCCATACATGAAGAACCAATCCCCTGTATTGGCATCCAGCATCTCGTTCAGATTATAGATCGATTTCATATCGCTGGCAGGCACATAAGCCAGGTTAATACCAAAAGGTACAGGTTCGCTACGGCCCAGGCTGTACCCGCCATATTGGGCGTAATTCAGCATCAATTTGTACTTTTGCAAATAAAGCTGCTTGGCCTGCTCCTGGCTAATCTCCGGTTTGGTACTCGCCGGGAGTTGTTCAGACGTTGCCGCGATGTGCGTGTATAACTCAGTAATCGCTCCGTCGTTCATGACCTGCACTTGTACCGTGTCATCCTGAACCTGAATGCCGTTCAAATAACGCTGGAACAGGAACGTACGGGCATTGTCCGTTTCAATAACTCTGTTCAGCTGGAACTGCTCCTTGGCATTCGGGACAACGGAGATTATCGTATTCATTGCCAGCTTCTCCGCCTGCTGTGCAGTAAGCTCCTTATGCTGCTTCTCCTGATCCGGCTTCTCCTGACCCATCTCTGGTCCGACCCGCTGCATTAAGGTATAGCTGTAAATCTGACCAGTCACTGCATCAACCTGAGCCGAAATATCACGCATGAACATATACGAGATGTTAGCATTGCGATTGCTCCAGCTCAGACTCCATACCTGATTGCTCGTGCTGCCATAATATCCTTTACTTAACTGGCTGTGATCGAGCTTGTAATCCTTCGGTATTTCAAAGTGGGCTGCAACCCGTTCTGCCGCCTGCTGTACATTCAAACGTGAACCGCTTGCTGCTGTAAAAGCCGATGCCGTGCCCGTCACTTTTTTATTTTGCGCTTCATTGCTCTTTTTCTCAGCTTTACCCGTCAATGAATCAATTCGCTCTAATGTATCGGCATTGATCGGTCCCATGCTGCTGCCCTTTGGCAAATAACCGAGAACATAGGGCTGACCTGGCTTGGAAGAAAAACGGTTCTTGGAGATGTATGCCAGCTCCACTTCGAACTCCTTCTCAAAAACCTCTCTTGCCTTCTGCTCCGATGCCTTAGGCTGGGAGGAAGGATACTTCGCCGAGGTGGTTGTGCGGGAATAAGCTGTAGCCTGTCCCCTCTCATCCACACTTATGTAGACCTTCTCTGCCTCTGATAAGATGCCGTCATGTTTGAGCTGATAGCCAAACTGATATTGCTTGTGTCCAAACAGTGCTTCCTGTTCCATTGGTGAATAAAGTTCACTCAGATTCACATACTCATCTGCCTCAAGTCCGGGAATGGCCTTGTACAACAGCTCCAAAGCTGTTTTCTCAGCTTCCTCCTTCTTCAGTCGAACATCGGAAGCCTCCAGCTGATTCTCTAACCATTCAGATGGCAGATGCACACTCAGCACTTCCCCTGTACCTGCGTGTACACTCGCACTGAAGCCCATGGAGTGGTTGCCTTGTGTAATCTGGAATCCGATATCCCAAGCCTTGTAATCTGGCGGTGGATACGAATTTGGCGAATCAAATTTTGCGGACGAGATCGTCGCTTTTTTTAACATTGGAAACAGCTTTAATATATTGTCAGCGGCTTGCCTGGATGAAATCTTTGCACCCTCCGGCACGTCATTGCTTGTTGCATCCTGTTGATCATTTTCCCCCGTTACGGCTTCATTCACTGAGCCAGCTCCAGCCTGAGCAGCGGATGCGCTGCCTGTCAAACCCGGCGCCTGTGTCGTAAACAGCAGTGTCGCCATCGCAGTGGCTGCGGCTTTGGCAGTGAACGTTTTAAGCCTTCCATTCATGTTCCAATCCCAACTCAAAATGGTTACCTCTCCCTTCGATTTCATGCGGAATGCATGATGAATACTTTTGCATGAATTTTGCCATTCAACTCTATGATACCATAAGCTTCCTTTTTAATCGCTGTTTTCCGGGTAATTTACAATTGTGAATTTTTGTTATAGTTTATTGCCACAACAAAAAAACGCCAATCAAGTTGGCGTTTTCTCATTATTCCTTATCCGCTGCTGCATCAGGATACATCTGTTTTGCTGTCCTGCATCGCTTCTATGTGATCCTGTACAGTCTCGTTCGGCACGGAACGAACATGCAACTTGAGGAACGGAATAACCGTGTCCCAGAAGGCCGGGTCTTCCTCGGAACAGCTGTGACCATCACTGTTGACCCAAAGATGCTCTACAGGCGGATCGGCCTTGGACATAAAATATTCCAGTTCACTCGGCGGGATGAAATTATCTCCTTTGGAATGTACCATGAGCAGCGGCAGCTGCATACCTTTTCGTCGTTCGTTAAGCAGCATCACCGGATCATTCTGCTGATAGGTCTTCAGGGACTCGCCCAGACGCCAAAACCAGATTCGTGGTATGACCTGTGCCAGCGGGAACAAGGGCAGACGCCGTCGTCTCAGCTCCGAACTAACGATAACCTGAAACTGTGATGGCATTGAATCGGTAATCACAGCCGATACCGGAATGCCTTCTGTCAGTGCCAGAATTGTTCCCAGTCCGCCCAGCGAATGTCCTAACACACCGACAGCTTCAGGGTTAATCTCGGGTCTGCCAGTTACGTAAGTCAGTGCAGCCAGCAGATCGTCCCGAAACAGATAGGCTGATGCTGCACGAACCGGGTCACTGGCACCATGACTGCGTACATCATACATGAGCAGCGCATATCCGGCTTCCCAGATCGGACGTGCGTATCGCAGCACACGGGAACGGTTGGAGCCCCATCCATGTGCAATAATGACAAGCGGCCATGGCTCGGGAACATCGGATTTTGCCGGAATGAACCAGCCCTGCACCTGTCCTCCGCCACTTTCAAACGTAATATCCTCGAAGGGCATTGGTGGCTTCATCGTAATCGGAATTTTTTTGGGGGTCTGGCTTTTGACCGCCGCCTGCCATAATCCTCCCGCGGTTACTGCAGCCACAGCCAGCATACTACCAATCATCGTTCTCGCTTTCACAAGGCGTCTCTCCTTCCCGGCTTCTGACATACATTCATCATACAACAACAACATCAACTACACGTTAAAAACACCCATTTTCTGTAACAAATATGGATTATCTAAGTATAAGGCTTTAATATATATACCCAATGTTTCTGTACGCCGTACTGCTTTACTCTGCCTTACTTTCTTCTACTCTGACTCTGAATCGATCATCTATTTGCCGCTTCTACAAATGCTTGAGCTCGATCGGCAATCTGAGTTATATCTCCTGATACCAGGGCTTCTTTAGGTAAAAGCGCACTGCCCAAGCCTACTGCGGCTGCGCCCGCTGCGTAATATGCCGCAATATTCTCCAATGTCGCTCCACCCGTGGCCAATAGTGGAATATGATCCAGAGGTGCCTTGATCTCACGCAAATATGGAATGCCCAGACTGGCCATCGGAAACAGCTTCACTGCCTGTGCTCCTGCCTCATACGCAGCAACAATCTCCGTTGGTGTCATCGCCCCTGGCCAAATGTCTATGCCGTGTTCTACAGCATATTCAATGACAGACAGATCGACATTGGGAGACACCAGAAATTGTGCGCCAGCTGCGACAGCTTCTTTCGCCATGCTTACGTTCAGCACTGTACCTGCACCGATATAAGCTTGTCCTTCATGACGTTCACGCCAATCGGCAATAATCTGATGTGCATTCGGCGTGTTCAGCGTCACTTCCATGAGGCGAATACCTCCGTTCGTCATGCCCTGGCCAGCTGTCACCGCCTCTTCCCGGCTAATGCCGCGTACGATGGCCACAAGTCTGGATTCCAACAGGATTTCGGTCAGCTTCATCTCCACTCACTTCCCCTTGCTTCGTTTAATTTCGGCAGCCGAGGACCCGTCATCGTGTTCACCGCTTCTCCGTTACTCACTATTGTAATGCATATTCTCTCCTGGTTGAAATACATTAATCCATCTCATCCTGCAGGATCAAAGATCAAAGCAAATTGCGAATAGATACGAGCAGCTCATTTTCTTTTTTCAAACAAACAAAAACCCCTTCCAGCGAAGAGGCTCAAAAATGCAAACAGACCATGTATAGTACATATTTCTGACACTCCATGCCTAGCACAATCATATCGTCATGCTTATCCCTAAACTTACGTTGAATGGTGCTTATGCGTTCTCCAGTACGTTTTCCTGCTGCAAATCCTTGAAATACTGATCATTATACAGCATGCTTGGATGCGTTGGATGATAAGCCAGCGCAATATCGTTGTGCTCCTTGGCCTTCGCGCGATTGCCCATCCGGTCATAACATACACATAGTTGCAGATGCGGCATCCAGGTCCAGGCTGCTTCGTTCAGCACGACCATCGGATCAGCCGGGCGGCTTGCCTGAACAGCCTGTTCATACCAGAACACCGCTTTGCGGTAATCTTCTCTGTCTGCAAAATACCCCCCCAGACGGCAGCAAACCTCCGCCCTCGGCAGATCATATAAAAAGGAGCGGAACAGCGCTCTTACTTCCTGCTCCGGGCGTTTCATTGCCGCTTCACAATCTGCTATTTTCTGGCAAGCTGTAATTTGATCCTCGACCCAGCCTAATCCGGTATCGAGAAATTTGTCGTAATAGGTTATGGCATCCTCATACTGAGCGTGATCCTTCAGCTCGTTGCCAAAATAGTATAAATCCCGCGGTGAGAACTCTTCCCCGGCCTGCTCCCGTTTGCGATAAATACGCAGATTGCGATCGGTGTATTCCTTGTCTTTTTTATGTGTCACCGCGATATCACTATGCAGCAGATGCCCCGCTACAGCCAGATATTCATGCACCGCCCCGATCCAGCGAAACTGCCGATCACGCCGCACCAGCCGATTCCGCCGCAGACTGTAAGCCACTTTCCCCTCGGCGGTAAACGAAAGGTTATAATCCATCGTCACACTATCCACCGCCGGATCAAGAGAATGCTTCAGGGCAATCAGCTTCGCCCGATCCTCTGCTTCGAATACATCATCCGCATCCAGCCACAGTATGTATTCGCAAGATGCTTGATCAAAGGCAAAATTACGGGCCGCAGCAAAATCGTCTATCCATTCAAAATCATAAATACAGTCCGTGTAGCGGGATGCGATCTGACGTGTACGGTCGGTGGACCCTGTGTCCACAATAACAATCTCATCGGCAACACCGTTCACCGAGTCCAGGCAGCGGGCGAGGGGATTTTCTTCATTTTTCACAATCATACACAAGGTAATGGTAATCGTCTTTTCGCCTCGTCTGACTCTGCGATTATAGGCCGCCACCCCTGGCAGTTCTGATAAACGATAGATGTGATATGCTGGCAGATGGGTATCCACAAACAGATTGAATCCATATGCCTGGGCGCGAATGCAGAAATGACGATCCTCTCCCCAAAAAGACACATTCGGAATACGGTCAAAATTCACCCCCGCTTCAATCACAGAACGTCGAATAAGCGTACAGGCACCTAACCCGCCTACCTCATAACACCCCGGGATACGCAGCTGGTTCAGAAAAGCATTTGTCTGCTCTCCCTCGTCCTCCGACGCTGCACCCGGGAAGGCTGGCCCACCCCGCCGATAGAGCGCGTACTCATCCTGCAGCCATACCTGCGGCATTTCCTTGGCTCCGGGCTGCCAGCGAGTCCAGAATATGTTGGATATAATTTCTTTCCCGCTGGAAGCCAGTTGTTCCAACGTTCGCGGATGCAGTACCAGATCGGAATCAATCAGGAACACAGCATCATATTCATGCGCTCGGGCGTACTGCAAAATGTTATTTTTCAGCCTTGCGACACGCCAGATTTGCTCTGTTTTCCAATAATGTCCTCCTTCGTCCTTGGCGTAAATACCCTGATCGTCCGCGTGCTCATCATCAAATAACTCACGGGCAGGGATCACCTCGCCGGTACCCTCATGTCGATGCACAAAATCAAGCAGCATCTGGGAGGCGGCCTCTTCCTCATTATCATCCACAAATAAATAGTCCGTCTGCACCGTTACCCGTTCAAGCATCTGTAATGAATCCAGGAATTCATGCAGTACAGCAGCCGTCTGCCGTACAGGACTTGCAATCAAAATACGCTCCCGGTTATCTCGGGTGATACTCGCATCCTTTGGCTGAAACGATGGTTTTCCCTTCGGTTCCTTCTTCAACTAGCTCTCTCCCTTCAACCTTAATCCTTCCATGGAATAAGCCTCGGCTCTGCATCCAATATGGACTCATATTGCTCTTTCCAGCCGTACTGTGCTTCCGGATCGAGTGTCTGGTATCTGACGTATTTGCGGACACGATCCTCCTCCCTGGCCCAGCCGTAATGCTTCACCCGCGGTACATGGCATGCGTAAGGCAGATGCTGGATGCTTAGCGGAAAGCGTCCGCAATGCTGCGGTGTTTCCTTCCACTCGTAAACCATACCGGGCCGATATTTAATAAGGAAGGGCCGATAATACGCATGGGCCTGCCAGAACGCATCCTCCCGGTACGCTGTCTCACTCCACATATCGAACAAACGGAAATATATCGCTTCCTCCGGGCCGCTTAATAACACATCCCGCAGCTCGCCGAAATCCGATGTTAAAATCTCATCCGCATCCAGATTAAGAATCCATTCCGGGTTGACCGCAATCGTCTCTTCCCACTGCTGCTTTCTTAACCTCACTTCATCGGAAAAACGAGATACCGGATTCTCCACCAGCACCAGCGGAATTCCTTCTAACAGCTCCCTGCACATGGTAGCCGTTCCGTCCGTGCTTCCATCGTCAATAATGACAGCCCGATCAATCCATGGCCGATGCGTCTCCAGTGCCTGTCTCAGATAACGCTTCTCCTCATTGCGAACAATCATTGACAAGGTGATGTGCGGTCTGTTTCTCGCAAAATGCTCCTGTTCATCCAAAACCTCACCCCCGCGCTTAACTTCGCTGTGACAATCCAAACGGTCTATACCTAATCTATGCGAAGCCGGAATCCAGATATGCAGGTCATCATGCTTCAAAATGCCAGCCAATATGCTAACGACAAAAAGAAGCACCCGCTCTAAGCGAATGCTTCTTGAAATGTTTGCTTTTATCCCAAATTAACTGAATATGATATAAGAAGAAGGTACCTAATATTGTTCCTGATTAACGATATGCCGCCAGTCGATCATTCAAGCCGCGTGTCTGCCCGTACACCTCTTGGTAGAGAGCGAACAAACCGTCATATACAGCCACTGTCTCTGGATTAGGGACATAAGACTTCGCAGGACGAATAAAGGCTTCCGCACACTGCTGCAAAGACGGGAACCAGCCACTGCCGTAAGCAGCCAGCATCGCAGCCCCCATTGCCGGGCCCTGCTCACTCTCCAGCTTCACAATCGTTGCATTGAAAATGTCGGCCTGCATCTGCAGCCAAGCCTCGTTTTTGGCACCGCCACCGATGGAAATGACCTCGTTCACCGTCTTGCCAGCGCCGCGCAAAATATCAATCGACTCGCGCAGCGAGAAGGTAATGCCTTCCATCACCGCACGCCCGAAATGCTCCAGACGATGTCCGGCATCCATGCCGATAAAGCTGCCGCGAATATTTGCATCCGGGTGAGGTGTCCGTTCTCCAACAATATATGGCGTAAACAGCAGACCGCTGCTTCCTGCCGGAATCTCATCAATGCCTTGCAGCAGCACATCGAAGGATTTATCCGCTGCAAAGGTGTCCTTGAACCAGGATAGACTGTATCCTGCCGCCAGCGTCACTCCCATAATATAGAAGGCATCTTTCTCCCCGTGATTAAAAAAGTGCACTTTCCCTTCGAAATCCAGGTCTTTCCGTTCTTCGTACGAGAGAACCACCCCGGACGTACCGATGCTGCACATCGTTTGTCCTTCACTCAGAATACCTGCGCCAATTGCTCCGCAGGCATTATCTGCGCCACCGGCAAATACTTTTGTCGCTTGCGCCAAGCCTGTTTGCTCCGCAATGTCAGGTAGCAGCGTGCCCACTTGCTCGAAGGATTCCACCAAGCGCGGGCATAGCGACATCGGCAGATTAAATGCGGCTACGATGTCCTTGCTCCACTGCTTGCCTGTCACGTCTAACAGCAGAGTACCTGCTGCATCGGAATAATCCATAGCGTAATCACCGGTCAGGCGATAACGAACGTAGTCTTTTGGCAGCAGGAATAAAGCAGCTTGTTCAAGCAATTCGGGTTCGTTTTCCTGTACCCACAGGATTTTAGGAAGTGTAAAACCTTCCAGTGCACGATTTCGGGCAATGCTGAGCAGCTTGCTGTCCAGTGCTTTCTCGATCCGGCGGCACTGCACGGTCGTTCTGGTGTCATTCCACAGAATGGCATTGCGCAGCGGCTTGCCTTCCGCGTTCACCAGCACCAGCCCGTGCATTTGCCCGGAGAAGCTCATGCCTTCAATCTCGGATGGCTGCACGCCGGAAACCTCCAGCAGCTTGCGAAGCGATACAATCGTCTGCTCCACCCAATCCTCCGGATTTTGCTCACTATATCCAGCCTTGGGCTGGTAAAGCGGATATGCCTCCGATGCTTCAAATGCCACTTTTCCTTCGCGGTTGACCAGCACGGTTTTAACCGCACTCGTGCCGAGATCGACGCCGATAACGTAACTCATAAGTAGACTCCTTTCGTTTATACAGGATTGAATGGAAACCTTTTGGGTTGCGGCATAAATGGTCACTCCGCGGTCAGAAAACCCTTCTATCCCCCTTACCCCCGGATTTCTTCTTTTCCCTTCTCAAGGGGGAAATCCGGTTGTAAATGCGAACGCTTCGCTTCTTCGGGTTCTTTCTGCCCACTTCGTTTTGCATGCCGCCTTCTAAACCTTTCCTTCAAACGGTACAACAGTACTCGTTTGCGGAAATGGGGGATTCTATGACATCAATCTACCTTGTCATTGGTTAGTAAAAAACTTTTTGGGGCGGCATAAATGGTCACTCCG
>NZ_JBNOKM010000029.1:0-59045 GCF_050171015.1 Paenibacillus sp. TC-CSREp1 | reverse complement strand
TCTTTCGAAGCATTTTTGTAAGTTGCTTGCCGCACCGTGTAAACCGTGTTTTCTTGGCCGGAATTAGAATATACCATGTACAGATTTAGAATGCAAGCTTATTTTTAAAATAATATTAAAAGCGATCTAGATCAAAAGAACCCATGCAATACGTTAGTCTATTAACTGCAGCACAACGTGATGAGTCACCTTAAAACCTATATCGCACAAAACGTTGTTTTCAAACTGTGTATCTTTATTGTTCAACTGCTACTGGAGTTATCTCTTCAATATCTGTTGTGCTGCTCGCCCTATAAGCTTAGTTCTTTCCTATCTCCTCAATGTATACCCACATATAGATGAAACGATGTATCTGGATTGTAGCTTTTTATTTTTTTTGCGCACAGGAACACTTTATATAGAAGAAACAAAAAAAGCGGAACCTCGATATCGTATCGAAGCTCCGCTCGTATTATTAATGCGATCAGTCAATCCAAGTTATGTCGCCACTTACTCTCCGCCAATAAATACGTAACGGCAAACGACAATAATGGCCAGTACCCACATCAGCCAGTGTATTTTTACTTTGCGCTCAGTAACGAGGTTGCTGAACACAGCCAGAATGACGTAGGATACGATACCTGCGGAAATCCCGTTTGCAATCCCGCCTGTAAATGGCATTAGTACAATTGTAAGAAATGCAGGGAAAGCTTGAAGAAAATCATCCCACTCAATGCTGCGAACCTGACTCATCATAAGCACACCCACAATGATCAATGCCGGTGCTGTTGCAGCAGAAGGAACAACCAGTGCGAGCGGTGCAATAAACAAAGCCAGAATGAACAGCAGACCTGTTGTTACCGAGGTCAAGCCTGTACGTCCGCCTGCTTCTACACCAGAAGCACTTTCAACATAAGCCGTGATGGTACTCGTACCCAGTGCCGCACCTGCGCTGACGCCGACTGCATCGACGAGCATGGCTTTACCAATTGTTTTCTCACCTTTTGCTTTATCCTTCATGATGCCCATACGTGTCGCCGTACCAACCATCGTACCGAACGTATCAAACAACTCAACGAATGTAAAAATGAAAATAATTTCGAACAATCCAAGGCTGATGGCGCCTTTCAGATCAAGCTGTCCAACAGCCAGGTCACTGAAGTTAGGCAGCCAGCTTGCGCTGGACAGGCCGCTCAGATTCGTTACCCCCATCGGAATACCGATCAGTGTTGTGGCTACGATTCCGATCAACAAAGCTCCTTTTACACGCATAACCATAAGGATCGCGATCAGAAGCAAACCAATCAAAGCCAGTAGTGCGTCATGATGTGTTACAAAGTTGCCGAGGGACAGATTGAAGCTGCTGCCTGGTATCGGTTGGCTCAAATCCGCATCAGGTGCCACATTCACCGTTACCGCCACCAAATTGGCGAGCTTGAAGCCGATGATGGTAATAAACAGACCGATACCTACGGTTATCGCCATTTTAATGGATTGCGGAACTGCAACGAGCAGCATTTGACGAACTCGAGTTACTGTCAGAATAATAAATACGATACCGGAAAGGAATACAGCACCGAGTGCCGCCTGCCAGCTAATCGCACCATTAGAACTCAGAACCACGGTCATAAAGTATGCATTCAATCCCATTCCCGGAGCGAGTGCGATCGGAACGTTTACGAACAACCCCATAATAATAGTCATTAATCCGGCACCAACGGCTGTTGCAAAGAATACGGCATTGTCGGACATACCCGCTCCAGCTGAACCCAGGAACAATGTGTTTACAAAAAGAATGTAAGCCATTGTCATAAAGGTGGTCAGACCCGCAACAATCTCCGTTCTAACATTTGTTCCGTTTTCTTTGAGTTTAAAGAAACGATCCATAATTCACTAACTCCTCCTTAGAGATGTTGAAGCTATATTGAAAAACGACAAATGACCCTGAGAAGTATTTTCCCCAGAGTTCAGCTTGACCAGAAGCAGGCACATTGCCTGTGAACCAAGAACAAAAAAATTCTAATGTGCGCGGGTGATGTTCCACCGCAGTCATGTAGAATTCATTTGCTTAGCCTGCTCCTCTTCGTAGCCAGATCATTAGGGTGATCTCGTAGAGACTCCCGGGCCATATCCCCAGGATTATACGAATTAGTATGCGCTATTTGTTTGTTTCCCATCACCATTTTAGGAGTGGGCTTCTATTTTGTCAACGATAAAAACGAATGTTATATTCCAAACCTCCAAACAACGTTCGTATTATTTAACAAATCAAACCATTTCAGCGATTTACCGCCCAGATAAATATGCAATTGATAACGATTTCAAAATCAGATATGTTCATATTTTCAAAGCAAGTATTACTTGAGAAAAAATAAAAAAGCCACCTGTTCATCATGTTTAAAACACGATGGAGGCAGCCAGTGATTTATTTTTATTTATTAGAAAAATATACTTATCATTAGTTGCCGCAACGAAACACTCTTAGGTATTTCAAATCCCATGCGACATGTTTCACGGCCTGTTCGAGTGTGTTAGGGCCCATTCTAGTTTGCACCTTCATCCAGGAAGGAACACATCGGTCTAACTCGAACAGCTATATGTTTACTTCATGTCCTGAGATCAAAACTGTTCTTGATCTGTTCTCATGCTTGTACTTGTAGTTGTTCCCGATCCATTTCCAAATTCGCATTTGAAGGCAGCGCTTGCGTACTGCTCCGATTGGAAGAAACGTCCGCAGCATCCGCGCTTACTAATGAGACATCCTCTGCTCCTGAAGCCAGGTCCTGCAATCCCGAACCGCATCCAGACAGCATTACGATTAGAAATGCACTTCCAATGCCCATTTTCCATTTGCTCATATAATCGTTTTTCCGCATACGTACAATCTCCCTTCAGTTATAGCAATTTGTTCGAAAGTACTCTCCTTCATGTATTATCATATATCGTTATGTTAGCTGCTTGTTCTGAAAAAAAGATGAAATAAGCATTAATAAACCATAAAATACAATAGAATTGTACAACCTCACTCAGTTTACTAATACGAAAGAGAATATAATCTAAATAAAGTCTGGTAACTTTTTTAATAATAAATCAATGCTTAGACACCGTTCAGTCCTACGCTGCGCTTCATTTTATCTCATCTCATTCCGATATATTAAGGGAGAAATCACTTATACTGGAGGTTATGAAATGTTTTTTTCAAAAAAGATAATCTTGGGGGTTCTTGGATTCATCCTTGCAATGGGAGGCATAGCGAACGTTACATCCGCTGCTGAATCAAAAGGATTATCCGTAACCCTGACAGGCAATACTACCTTAGTTCCTGGTGATGTCGAGTGGGTAGATGTTGCAATCTCTAACAGCCTGGATACTCCTAAAGTTAAATCGGCAACTATCGTTTTGAGCTATGATGAAAACATGTTTACACTAAAGGAAGAAGATGAAGAAGACGGATTACTCCGTTTTGATGAAAAATTGAAAAAATACATATGGAGAGACGATACTTTTTACATTCCAACTCGTCAGTATGACAGCAAAGACTATACCATTCAAAATCCCTATCCCGAGGATCTTGTCCCAAATGATGGAAGAAGGGAGGTTGTACTTTCAATTACAGCCAATGATGGTCATTTTCTGGATTCGGCAACAGGCGATCCATTTGTATCCTTCACGCTTATGACCAAGGAAAGCAGTTTGAATACCCAATCTTCTATTCAAGTTCTTACGGATAGAACGGTATTGACTGATCTTGAGGGGAATGCAGTTACAGATTATAAAACTGTGGCCGCAGATGTGTCGGTTGCTATACCAAAAGAAATCTTTATTGTAGAGGGAATCTCGCGACCAAACTTCTTGCCGTTCATCTTCTCCGTTAATGCGGGACAAGAATTGAATGCTCTGGCTTATTTTGAGAATGGAGATGTAGCCTACATAACAGATCTCGCAGCATGGGAGTCAAGTAATCCCGCTGTGTTAAAACCACATGGAACCGGCAATGTTCAAGCTGTCGGCCTCGGTACAGCGAGCTTAAAAGTCACTTATGGTTCTGTCACTGGTGAACATGAAGTTAAAGTGGTGACCGCCGCCACTGCAGCCAAATTAAACGAGGAACATGGTCCCTATGCTTCAATTATTAGATCAGATGTCAAACCGGAAAAAATCAAAATTATCATTAATGACAAATTAACGCACACCGGCCTTCTCTACAATGGAACAGTATATATTCCAATTCGTTCTGTGAGTGAAGCATTCCATGTTTTTATAGGATATGACCCTGTTAAAAAATTGCCTGTTCTCTTTGGGAGCCCGATTACACAATCCAGAAATTTTGCAGGCACAGCTTATGTTGAAGCCAAAGACCTTCCTTCATTACTAGGTGCAAAAATAGTCAAGTGGGATAATAAGAATAAAACATTATATATCGAGTACAATCCAAAGAAGTAAACTGTAGAATAACAGATTTTAAATAAAAGATATCTATGTAAGCTCCCTTCGATTTGCATCTGTGATGCAGACGAGAGGGAGTTTTTTGGCCCTGCATTTTGTGAAGTATCTACGTGCTGTAAACATAAAAATGCCGAAAATCTTGGATTACCAAGACCTTCGGCATTTAATAATATTAAGTTTTAACGTCTTGTAATAAACCTATTCCCACTCGATCGTTGCTGGTGGTTTGGAGGTTACGTCATAGACGATACGGTTTACGTTGTCTACTTCGTTAACGATACGTACGGAAATTTTCTCCAATACATCCCAAGGGATACGTGCCCAGTCGGCCGTCATACCATCAATGGAAGTCACGGCGCGAATACCTACAGTGTAGGAATACGTACGCGCGTCACCCATTACGCCAACACTCTTCATGTTAGGCAGGGCGGTGAAGTATTGCCAAATTTCGCGGTCCAGACCGGCTTTGGCGATTTCTTCACGCAGGATGTAGTCGGAATCACGAACGATTTTCAGCTTCTCTTCCGTTACTTCGCCAAGTACACGAATCGCGAGACCCGGACCAGGGAAAGGCTGACGGTGTACGATTTCATCCGGCAGGCCGCATTCCGTACCTACTTTACGCACTTCGTCCTTGAACAATGTGTTCAACGGTTCGATCAGCTTGAAGTTCATGTCTTCTGGCAGACCGCCCACGTTATGGTGGGATTTGATCGTCTGTGCTGTAGCTGTACCACTCTCTACGATATCTGTGTACAGCGTACCTTGTGCCAGGAATTCGAAATCATCGAACTGCTTGGACTCTTCATCAAATACGTAAATAAACTCGTTACCGATAATTTTACGTTTTTGCTCTGGATCATCCACGCCAGCAAGTTTGGACATGAAGCGTTCTTTCGCGTCGATTTTAACAACCTTCATATCGAATTTGCCAACAAACGTCTCCATAACACTCTCTGCTTCGCCTTTACGCAGCAGACCGTGGTCGATAAACATACATGTCAGCTGATCCCCGATTGCTTTGTGCAGCAATGCCGCAACAACGGAGGAATCCACACCGCCGCTGAGTGCACACAGCACTTTGCCGTCGCCCACTTTTTCACGGATATCTTTAATCGTATCTTCAATAAATGTTTCCATCGTCCAGTTGCCTTCGCAACCGCAGATTTCAAACAGGAAGTTACGAATCATATCGTTACCACGAACAGAGTGACGTACTTCCGGGTGGAACTGAACTGCATACAATTTGCGCTCGTCATTGCTCATTGCAGCGATTGGCGCACTTTCCGTGCCTGCATCCAGTTTGAAGCCCGGAGGCAATGTAACAACGTGGTCACCATGACTCATCCATACCGTATGTTCGCCTTCAATGCCTTTAGCCAGTGCTGCACCTTCAGCAAACGCCAGATCGGCTTTACCATATTCACGCTTCTCGGAGCGCTCTACTTTACCGTCAAGCTGCTGAGCCATCAGCTGCATTCCATAACAAATGCCGAAGATTGGCAAGCCCAGGTCATAAACACCCGGATCAACGTGTGGTGCATTTTCAGCATATACGCTGGATGGGCCGCCGGAGAATACAATTCCTTTTGGTGCAAGTTCCGCAATTTTCTCCGCTGGTGTGTTATACGGCAAAAGCTCGCTGTATACGCCAAGATCCCGAATTCTTCTGGCGATTAACTGGTTGTATTGGCCCCCGAAGTCAAGGACAACCACAATTTCATTCTGCTTATTCATTACCGTGCCTCCCTCAATTAATGAAACTAATTATACGCAACGACAAAACCTACCGTCAAGGAAAGACGAAACTCCATTTTTCGGGCAAGGAACGAGCAGATGTGACATGGGACGACAAGCCTTGATAATCCCCGAGCCCCGTGTATGAGCTGCAAATATGTTCAATTGACTCTGCACATCTGCTCTGTCTCTTATGTCCTTTGATCCCAATCAATTTGTTCTCTGACTTTCATCTTGATATTCCCTTTGAACATCCGTCTCGATATCCCTGTTACATATCGTCCTTACATCCCTCTTATAATCCGATAAAAGAACCGATCTCATCCGTCGGATGCACAAAAACAAAGTGATACGTACAACCTCCAGGATGGATGTGACAAACAAATCATGCGAAGGAGCTTCGCAAAGTAACAAGGCAAGCTGCTTTTGCTTCCAAGGCAGTTGTGTAACTAGTGGTTCACTTCCCTTGTCATGAAGCCATGCATCATTTGCTGAGAACTGCGCCGGTGTAGCAAACATGCACTGAGTGCTTCCTCTCGCATGCAGTGTAACGAGCTTTAGTTCCAAACCATAAGAAACGGAGAAAGTATTTAAGACGCCAGTCCAGGCTGCCATCTATACCACGCTAACGTTTAACACGCTAACGATCCCAAACAACCTTATTTCGCCCTTTTGACGGGGTTTGAAAATCTAACGAATCGTAGAAACGCTATTTAAACGAAAACTCTCCATTTTTGGCGAAAAACACGGCATTTCAAGTAAATAAGGTTTCTGGGAATCGTTACGTCTGCAGCATGTCCAAAAAGAGCTAAATAGCGTCACCAGGAATCGTTAGCCGTAATGAGGCCCAAACTCTTGAACCTTTCCTTCACAAGCTCTACCCACTCGTTAAAATTCAACATATGTTCCAACTTTGTGTGCCATCCTTCCCCTGCAGGCTGTAAACGTATGAGGCCCCTTCTCTATCAGACATGTTAGAAAGGTGTGGTTTGGGTTTGGGTTTGGGTTTGGGTTTGGGTTTGGGTTTGGGTTTGGGTTTGGGTTTGGGGTCGGGTTTGGGTTTGGGGTCGGGGTCGGGGTCGGGGTCGGGGTCGGGGCAGCCTGTATCGGTGAGATGTTGTAAAAGCCGCGGAGGCTGGAGACATTGGAAAGATTCAACTAACGAGCGCATTCCTTGTATGCCGTTGATCGTATTAGGGCGGGGGTTGAGACTCTATGGCACTTCATGCTTTATATGTTGAAAAGGGTCCCTTCTCACCCTTCGGGCAAGCGGGACCCATTGCTCTGCCAGCGCTGATTTGTACGCTGGCAACGGGTTGTTGCGGGACGCTGGCACAAGGATTAGCGCTGGCGTCCGGGGTTGCGCCGGGTCAGGCGAAGCGCCCGGCGCAGGAAGTCGAGACTGTCCGCGCGAAGCGGACGGTCAGGGCCATACAGCAGCCGCTCCCAGTCGGCTGCAAAGCGCGCGATGTCCGCGCCGTCCGTGCCCGCGGCCACGGCGGGTGACGCTGCGTATTCCCGCAGCGTCATGCCCGGCGGCCGTGGGCCGTATCGGCGCGCAAGCGCGTGCCAGACTGGAGCGGCAGCCTGCAGCAGCCGCTCGCGGTCCGGGAAGCTGCTGCGCGGCCATGCCAGCAGCAGCCTGAGCCGCAGCGCAGGGCGAAGCCGCCTCGCGCTGGCCCATGCAGCGGCGCACAGCATCGCCGCTGCGGCTATTGCCGCGGCAGGCCATGGCGCCGCGGCCAATCCCCGTGCGCGCGCAGCCAGCCACGCGCCCGCACGGTCCATTCCGCTGCCTGCATCTGGCAGCGGGGACCCATCGCCGGGCTGCAGCCCGGCGGAAGCAGCAGCGCTGGCATCACCTGCCTGCGCTGCATCAAACCCCGGCGTAGCCTCAAAAGGCATCCAGCCCACGCCGGGAAAATACACCTCCACCCAGGAATGCGCATCAGCCTGGGTGACAATGACACGCCCGGGGACCTGCGGGTCCGCTTGTCCGGGGGCGTAACCTTTCACCCAGCGTGCCGGAATGCCTTCGGCACGCAGCAGCACAACCATGGCGGTAGAGAAATGGTTACAATATCCCGCCCGGGTTACAAACAGAAAATCATCAACAAAATCCCTGCCTCGCGGCGGCATCCGGGTATCCAGCGAGTAACGGGCATTCGCTTGCAAATAGCTGCGTACAGCTTGTACAGCGTCGTACCGCGTTTCACTCGTACCCATAATCTCGGCAGCCAGGTCCTTAACACGCTGCGGAAGCGTATCCGGCAGCTGCAAATCCTTTCTGCGGATGGAAGCCGGATCGACCAAATTCCCTTTGTTTCCTCCACTTCCCTCCTGTACGCCTAAGCCACCATTCTTCTTATCCGAGCCAGTGCTGCTTGTATCAGCGAGTACAATATCCATCTTCTCGTTCAAACCAGCATGCTGCTGTTCTTCCCCACTACCATCCCATTTCTCTGAACCAACACGTTTTGTATCATCATTCCTATTTTGCTTCTCATTCAAGCCCACGCTGCTTGTATCAGCAAGTTCAATACCCATGTTCTCATTCAAACCAGCATGCTGCTGTTCTTCCCCACTGTCGTTCCATTTCTCTGAACCAACACGTTTGGCCTCATCATAATCAATACGTTGCTCCTGATGCATACTGGCAGTCTGCTGTTCTTTCGCACCAACAGTCTTATTACTGCTTACGCCAACGTGCTTTTCATCCCCGCTAACGTGAAACTCGTTCAATCCAGTACTCTTCGTCCTGTCCGAACCAGCATTCTTCATTCCGTGCATACCTGCGCTCTGCCGAAGCACGTCTGGTGTTACATCCGGCACCATCACATCGACGGTGTAGTGCTGTACACGCGCCTGCCGATCCCCACTGCCCGCAAGCCACAAGGTACCTGTATCTTCACTCGACAGCAGTCGTTTCTCGTTCTTGCCGTTAAGCGCGTTGCCATCTTGAAAAGACAAGCTTACTGGCAAACCTCCCGCAAACAGCGGATTAGGTGCTCGCCATTCCCTTTCCATCGTGATGATCTGACGAACCCGCTTCCAGTAAGGGTGCTCCTCCCATCCATCCGAACGCAGCATTCCCGAGGAGTCTGCATAGTGGAATCGCTGCTCCACATCACTCCATGCACTTCCGTTGTAATACGAGCGAGTTTCCCCGCGCCAATACGTAGGTACAGGGGTGCTTGCGGTAAACACCGGCTCATTCCCCTGTACCAGCGGAGCACCCATCGGTGCATCGACCGTGCTGTAGCCCGTCATACTCAAGGAGGCAGGTATACTTCCCGAAGGTGTATATCCTGCCCATTTAGCCAAACGTTCGACCGTGTCCATGACAGAGATATGCCCCGCAGGCGACACAACATTCATACGTGCCGGAAGCATGGATATCAGGACCATACAAGCAGTGGCTCCTAATGACACAGCAATCCAAGCCATACGTACCCTTCTTCGCATTGGACGAGAATTGTTCTTTTCACTTCTCGCCATCTTCCGATGTGTTCTTCGATGAACAGCCCCATGTATATCCTGCGCTTCCCTTACTGCTGCATCTCGCACCGCCGCTTCATGACCTGTCCCTTCAGAAAGCCGCAACAGATACAGCAGACCTTGAATGAACAAGAGCCAGCATACAGAACGCACCACCGAGCCATACGCATCATATCCGACCAGACTTTCCAGCAGAATAAGATAGACTAATGTGCCTGTACCAAATAATGAAATGCTGCGACGGAGCAAAACAAGGTACTGCACCGAAGCAAGCAGCATACTCCAGCCGCACAGCATAAACAAACCTCTCGTTTCACGGCTCATGACACGAAAGCGGCCTTTGTCAATCCATTCGCCAAGATCGGCATTAAGCATGCCAGGATAGGCTGTGCCCCACTCGATCGGATGACTGGCTCCATACATCAGACACAACGCAGCATAGATGATTGGAAGGCGAATCAACATACTGACAGCCCAGCCGGTTCTGAACAGGCCAACGGACAGCAGAACTGCCGAATAACCCGCCATTACCGCAGCGAATCGCTCACTGCCGGTCTGACCGGAAGAAGTAACGGGATAGATCCATTCCATGCATAAAAGGAGCAGCCCCGCTGTAATCAGCCACAGATACAGTGCAGGAGCAATTCCATGGACGGATGAAGATAATGGCGACATAACCTCCATACGGTGGCTCTTGATCGTCGGCTCGGCAAAAGATGCTGGCTCAGCTTCAATTCTCTTGCTATGCTCCCACATCAACGATCCCCGCCTTCCCGCCGAGCAAAGTGCTGTTTGTCGCAATGGCTTCCTGACAGATCACACGCACACCCTTGGATACAAGACGATCAGTCCATACTTGCTGCTGCGCTCTTGCGGACGAACCTGAAGCAACCGACGATGCATATCCTACCTTTGTACCCGCTTCTGTACGGAGTCGCTCTCTTGTTTTCCCTTGTTCTGCCGGCCGCTTCCCTTCCATTCGATCTGTTTGCAAGGAATAATCCAATCTCCCCGCGTCACGTTCTGAAGATCCGTAATTAATGATAGGATGCTGCGCTGCCTGACTGCCTGTTAGATGTACGCTAACCTGGAAACCGAGCGCGGCAGCATGTTCAAGCCAGCCAACCAGTCTTTCATCCAGCTGTCCAGTGAAAATAACGATGCTTGAGCCGTACGAAAGCTGCTCCAGCCTGCTAACATCCAGCGTAGATACTGCCTCAGGCTGCTCTTTACACAATCGGGCATACGCCAGCCGCCGTAATGCGTCAGCCGCACCTTCATCAGCGCCATCATATCCCCGTCGCGCCTCACCCGCAGCAGAGCTATGATTCGTCCTGACCTGTTTCCTTGGTACCTCTCCCGATTCCACAGTTCGGTCTGCTCTACTGCTTAGCTCATCTCCACTTAACCAGAGCTGGCAAGGCATCTGAGCATTGGCCGCCTCTCTGACCCAACTGGCAGCGCCAAATACTGCCTGTTCAAATGCTTTATGCGCCTGACCCTCCGAGTCGTTCTTCTCGTACCCTGAGCGTTCCTCGTATACGATAATTGCCAGCGAAGTGCGCTGCGACATTTCGGGAATCAGCGTGTGCAGCCTTCCTGTCCGGGCGGTGCTCTTCCAATGAATCCGGTTAAATGCATCTCCCTGCTGATATTCCCGTATTTCTATACCTGGCGGCCCCAGCAGCTGTGGCTGCACCGCCATACCTTCCCCATGGTTCCCCCAACTCTCGGGCCGGATTGATACCTCGCTATATCCCCCATCTGGTACTACTACAAGTGGCTCTTCACCTTCAAGACGGGCCCAGGCCTTGCTCCATCCAAAAACATCTCCCCAATACAATCGTCCTTCCTCCCACACATACACACCTCTAGCAAGCCCCGTGATCTCGTATTGATAAGACCATTGTCTCTTCATGCCGGGAAAAAGCAGCTTGCGATGCACTCCTGCGGGTGTATTGTCACAAACGACAAGCCAAAGCAGCGGAAGGACACAGCGAAATTCCAGATGCACCTGCACCCGCAGGCTCTCACCTGCCACAATATGCCCCGGACGTCTATGCCGTTGTACATGAACATGACGAGGGCCGAAGAGCTGCACAACAATTCCGTATGTTACAACCAGAACCGATATGGTAGCCAGAAATAAAGCGGATTTTCCTCCATGCCACAGATACACGCCGATTAGAAGAACAGCGACCAGCAATTGAACGAAGCTCCCGCGAACCCCGATCATGCCCTGCGTCCCCTTCCGTGTCCGCTCATCTGCACAGGCACGGGCACGGAAGATAATATTTCACGAATGACCTGCTCCTGTACCTCACTGCTGTCGGCTCTGTTCACCGATTTCAGCTGAATCCGGTGAGATAGCACTGGCACAGCGAGGGATTGCACATCATCCGGTACAACGTAGCTGCGCCCTTGTGCATAGGCATATGCCTGCGCTGCTGTCATCCATGCCAGCGTTCCCCTTGGACTGATACCCAGCCGTACCGCATCATGTCCTCGCGTAGCTACAGCTACACCTACAAGATATTGCTTGATCACTGTATCCACGTGCACCTGTTTGACTTCACGCTGCATCGCCACAACTTCCTCGGCCAGCATAATCGGATGCATATTCTCCAGCATCTCCTGGCTCCGCACTCGAGACAGCAGCTCTACTTCCTGCTCAGGCTCAGGATATCCCAGCGTGATCCGCATCATAAACCGGTCCAACTGCGCTTCAGGCAGACGATATGTGCCTTCGAATTGAAGCGGGTTCTGCGTTGCCAGCAGCAAAAACGGTCTGGGCAATGCATGGGTCGTACCATCCACAGTCACACTGCGCTCCTCCATCGCTTCCAATAGAGAAGACTGCGTCCGCGGCGAAGCACGGTTGATCTCATCTGCGAGCACAATATTGTTCATTAGCGGCCCGGGTCTGAATCTGAACTCTCCTGCCTGTACATGATATATGGATACTCCCGTTACATCGGCTGGCATCACATCTGGCGTGCACTGGATGCGGCCCATCGCACAGTTTAACGAAGAAGCCACCGTGCGGATCAGCATTGTTTTGCCAGTGCCCGGCACATCCTCAAGCAGCACATGCCCTTCGCTAAGCATCGCGGCGATTATATATTGAATTTCCTGTTTCTTGCCGATGATGACATCGGCAATGCGATTGCCAAGCCTGTTCAACAGTTCAACAGCATATTCATGCTCTATTCGAATTTTGCTCATTGGACTGAACTCTCCTTCCCTGCTACTGAATCCTGATTATCGTAATCTATGATTCATTGTTGCCCGGAAGTAGAGAGAATAGTCAGAAGATTAATCGTTTCTTTCAAAGAAATGAAAAGGAATGCCTGTAATCCATAGACGTCCAGGGCGGGTCCACGGTGATTACCCACTCGCTGTCTCCGGACTGCACCATATACTGCTTCGCTCCAAGCTGCTCCATCAATTCGCCCGCAGCTATCCAGATCGTGCCTTCATTACTCTCCATTACGGCATGTACCGAGTGCCCGCTCTGCTCATGCAATCGCTTGGACGTCATTGTGCCCATGGCTGGATTGATCTGCACAATTCGATCCTTCCACCAGGTGGTAGCGGTACCTGCAGCCTGATCCCAACTAATGCTTCCTCCCAGCTTGTTCATATAACTGCGTAGAGGAACTAGTACGTTCTGGTCTTTAACGCGATATTCATCCGGCTGAAGTTTAACGGTCATGTATCCCAGCTCAATCTTCAGCGGTTTGGCTGAAGCCCACTGCGATGCGTTTGCGTCCACATGTTTGGCAATCCAGGCAGCACCTGGAGAAGGTCTGCTTTTAAATTTCGCCGCAGGTTTGACCTGGAATTGCACAGGCTCATCCGAAGGCTGCATTACTTCAAAGTGATACCCCTGCTGCTTGTAATAATGAATAATATCAGGCAGCGCCTTCACCGTTTCGGCATGTGCTCCTCCGTCATGCATCAGAACCAGTGCATTGGACGTTCCTGCCAGGACCGCTGTAGCATGAGCGATAATTTCGGCAGCAGGCACATTGCGCCGCTTGGAGTCGCCGCTGTCCACGTTCCAGTCCATGACAGTGTATCCTCCCCTTTTTAACAGGTCAAAATAAGTATGGTCAAAGTGGCCATAGGTTCCTCCAGGTGCTCTGACCAGTGCAGGCCGAATGCCAATAATGCTGTGAATGATATCCTCCGTGCGTTTGATCTGCTGCCAGAACGATGGAAAATTCCGATACAGCTCGCTATATTCATGGTTATATGTATGATTGCCGATAGCATGTCCGTCCCGGTGAATTCGTTTTATCATCTCAGGCTTCCGCTCCGCATGCTGTCCCAACACAAAAAAGGTAGCCTTCACCCCGGCATCACGTAAAATATCCAGCACCTCCGGCGTATGTTTTCCGGGTCCATCGTCAAAGCTCAGGTAGACTACCTTGTCTTTCTTATCGCTTTCTGCCGCCGCTGCGGTAGATGATGCACCAGCTCCAAGCATGCCTGTCAACAGTATTACAGTGAGTAAACAGCCTATGGACAGACGCTGCCACATACGCACTTTTTCACAGACATATGAAGCATGTTGATTGAGCTGCCCGTTCCGTTCCATCCACAATTGCGATCCGTACGCCATGTATGAACCAACCTCCAGCACTCTAGTGATTTTGCTGATAGACTTCAGCAGATTTGTTAGAATTATATGGAGGCGGAGCGCAAAAAAGACTCAATTGAACGATAATTTTGCAATATTTGTTGCTGCTTGCTGCATACAGGAATTGATTCTTGTTCAACATTTCGGTAGCATTAGAAAATAACGAGCATATACGGGCGCGAAGCAATGAATTGTGCCTGTCTGATGTATTTGAGGACGCCAGGAGTGTGAACCTAGTGGAACTACTTGAAAAGATCCAGCAGTTGTTCGGGTCTTACGGATATAGCGTAATGTTTTTTGGTCTGCTGCTGGAGTTTATCGCCCTCCCCTTCCCGGGAGAAACGACGATGGCATATGCAGGATATTTATCGTACAGAGGACAGCTGGACTTCGGCACACTGGTTATACTCGCCTTTCTTGGAACGACCATAGGTATGACGATTACGTATTTCATCGGAGCCCGAGCGGGGCTTCCCTTTATTATGCGATATGGCAAATGGTTTTTCTTCAAGCCGGACAAGCTGGACAAAACACAGAAATGGTTTGCCAAATACGGCAACGGATTGATTTTTATCGGATACTTCATCCCCGGGGTTCGCCACTTCACGGGATACTTCTCTGGCATTGCTGCAATTCCGTTTCGCAAGTTTGCTCTCTATGCCTATTCTGGCGCCTTGTTCTGGGTGGTGCTGTTTCTTGGCATCGGCAAACTGTTCGGCCCTGGCTGGAGTGCAATATTCCAGCTCGCTCACCAGTATACTGCTGTCATTCTTGCAGCCATTGGTGTAGTGCTGATCATCGCCGTGATCTATCGTTATCGTCGAAGCCTGACTAGAAGCAGCACTCGCAAAGCGGTGCCCGTTCGCCAAAGACAAAAGCAAAACGCAGACTGAATGTCGTCTGTGCCTCTTTTACCAGAGTCGTGTGCCTGCACGGCTTTTTTTGCGTTTGCTTCTAAAACATTTTGAAATAAAAAGCAAATGATCTTTTTTTCATAAATTAAAAAACTCCCGGTCATACTACTTTCAAATAAAGGGATTGTTGACAGAGGGAGGATAACATGGCCTCAGAAGAGCATAAGCAGCAAGAAACAATGCCTATTCATCCCAACCTGCATGAGAATATCGCGTATTGCAAAAATAAGATGGGCAACAGCAACGACCTGATGATTCGTCCGCTGCAGACCTTGCATAAGTGGGCTTCGGTTCTGCTGTATGTCGACGGACTTGTCGATGTCCAGGTGCTGAACACCGCAATCCTGCAGACCTTGATGCAAGAGCGGGGCTTGCCTGACTTCTCGGCGGATGATGAACATCTGTCCTATCTGCAGAACGACGTTCTTACTGCTGGTGAAGTCCTTTACGTCGAAGATATGGATGACGCTATACATTCCATGCTGGCCGGTGATGTGATCCTTCTGCTGGAGGGATCAACCCGCGGGCTGAAAATCGGGGCTTCCGGCTGGGAGGATCGGCCCGTTGGTGAGCCCGTCTCCCAAACTGTCGTGCGGGGACCGATGGAAGGCTTCACGGAAAATATACGAACCAACACTGCCTTGATACGCAAACGTATACGAGACCCCCAACTGTGGATTGAGGAGCGCGTGATTGGGCATGTTACCAAAACTCGCGTTGCTGTGGTGTACCTGGAGCACATCGTGAACGAAGACGTCGTCAAGGAGCTGCGCAGCAGACTGGATGGGATCGATATTGATAGCATTCTTGAGAGTGGCTACATTGAGGAACTTGTGCAGGATAAGACAAAAACCATCTTTCCAACCATGTATAACAGTGAACGTCCGGATGCGGTATCGGCTGCCCTGTTGGAAGGACGCGTTGCTATTATTGTGGATGGGACCCCGTTTGTTCTGCTTGTCCCTGCACTGTTCGTGCAATTTTTCCAGTCCCCCGAGGATTATTATCAACGGGCAGATATCAGTACACTGATTCGCATGATCCGTTATTTGTCCTTCTTCATTGCTATGCTTGCGCCGTCCTTCTATATCGCAATTTCAACCTTCCATCAGGAGATGCTGCCAACCAACCTGCTGATCAGTCTTGCTGCTCAGAGGGAAGGAGTCCCTTTTCCTGCATTTATCGAAGCCCTGCTGATGGAATTAACATATGAAATTTTGCGTGAAGCAGGTATTCGTATTCCTAAAACGGTTGGTCAGGCTGTATCCATCGTGGGTACGCTGGTTATTGGTCAAGCAGCCGTGGATGCCGGTGTTGTATCTGCTGCCATGGTTATTATCGTCTCCATTACTGCGATATCCAGTTACGTTATTCCAGAGAACGGCCTCTCGATTTCAGTACGGATTCTCCGCTTTGTGTTGATGATTTTGGCCGCAGCCTTCGGATTTTACGGTATTCTGATCGTACTTTTAATCACGGTAACCCATCTGTGCAATCTTCGCTCATTTGGAGTTGCGTATATGACTCCGTTCGCGCCTTACATTCAGAAAGATCTGAAAGATACCATCTTCCGCGTACCTTGGACCCGGATGAAAACACGCCCATTGTCGACCGGAACGCCCAATGTGACCAGACAAAAGTCCAGAAAAATCAAGCGCTAATTCAGTCAGGAGATCGACATATGAAGAGAAGTTTATGTTTATTGCTGTCTTTTGTCGTGCTGCTTCCTTTACTCACAGGATGCTGGGACCGCCATGAACTGAATGAACTTGGCATCATGCTTGGCCTTGGGGTGGATAAAGAGGGGGATCAGATCCGGGTCAGCGCCCAGGTTGTAGTACCCAATGAAATATCATCCAAATCTGCTGGCGGCAAAGGCACGCCTGTGACCCAATATCAGGCGACCGGAAAATCACTGTTTGAAGCGATACAGAGTCTTACCGAAACCAGCCCGCGGAGAATATTTATGGCTCATGTACGGGTTCTTATATTCGGGGAAGAGTACGCTCGCAAAGAGGGAATCTACGACGTGATAGAGGCACTAATGAGAGAACCCTCTGCTCGGCCAGACTATTATGTCATGGTGGCACGAGACACCAAGGCATCCGAAGTGCTTGATCTGCTTACGCCTCTGGATAATATTCCCGCTGAAAAATTATTCAGCTCTCTCGATGTATCAGCCAAAACCTGGGCACCTACAACAACAGTAACAGGGGACCAGCTTATGGACTACATGCTGACACCTGGTATTCATCCGGTAATCACTGGTGTCGAAATTATCGGAGATCACAGCAAAAAAGGCAGTATAGAGAACATATCGACTATACGTGCGGCTGCAAAACTGAATACAACCGGCTTAAGTGTATTCAAAAGAGATAAGCTGATTGGCTGGCTCAATGAAGACGAATCCAAGGGATACAATTACATTCGGGATAATGTGAAATCAACCACGGGTATTGTGGACTGTCCAAACGGCGAGGGCACCGTTACGTTAAAGACCCTGCGAGCTTCAACGAAACGCAAGGCCAGAATTATAAACGGAGAACCGCAAGTTAAAATAAAAGTGAATGTTGTATCTTCTGTCGCATCCGTAGACTGCAAGATGCAGATTGGCTCCATGACAGCCATCCGTGAATTGGAGAAAGCCACCCAGGATCGGCTGAAGGAGCTTATGGAAAAATCGGTTAATTCCGTTCGCCGCAAGTACCATGTAGACATCTTCGGTTTTGGAAAAGAAATCTACCAGACAGACCCCAAATTCTTCAAAAAACATGAACAGGATTGGGACAAGTATTTTGAAGATCTTGACGTGGTATACGAGGCCAATGCCCAGATCAGACGTGTGGGCACACTGGATAACTCTTTCAAAAAAGATATAAAGGAATGAGCGCATGTTACTCACCATTACAGCTATCCTGGCAGGCTGTCTGATTGGAATATTGGACCTCCCCAAACTTGTTCGAGCCAAACAATGGAAGGAAACTGCAGTATACAGCGGTATGCTGCTCACAGCTACCGTATTCAGCGTCATTGCGGTGAACCTCTGGGAATTCCCCAGTCCGCTTTATATCATCATCTGGATCTATGAACCCGTGAATCAATTGCTGGCTTATCTTACCGGGACCTAGCTAAAGGAGGGAAATTGATGCTTGAGAAGGGACGACTGGGGATCCGCTCACTGGCAACCCTGACCTTTATGATGGTTGTTGGCGATATGATGCTGATCTATCCTTCGGTGATTACATCATATGCCAAGCAGAACGCCTGGATCTGTGCCTTGATCGGCATTCCCATCAGTATGCTGCTGATGGCTATGTTCCTCCGATTGGGCAAAGCGTACCCGGATCAGAATCTGGTCGCCATGGCTCGAAGCATCCTCGGGTTCTGGCCAGGCACGCTGGTTGCTGTCTTTTACTTGTATTTCTTTCTCATTGGTGCTTCTACCCATGCCCGGGAGGTAGGCGATTTTCTGGTTACACAAATATTTCCATATACTCCGATCCGCGTGCTCTTGTTATTATTTCTAGCTGCTGTCTGCTGGAGTCTATATAACGGAATTGAAACTATAGGACGAACCAGTGAACTTCTACTGCCAATTGTCGTAGTGTTCATTCTGATCCTAGCCTTCTGTCTGCTGCCCAAGGTGGATACCAGCAATTTGAAACCGTTTCAAGACACGAGTGTTGTTTCTCTGACCCAGGGCATCCTTGTAAGCATCCTCTATCCAGTTGGCGAAACTATTCCGATCCTGATGCTGCTTCCCTATACATCCAGGGAGGCTCATCGGAATCGAGACGTAATCATTGCGGCTGGTCTTGGCAATCTGATGCTTGCGATGCTGGTGACCATCTCTATACTGGTGCTGGGAGCATTCCTGACGCAGCATAACATTTATGCGTCCTTTACCCTCAGTCAGAAGATCAACATCGCCGATTTTTTCCAAAGAATTGAAGCCTTCATGGCATCAGCCTGGCTGATTTCCACTTATTTCAAAGCTACCATTTATCTTTACGCTTTCACGATGGGCATAGCGGAATTATTTAAGCTGAACCATTTTCGTTTTCTCATTTTGCCTTCATCGATGCTTGCCTTCGGCCTATCCAACGTTATGGCTTCAAGTGTAACCTTTATCATAATTACCGTTGTCCCCTACTGGGTCGACTGGGATACCACCATTGGCATTCTGTTACCCGGTCTGCTGCTCATCGTGCATGGAATGAGATCCAAATTCAATCAGAGCAAGCAATAATTCGACCTTAAAGGAGTACATTCGATATGCTGATTCAGGAGAAGCTAACCATTCGACAATTTGCAGTCCTAGCACTCTTGTCTATGATTGGGGACATGATTCTGATCTATCCCACGATGATCACATACTCAAGCCATCAGGATGCCTGGATCTGTTCCATCTTGTCTCAGCCTATTGGATTATGCATATTATGGTTGATCTATAAGCTTCATCAAACCTATCCAAACCTGTCGTTAATTGAAATCTGTCCAAAAATACTTGGTGTATGGATGGGGTCCATCCTGTCTGTAGCCTATTTGTTTTATTTTCTAATGGGTACTTCGATCTGTATTCGTGAAGTCGGGGATTTCATGACAACTCAAATTTATCTATCCACCCCTATTCGTGCCATTCTTCTGCTTTTTGTTGCAGCACTCACTTGGGGAATGCTCAAAGGACTTGAGTCTATCGGGAAAAGCGCGGAAATCTGGATTCCTTTTGTTATAGTCGGACTGCTCATTCTCTTTATTTTTTTACTGCCCCAAGCCGAGCTGTCCCGGTTGAAGCCCTTCTTAAATACTCCCTTTTTCTCGATGGTCTCCAGCAGCTTCCGCGGTGCTACAATTTCTTATGGAGAACTCATCATTTTGTCCATGATTCTTCCTTATGTCAAGCATGACTCCCATGTACGCCGGGATATGATGCTATCTGTACTGCTGGGAGGCGCTCTGTTAACATCGCTTCTGCTCATAGCCTTGCTTGTGGTAGGTCCCCTGCTCACACAGCACAATATTTATATTTCATATATTCTTGCCCAGAAAATCAACGTAGGGAACTTTTTTCAACGTATCGAAGCTCTAACAGCTATTACGTGGCTGATATCCACGTACTTCAAAACAATTATATATGCATTCGGATTTGTAATAGGTACCGCTCAATTATTTCGATTAAAAAGCTACAAACCGCTCATTTTGCCATCCATGATGCTGCTCTTTGCCATGTCTGTTGTCCTTGCTCCCAACATTATTTTCTACACCATAACCATTACTATTGCCTGGTTTGATTGGGATTTCACGGCATGCATCATTATCCCATCGTTGCTTATACTGATCCATCGAGTTAAAAACAGCTTCAAGAAGCGGCGGACCAGACCATCCGCTGATGCAAAATAAACAGGCTGCATCCGGATCCTTTCTATCCGAGATACAGCCTGTTTAGCATGAGAACGAGACGACCCTATAAAGCCTTTACTGTCTCCAGCGCCTCTTCAATATGTCCCTTCACACGTACCTTCGGCCACTGCTTGATCAATTTGCCCTCTTCATCCAGCAGGAAGGTTGAACGCACAATGCCCATATATTCCTTGCCATACATCTTCTTCAGCTGCCACGCTCCAAACTGCTCGGCAACCACATGCTCCTCATCCGACAACAGGATGAAAGGCAAGCCATACTTGGCAATAAACTTGTCATGCTGTTTCATCGGATCGGTGCTGATGCCCAGAATGACCGTGTTCAGTCCTTGAAATTCCTCATGCCGGTCACGGAAATCACAGGCCTGCTGTGTGCACGCCGTGGTCATATCTTTGGGATAAAAGTAGACCAGTACCCGTTTGCCGCGAAAATCAGACAGCTTCACTCGTTCACCCGAGCTCGATGGCAGTTCAAAATCCGGAACTTGTACTCCTTCAGTTAAAGTCATTTTCATGTCCTCCTTCACATTTCTCGATATGAAATCTTCGGAATTAACGTTTTGGAAGCCTTCAAGTTCATTCTCTGAAAACCCCTGATATTCACGTAACGTTACCTGTTGGTGGTTACGAGCCTGCTCCCCGATATCGTTTCACACCGAAGTTCCATAAGGTAAGCCCAATCGTTGCAAACACCAGCCCCATGACTGGAGTCAGCAGTGCCATGCGATGCATCTCGGTTCGATCCAGGAACAGAGCCGCCGGATAGATGCCGACAAAGGCAAACGGGATAATCCAGGTGAGGAGCACCTGGATCGCCCGGTTATAAATCGTTACAGGGTAACGTCCGTATCCTTGAATATTGTACATCAGCGGTAAAATGCCTGTCGGCGCATCCGAATAAAAGGAGAGCGATGTCAATGTGGTGTAGATACCTGCATAGATCAAAACTGAACTGATCGCCAGAATGATTAATGCTGGAATATGCCACCATTCAAGCACCAGCCCCATCTCCGCACCGCTGATGATCATAATGATCAGCCCGATGAACGAGCCCACGAGGGAGGGCGGGTCCACATTTTCCAGCAAAATCTGAAACAGATTGTGTGCCGGACGAGTCAGAATGCGATCCATCTCCCCTTTGACAATATACCGCTCACTGAACCCCCACAGATTGATAAAACAGCTGAAGATGCCGTATGGCACCATAAAGTAGCCGTAAACAAACAACACTTCTGCCTCACTCCACCCGCCAAGGTTGTCCGTATGACGGAAAACGACAAAGATAAAGATCAGATTGGTCGCCTGAAACAGCAGATCCGAAATGATCTCTACCCAGAAGTCGGCGCGGTAGGTAAGACGTGTCTTCATGTAATTTTTCAAATATTCCCAGATCAGACCTATATAGTACATTCCGTTAACCCCCTTGCACGAACAGACGCTTGCGCGCCTGCCGCCAGATCAGCACCATCGGCAGCAGCAAAAGGACAAACCAGAGCACCTGAATGCCGAGTACATTCCAGATGCCCGTACCCTCCACTCTGCCAGTGAAAACCGAGCCGGGCAGATACGTGATCGCCTGAAACGGCAGCACCTTCATAATGGTTGCAAGCCAGCCCGGATACAGACTGATTGGAATAATGAGACCCGAGAACAGATCGACTACCACACGTTTCATGCGCATCATGCCTTCGTTATTTTCTACGAAAAACGCGGCCAGTCCTGTAATGACATTAATCTGGGAATTAATAAGGAAACTGAAAAACAGCATGACCAGGAAACCAATCCACGCCGAAGGCGCTGTTGGAAGCTGCACCGGAAAAAGCAGAATCGCAATGAGCATGCCTGGAATCATCAGCAGCAGGAATCGGAAGATGCCTTCCCCAAGCCCCTGCATCATTTTGACCATCACATAGTTAATCGGCCTTATAAACTGAATGGCTATGGAGCCATCCCGAATGTCAGCTGCAATTTCCCGGTCCAGGTTGTTAAAATAAAACGCACGCGCCATCCACGAGACAGCAACATACGTTGTCATCTGTGCTGCGGTAAAACCGCCAATCTCCCCGCTGCTTCCATAAATAGCTTGCCACGTGAAGTAATACACGCCAATATTCAGCGTATATATCAAAATGCCGGAATAATAATTGACCCGATACGCAAGCATCGTCAGAAAACGAATGCGCATAAAATCGATAAATGCACTGTTCATCTTAGGTAGCACCTACCGCTTCTTTATCTGTCGACACAATCTCCGGGCGCTCTGCCGAACCTGACTG
This sequence comes from Paenibacillus sp. TC-CSREp1, assembly GCF_050171015.1. Taxonomy (NCBI): domain Bacteria; kingdom Bacillati; phylum Bacillota; class Bacilli; order Caryophanales; family Paenibacillaceae; genus Paenibacillus; species Paenibacillus sp. TC-CSREp1. The sequence continues at coordinate 36,130 of NZ_JBNOKM010000029.1, read as the reverse complement.
GTAGATGCTGCGCACAATCTCATCCGTATTCGTCTCAATAATCTGAATGTCCGTAATATCGGCCTGACCTACCACACGACCCAGCACATCCGAAACGTTCAGTTCCAGCGGAATCCACACGGAAGCTGACAACTCATTCTCCACGGTCCAGCGAACAGGCATTGCAGCCGTCCATTCCTGCATCTGCGTGATGCTGTGGCCTGTGCCAAATTTGAAGCGAACCTCCCGCTCTGTGCCCCACTGGGATTTGAGATGATCCAGACCCCCATCATAGATGATGCTGCCTGCATCCAGCATGATGACCCTGGAGCATAGCGCTTCAATGTCCTGCAGATCATGTGTAGTGAGCAAGATCGTTGTGCCATGCTGCTCATTCATATCTTTTAGGAATTCACGAATCTCGGACTTGACCACGATATCCAGACCAATGGTCGGCTCGTCCAGGAACACGATGCCTGGGTTGTGCAGTAAGGCCGCCACCAGTTCACAGCGCATGCGCTGTCCAAGACTGAGCTTCCGCACCGGACGATTCAGCAGCTCCTGCAATTGCAGACGCTCGACGAGCTCGTCCAGACGTTTGCGAAAATCCTGCTCTCCGACACGGTACACTTTGCGCAGCAGATGAAAGGATTCAATCACACCGATATCCCACCATAGCTGGCTGCGCTGCCCAAACACCACACCAATATTTTTGACAAACTTCTCACGTTCCTGATACGGAACATATCCGCCTACTGATATATGCCCGGATGTAGGCACCAAAATGCCGGTCAACATCTTGATCGTTGTTGATTTGCCGGCACCGTTCTCTCCAATATATCCGCATATTTCGCCTTGCGGTATCTGAAATGAAATATCATTCACAGCCAATACTTCCTGGTATTGACGTTTGAACAGATCCTGAAACGCGCCCTTTAGCCCGCCACGGCTTTTCTGGACGTTAAACGACTTACGCAAGTCTTTGACATCAATCGCCAGCATGATTATACCTCACTTGGATTTTGTTGAAATTGCTTGTAGCCCAAAAAGAAATTATAATAGTAACAGTCAAAATTCAGCAAGCTATAAAAAAAGTTCGAAGCGGCCTCCTCTGCCTTGTGTCCGGAGGGGAAGCGAACGGAAAGCTTCGACTGAACCGCAGCTTCATATGTTCTGATGATCCGCAACTTTACATGTACTGAATTCGTTTATTTTTTATCTCAAATACAAAGGAGCGCTAGCATGACCAGAAAGACGAAGAGGACCATATGGATCTCTCTCGCCGCCTTCGTGTTAATTGTCGGTGGTGTTGTGTCCTACTATTTCGGTTCTATTCTTAATCAGTTGGATGGTTTGCAGAAAAAAGGCGAAGACTCGCCATTTGCCAATATTGAAAATGTGGAGAAAGTGAACACACCTGATCCGCCAAAATGGGAAGGCACCGAAACTGTTAATATACTGGTGATGGGTGTCGATGCACGCGGTCTGAAAAAGGGTGAAGTGCCCCGTTCCGACAGCATGATGGTGGTATCTCTTGATCCGTTGACCAAAAAAATCAATCTTTTCTCCATTCTGCGTGACACTTACGTGAATATCGACGGATACGGTAAAGACCGGATTAACACAGCGATTACGCATGGCCCGAACGTTGCAATGGAGGCGGCGAGCGACCTGCTCGGTATCCCTGTCCAATATTATGTGTATACCGATTTCCAAGGATTCATCAAATTGGTCGATGCCGTTGGCGGTGTAGACTTTGATGTCGAGAAGGACATGCATTATACAAGTAAAGCGGACAACAACGAGTATGATATTGATCTGAAAAAAGGATACCAGCATCTCGACGGCAAAACCGCCTTGATGTACGTTCGTTTCCGTCATGATGCGATGTCTGACTTCGCTCGTTCTGAACGTCAGCGTGAGCTGTTGAAAGCTGTAACGGCCAAGATGCAGTCTACCACAACGATCGCCAAGCTGCCTTCCATTCTGGAACAAGTAAGCCCGTATGTAGACACCAACCTTACGCTTTCCGACATGTGGAAGCTGGGTGGACTCGGGTACCAAAGCAGCATGAATGGCAGTGAACAGGTTCCGCCAATGAATTTGTTAAAAGAAGAGCGTACACCTGGCGGTGCTCAAGTCTTGACCATATCCAATGAAGAAAAACTGAAACAGCATGTGCAGGATATCATCCATCCGCCAGCCAAGTCAGAAGAGCCGCAAAGCAAGGAAGACAAGACGGCCAGCGGGGATGAAAAAAATTCACAGCAGCCGGCGCAGTAGACACTTCTTGTGAACCATCATTTTTGATGAGGAGTCCATGTCCGAGCTAACTTGGTAATTGTAATTATTGTTTCATCTATTTCAGTAAGTCATGCTGCAGACATTTATGAAGGCAGCACTAAACGTAATAATGAACAGGCAGATATCGTCTGTAACGATATCGTTCATAACACAGCCATGAACGGATTCATTCTCGAAAGGGCAGCCTAGATGCTGCCCTTTCGCTATGCCTGAACGCAAAAGTATGCGAAAATAATCATATCCTTCCAATGTTATGATCATATAAACTTTGGAACTACAAAAGGAAAGGAAGTTATCTTTTATGAATCCACGTACGAACTCTGAGTTGTTATATACAGAAGCCCTGCAGCATATTGTAGGCGGCGTAAACAGCCCGTCCCGCTCGTTCAAGGCAGTAGGCGGCGGTGCACCCGTTTTTATGAAAAAAGCACAAGGTGCTCACTTCTGGGATGTTGACGACAACAAGTACATTGATTATCTCGCGGCATATGGCCCAATTGTGACTGGACATGCTCACCCTCATATTACTCAGGCTATTGCTGAGGCTGCTGCGAATGGTGTACTGTACGGTACACCAACCGAGCTTGAGATCAAACTTGCTAAAATGCTCAAAGAAGCCATTCCCTCTATGGACAAGGTTCGTTTTGTTAACTCGGGTACAGAAGCGGTTATGACAACGATTCGAGTAGCGCGCGCTTATACGAAGCGTAATAAAATTGTGAAGTTTGCCGGATGTTATCACGGTCACTCTGACCTTGTTCTCGTAGCGGCCGGTTCCGGTCCTTCTACGCTTGGCATTCCCGACAGCGCGGGTATCCCGACCAGCATCGCGCATGAGGTCATTACCGTTCCGTATAACGATCTCGAAGGTTTGAAGGAAGCGCTCGAACGATGGGGTGACGATGTGGCTGCCGTTATGGTGGAGCCGATTGTGGGCAATTTCGGCATGGTTATGCCGGAGCCTGGCTTCCTTGAAGGTCTCTGTGCAATGACACGTGCGAACGGCTCTCTCGTCATCTATGACGAGGTCATTACCGCGTTCCGCTTCCATTACGGTTCCACGCAGACGTATGCCGGACTGGCTAATCATGCGGAGATTGAACCCGACCTTACGGCACTTGGCAAAATCATTGGCGGCGGCTTGCCGATCGGCGCGTATGGCGGCCGTAAACATGTGATGGAGCAGGTTGCCCCGCTCGGCCCGGCATATCAAGCTGGAACGATGGCAGGTAACCCGGCGTCCATCTCGGCAGGTATTGCCTGCCTTGAAGTGCTGCAAGGCGCTGGGGTATACGAAGAGATGGAACGTCTCGCCATTGATCTGACAGCTGGCCTTCAGGCTTCGGCCGACCGCCATGGCATCGATCTCACGATCAACCGCATTCGCGGTGCGTTCTCCACGCATTTCTGCAATCATCCCGTGACGAACTATGATCACGCTCAAGACACGGATGGCGAACGCTTCGCGTCCTTCTTCCGCCACATGCTGAACCGTGGCATCAACCTCGCACCATCGAAGTATGAAGCCTGGTTCCTGACCACGGCTCATACCGATGAAGATATTGCTGCTACGCTGGAAGCCGCAGAAGCTTCCTTTAAAGCTATGGCACAGGAATAACATGGAGCCATTTTGTAGTTCGTATGAATAGAATTAACATGTGACACATTACTGGTGGAGCAGTTTAATAAATTGTGCGAAATATTAAGGGTTAAAGAGAACAATCTAGTAACCGCACAGGATGCACAAAAACGGTTAAAGAATCTATTTGCTGAGACGTTTCAGGAGGTGCTGGACGAAATTAGTATCCACTGAGGAAGCACATTCTCGTTATCATCTTGGTAAACCTGACTGTTTGCTAATTCTTGGCGAAACGACGTGGAATGAGCTCACTACCGTTTTAGCTCCCCTCCTGAGTTCACTAAACTCATCTATATCACTAATATGATCAAGAGTTACCACCAACAGTTTCATAAGGTAACGGAGGGGAAAAGCATCTTTCCTAAAAATAAAGCCTTAATTAAAATGCTCTGACTGGTCCTGGATATAACATCCGAGCTTTATCTCCACTAATTGTTTCACACTTTAAACTTTAACTAGCCATACTGTAGGCCGCACGTCTAAGTATTAATAACATAAAATTGTAGAAATGTCCCTCTACCTCTTTCTTTCTGCAAGATGGAGAAAAAGATGTACACCAGTATCTTCTCACCGATTATGTACTTATTGAAATTACTTAATATCGTTCTTTATAATTCTCTCTTGATCAATATTTTTCAAGTAAAAAAGCGGAAAGCCATACACCAAAGATGTACAGCTCTAAAGAAACTGAAGTTCCTTCATTATTCTATTCTTTTTTCTGCATGTTTATTTATTATTAGTTCTAACAAACCAAGCCTGAGTGATTGCATAACATCTTCTTTGGGCATTTTAATGTACTTTGCAAGCTGTTCCATTTCGCATTCAAATATATCTACTATTTCCATAAAGGCTTCTTCATCACCTGCTCTAGCCTTTTTGACTAATTCTAAGAACTTAGCTTCATTGACAACTTCTTTAAGGTCTTCCTTTTCCATTTGTTCACCGCCTGTTGTGATATTTGAAGCTCAAATGCAACCTCTTTTTCGGATTTTCCTTCTAAGTAAATGGCACGGATTATTCTTTTACCAATTTCGTTATCGATTAGGTTAAGCACATCTTGGACAAATAACTTTGAAACCGAAGAATTTTCAAATGATTCAATAGATTTGATATCGTATACCATACCGAACTCTTTGTTAGCAGACACTTTACAGCGGTATTGCAGTCTCCATGCTATTTTCTTCAGTTCAGAACTATACATTTCTTTCGTCATTTCCATATAAATCACCCCTTTATATTAAAGGCAATATACGGAAGGATTTTACAACTTTCAAGAGTATAATTTATTAATATTTTCACTTTTTCATTTATATTTCAGCCAGCTAAAAGTTGTAAAACATCCGTCCCCCTAGATATGGGAATGAGGAAGAATGATATGGACATTGAAGGCCTAGTTCAATTGATTCCAAAATTTAGGTTTCCAATTGTATTAATTAAAAGAGTACTTTCCTTTTCCCCTCTTCCTCCCTCTTAGTTGTAGTCCCTACGTGAAACATAAACTTAGAACTGCTTGAATTATAATTTTCTGGAATAACTGGTGTTTCTGTATTTATAGCGTTTACGATGAATTTATGTAAGTAGTTTCATTACAATATTGTTAGCAATCTATGTCATATCTTTAAACTCTCATAATGAACCTATATAAGAAGTATTACAGAGATGTTAGTCCAATGTCGGTGTAGCTCGTAGATCAGTAAAGTCTAAATTAGACTTCAAATGGTTGGGACTGATTGTCAAACCCATTTCTACACTTCCTTTGAAAAGGATTTGTGTGCTGTTGGACAATACTACGATAATAGGTAGTCTCTTTTTTTAAAACTAATTATGAATTACGGTTGTTATTTGATGTTACAAATTACCTTATAAGCGAGAGAGATGATACATACACCGTTCGAATGTGGAGCCATTCAAGTGTTTGTAAACTCCATCATTTCAGCTCAATATACTAATGGAGGCGTTTAACAATGGGTTATCACATTATTGCAAATTTTCCAACCAATCGTGACTACAAAGGTACTTTGAAAGTATATTCCGACAATGGGGATTTGGTTTTCGGCCCTGTTGAGGCTCTAGGCCGTGGTTCAAATGACTCAAAGAACGGGAACGACCACACCAATTGGAAACTTCAGAATGCTGACATTCCAACAGGTGTAGCCAAGACAGTCGTATACGACAAGGGGAGTTCTCAATCCTCCTATGGCCCACATAAGCGGGTTTGGCTACATCAAGCTGTTAGTGGCAACTTCCTGATTGCAGAAAAAAATGGTCGTAGTGAAATCATGATACATGGTGGAGATCCTGCGACAAGCACATCCCTTTCATGGTATCCACTTCGTCCAACTTATGGCTGCATTAGGCTTTCGAACGATAATCAGAAAAAGCTGATTGATGTTCTGGTCAAAAACGGAAGCTCTGGGAAGATTACAGTGAACGAAATTTAAGAAAACAGGGCGGGATATTCCCGCCCTGTTTTTAAATACGCTGCAGAGTATTATTTGTCTAATTTCAATAATTGCTGAAACTCCTTCTGACTGATTTTTTTTACAGGTTTCACTTTTTTATTGGCAGAGTTGTATCTGTAAAGAATCATCTGGTTTGAAGGGTACTCGCTAATGTAATCGAGGGTATTTCCGTTTTTGTGCCAAAGAATAAGTCCCGTACTTATATAGTTCGTTTCGCGTGGCAAATATTCAACGGTATCTTTTACGGGATCATGAATTGCGAGAGAACTCTTTTCTGTGTCACCATAGGAAAAAGCAATTTTGTTTTCTTTAGGAGACCAATTATATGATGCAATGGTTTCTATGCCTTTCTTACCTGCTTTAAGAAGACGGTCATTTATTAACGTAGATTCACCCGTTTTAAGGTTCACAAGAATAAGTACATTTCCCGCGCTTTTAGAAGCTTGAATAGCTACCCATTCTCCAGAATATGAGTCAATAACACTCGTAACATCAAGCAATTTTTCATCAAAATCTCCTGTGTTTATAGTTCGATTAATTTTTCCTTTTGATACAACAATAGACTTAATTACTTTGGATTCAAACGTAGCAGCTTTTTCTTGTTCTACAGTATTTGCAGTAACTTTAATGGTTTTGCCAGTCCAAATAATTTTATTGCTATTCAATGTCTTTTTAAATTTTGGAATGCTTTGATACAGCGAAGAAGCCACGGATGCAGATTTTATAGTTATTGGTGAAACTGATGTGTTGGTGTTAAAAGCAGAAGCTTGAATTGATGATAGGGTGGCCATGCTACTTAACACTAATACGCTGGATAAAAGAATTTTGGTAACCTTCATTGTGTATCTCTCCTTTTAATATTGGAGGCTGTATCATGGTGCATATCCTCCATAATCGCTGACTGTATAATATAAACGAAAATAACTGTAAAATGTTCCTTTTTTTATTTCTTTTTTATAAAAACTATCCCAAACTAACTTAACATTGGAATTAAAGGATACCAAAGATGTTTAAACTTCTTGGAATTCATAGAGAGTTCTAAGCAATAAATTAACGGTTAATCTAAAACGTACATACGATTGGCCATTCGTAAAGGAGAAGGTCTATCGTATCTGCCCAAAGTATGATTTGTCACGCCCACACCGTAAAATTAAGACATAGCATCCCAGAAAAACTGGCATATAACCGAACCATTATAGAGTCGAATCACCTGTTTACTTTATACTCCAATCTTCACACATACCATAAGTTATTCCATCCCAGTTTAAACTTCTGTTCACTACATATTTCCAAGCCTTTACCCTCAGCTTACCTGTTCACTCCATTCCTTCGCGCTGCGATTTGAGCTGCAGTCTCGAAATTTCCTCGCGAATCTTCTGCATCCCCTCTTCTATACGCTGCTTTGGCACGTTGGAGATATTCAGGCGCAGCATCGTTTCAATTCCCGGCTCTCGCCCACGTTCGACCATACCCGAAGGGTAATATCGTTCCGTTGTATCGGCCAGAATTCCCCGGCTCTCCAATCGGGAAATCAACGTATTCACCGGCATTCCCGATGGCAGGGGAAGAACGGTATGCTCACCACCTGTACGCGGTGCATCCCGGAACGGGGCAAAGTCTGGATGAGCCGCCAATTGCTCGTGTACAACCTGCATGCGCGAAGCATAGCGACTGCGGATTATTTTACGATGATGGGCAAACATTCCGCTGTGAATGTACACCTCCAGCGCAGCTTGAGACAGAACGGAGGTGTCGATATCAAGCATTCTTTTGTACAAGCCAAAGCCGGATACCAAGGCAGACGGCAGCACGGTAACCCCAATGCGAAGTCCGGGAAACAGAATTTTGGAATAACTTTTAAGATAGATGACCCGCTCATTCGTATCATAGGACCACAACGGATCTTGTCTCGCGCTGTCCTCCAAATCTGCCAAATAATCATCCTCCACCAGATAAACGTCATATCGCTGGGCAAGCCGAAGAAGTCTTTTTTTCTCCACTGCCGTCATGGATGTCCCAATCGGGTTCTGAAACCGTGGCATCACATAAAAAAACTTGATATCCCCTTCCGCAAACTGGCGTTCCAGTGAATCCCAGTCCAGCCCTTCCTTTAAGGTTCTTCGCACACCTGCAACGGGCACCTTCAGACTCTCCAGCAGCGTCGGCATATTGTGGTACGTTGGCAATTCCACCATCACTTTGGTTTTACCACCCGGAAAAGTCATCAAAGCCAGCGCAGCAAGGGCCTGCTGCACACCCGATGTGATGAAAAACTGCTCCACTCCCGCAAACACCTGATAATCGGCAAACTGCTTCTGTAAAAGTGCAAGCAACGAAGGCAACCCTTGCTGGGTGCCGTATAAAAACAGCTCGTCCTGCTTCTGTCTCATCGCCAGATCCATACAATGCCGAAAATCCGCATACGGAAATACCCTCGGATCGGGAGCCGCCGAAGCAAAATCCAGTGGTTCCTGCCAGTCCATATCCTGTGCTCCCGTACCATTCTGCACTGCGTAATAGCCGGATTGAGGAATGGCGTACACCAGATGTCTGTGCTCCAGCCATTCGTAGGCCCGAATAACTGTGCTGATACTGCATTGATACTGCTTCGCGACGGTCCGGACTGCGGGCAGCCTGATCCCTTTTTCATCCCAATTACGACGGTCCTGTCGTATCATCTGCTCTTGTATCCACTCTTGCAAAGCGTGAGCGATCTTCTCATATTTTTTCAACGTAACGACTCCTTTCCCGAAATTGTACCGGTACAATCAATCATTTTCTCTATTGTAGCATGTGGCTCGCAGAAGTATATTAAAAAAGGCTCATATGTTCCACCACTTGACAGTTATTAGCATAATGGATGCCCACACATTCCAAGACTATATTGCATCACTGGAGGGAAAAAGAATGAATACTTCACGCAACCGAACCTACGCTTACATCGCATCTGTCGCTTATGCTGCGATTATCGGGTTATCCTTTTTATTTGTAAAAATGACCGTCACCATTGCACATCCCATTGATGTGCTTGCCCATCGCTTTGCTTTGTCTCTTATCGTGGTCAGCATTCCTGTGTTATTCGGCTGGATCAAGATTAATCTGCGCATGGCTGATCTGTGGAGAATCATCCCGCTCGGACTGCTCTCGCCTGTACTCTTCTTTGCCTTTCAAGCTTTTGGACTGGTTACCTCCAATTCATCAGAAGCAGGCATTATTCAGGCCATGGTTCCTGTGTTCACACTCGTCCTGGCATCCGTCTTCCTTAGAGAACGCACATCCATTGTACAGAAGTTGTCTCTGCTGCTCTCTGTCGCTGGTGTTATCTTTATCTTTGCGATGAAAGGCGGCGGGATGTCGATGAGCAACATGCAGGGTATTGTATTGCTGCTGTTCTCGGCCATCAGTTTTGCTGGATACGGGGTTCTGGCCAGACCGCTCACTCGAAAATATAAACCGCTGGAACTGACCTGGGTTACCTTGATGGTAGGCTGCATTGTATTCAATGCGGCTGCGCTGATACGCCATGCTTACATCGGGTCCATGGCAGATTATATCCAGCCGCTCGGAGATCCGTCCTACCTTGGTGCCCTTGCTTATCTGGCAATCCTGTCCACCATGGTGTCCACCCTGCTATCCAGCTATGCGCTCACACATCTGGAGGCTTCACGTGTCAGTGTATTCAGCAATCTGTCCACGCTTATATCCATTGCCGGCGGCGCACTGATTCTGCACGAGCCTGTGCAGGGTTATCACTACATCGGGGCAGTTCTGATTATTGCCGGAGTGCTTGGTACTAATCTAAGTAATCATAAACAACGGCTGGTCAGTCATTCCAAAGCATGATGAAATGTTAAAGATCCTATAGATTCCATGAAATACAGCATAATCGAAGCTAGAAGAATTCTGTCCAACTCTCTTTCCTGTATGAAGCTGCGCAAACACGTTAACACTGCTGAGGACACTTTTACTTTTACTTGGAAAGGGAGTTCCTCCGCATGAAACGTTCACAACCTTCATTTTTGCAAGCCATGATGTTAATCATGTTATCGGTGGGTCTGATCAGCCACGTGTTAATTATCCCTGCCCTTCTGAGCGCAGCGAAAAGGGATTCGTGGATTTCCGTGCTGCTTTCTACCGGGCCGTTGATCATCTTTGCAAGCATGCTCGCCTACGTCTCTAGATTTCTACAGCATCAAACGTTACATGATTGGCTGTCTTCCCATCTCGGAAAGCCTATAGGCTTGATTCTGCGGGTGGGAAACAGTCTCTTTTTTCTATGCGCAATCTACTTCACATTACGTGACACAACCACCTGGGCCAAAACCAACTATCTCACCGAAACGCCTGTCATCGCAACGACAATCGCACTTATGGTGTTATGTGGATATGCAGCATACAAAGGCATGCGTTCACTTGCCTTCACGGCTGGACTGATTCTGCCACTCGTTGTGCTGCTGGGCTTCTACGTTGCCATTGTCAATTCCCAGTACAAAGATTACAGCCGGATGCTGCCCGTACTGGAGCAGGGATGGTCACCTGTCTTTCATGGGATGGTGTACAGCCTCGCCGGCATGTTTGAACTACTTTTCCTATGGTACATTCAGCCTCATCTCACCAAACGTATAAAGCTATGGCAGTATCTGATGCTTGCATTTATCATGATTGGTTTAACGGCAGGCCCTCTGATTGGAGCTATTGTAGAATTCAATCCTTATGAAGCCTCCAATATGAGATATCCCGCTTTTGAAGAATGGCGTATCGCTTCCTTGGGCAAATATATTGCTCAGACCGATTTCTTCTCGATCTATCAATGGCTGGCAGGTGCATTTACCCGAATCAGTCTGGCCATGTATATTGTGGTAGAAATTTGGAATATTAAACATGCCTCCAGAAGGATGATTACCTGTGCCTCATTATCTGTAGTCTTTATTCTTTCCATGCTGTATCCTCTGGATGATATGACCTTCACAAAGATTCTGGTCCATTACATCTTTCCATTCAATCTCGTGTATCTGAGCGGATTTGCCGTTCTGGCAACCTTGGTTGCCTTCATTCATTCACGGCGTCAGAGGAGGAAACATCACCATGGAGAAACAACCGATTGACACCACTTCCTATGAAACCCTGCTTGCATCCTTGAGAAAAAACTTTGAAGCCTGTGCAGATGTGGTAATCCAGACGTTTCCTGCCAAAGATGAGACCGTTCGTTCCGTCATTCTGCTCTACTGTGACGTCCTGGTGGACAGCAAGCAGATCAATCAATTCATCATCCCCCGGCTGGAACAGCATACATTAATTATGGAAGAAGCTCTCCCCCGTGAACTCGGCCTAACCCTGAAGCCCATCGACAACCTTTCTGATCTGCAAAACATAAATATGCTTCTGTTTAGCGGGCAACTGCTGCTTATTTTCGATAATGGTGTACAAGCCTGCAGCCTGGATATTGCCGATATCCCTGGACGCTCACCGGAAGAATCCGCTATCGAGACATCTGTGAAGGGGCCGCGTGACGGTTTCACTGAAGAGTTGTCCACGAACATCGCTTTGGTGCGCAAACGTTTGAAAACTTCATCCATGTGTTATGAGAAAATTGTTAAAGGGGCGCGGACACAGACAACCATTGGCCTGTTATACATCAAAGATGTGATCAACCCCGAAATTCTGAATACAGCTCGCAGCAACCTGGATCAGATTAACGTGGACGGCGTCATGGGTACCTCCATCATGGAACGAGCAGTCATGGGGGGTGTACGTAGTATTTTCCCGCTCACAGATAACTCCGAACGGCCCGATTATGTGGCGGATTCCTTGCTTAATGGACGTTTCGCTGTACTCACAGAGGGCTCACCTGTAGCTGTCATTGCACCGACCACATTGTTTAATCAATTGAAGTCGCCGGAGGACGAGAGCACTCCTTTTTTCATCGTGACTTTTGAGCGTATATTACGGATTGCCGGGCTGCTCATCGCCTGTTTTTTTCCGGCCTTCTACATCGGCTTGACCAGCTTTAATCTGGAACAGATTCCACTGCCACTGCTCGCAACTATTGCAGGAACGCGAATGGGACTGCCCATGCCAGTTACGCTGGAAGCGTTTCTGATGATTTTTATGTTTGAATTGTTCAATGAGGCGGGACGAAGGCTGCCGCGTGCGTTGGGACAGACCGTCAGTGTGGTTGGCGGCTTGATTATCGGGGATGCAGCTATTCGTGCCGGAATTACATCTCCCACCATTATTGTGACCGTAGCGATCTCCGTAATCTCCAGCTATATTCTGGTGAACACCGTTCTTGGGGGAGCCACATCTCAAGTACGCATCGGCATGTTAGTTGCTTCCTCTATTCTGGGATTATTTGGATTTATGGTTGCTCTGTTTGCATTGCTGGTTCATCTCGTATCACTGGAATGTTACGGTGTATCCTATCTGTCCCCTGTGTCACCATACATTCCGGGAGACTTCACACAGGCTGTGTCGATGCCGCCTTCCATGACCCGCACCAAACGCCCAGCCGTATTACGTACGCAGGACTCTACCCGTCATAAGGAGAAACCATGATGAAATGGGCTTACGTAAGTAGTATGCTTGCGGGTTGTGTCATACTTCTGACGGGATGCTGGGATTCCAAAGAAGTTCAGAGCATTAACTTTATTACTGCCATTGGCATAGATTACGCGGATAATCAATATATAACGTACGCCCAATTAATTGATTTCTCCAGCATTGCCAAACAGGAAGGGCCCACACCAAGAGAAGGGGGTCAAATCTGGATTGGCAAGGGGACTGGCACAACCTTGAATATGGCCATTAACGATCTGTATGAGACGTCGCAGCAGCAGACACTGTGGACCCATGTCAAAGCGATTGTGCTTTCCGAAAACGCGTTGAAAGGGCGACTGGAAGATATTTTCAATACGCTACTGCATTCCGGTCAACTGAGGTATACACCATGGATCTATGGGACGGAACAGGATATGTCCACACTGCTCGCACCCTCCACCATCCTGAACCAGTCTGCACAAACCATTGAGTTGTTCGAACCGATGAGACTCTACAGGCAGTACTCCGGTTATGAGCCCATTCGACTGCATCAGATGTTAGATAGCTTGAGAGAACCTGAATCCGTAGTGCTGCTGCCTTCAGTATCGAGCAAAAATCAGACGTGGCATAATGGCGAGAAGACCCCCCCGCTGATTCGAATGGATGGCCTATACGTTGTGAGCAATGGCAAAAGTCAAGGAAAGATCACTGGAGCCGAAGCGGATGGCACACGTTATGTGAACTACGATCATGTGTATCAATATCCACTATATGTGTACGGGAAGAACCGTCAGACCCCTGACCTTTCGTTAACGCTCCATCATCCCAAGACACGAATAACTGCCAGAAAAACCAAGGAAGGCATTACGTTTGATCTGCATACCTCGGTTAAAGCAGCCATCACCGAGAACCATGGCGCACCCCGGTCTCCTCGTACGATGGAACAGGAGGCTGAGAAGCAGATTGAAGCCCAAATTCGTGATACGTTCACCAAAAATAAATCACGCCACATTGATTCCTATGGCCTTGTGGAACATCTATACCGCCACAATATGGACTGGTGGAAAGAAGTGGTTCCCCGGCATAATGATCCGCTTGAACACTTTCAACTTGGTAAGGTTGAAGTCCGGGTGGACATTTTGAACTCCAGTACGTATAAATATGGTGAATAAAGCTTTTGAAGCGGAAGACCTGTAAACTGCATCTGATCTGATGCGGAATACAGGTCTTTTAAGCATTGAGCCGCTATTGTTGCTGATGATAAAAAGGTGGTGGTATTCGGGTTGGGTAGGGCGGGGGAGTATATAGCATGGTACTGTATATTAAGCCAAAGGGTATGCCATCACACTCATCAATGCAAGCTCTGGCTGCGTTGTATCCAAGCGGCTGTATTGTATGATGACCGGCACATTACTTGCTACGGTAATCGCATAAGGCACTCCGGGCGGGATTGCTTCTTCTCCGGATCGAAGTGATGCCGTACGTATATGTTTTGTCCTTCTGGCAGGGACAACGGCTTGCATGTTCTCCAAGGGTTCACGATCTTCAAAATAAATCGTAATCTCCAATGCAGCATCTGTGCCGCCGGTGTTCAAAACACAGATGCTTTCGTGACTCTCCAGCGTGCCGCAGCTATCTGGCGGAATATAGCCATCCGGGATAACCCAGTAGGTATGCCCGTTCGCTGACGGACCGCTTTGAATACGGTTATCGTTTGTCATAAATACCCTCCTTTATTTCGCGATGCGCCATGCAGCTTAAACCCCTGCTGGAATGCGGGCTGACGCTTGGCGGGTGGATCGGCTTTGGGGCCGCTGTTGGTCCGGGATTTCTTCGATTCCCCTCTATGGGGGAAATCCCGGACCAAACGCGGACGCTTCGCTGCTTCGCGATGCGCCATGTAGCTTAAACCCCTGCTGGAGTGCGGGCGGACGCTCGGCGGGCGGATCGGCTTTCGGGCCGCTGTTGGTCCGGGATTTCTTCTATCCCCCTTCTATGGAGGAAATCCCGTGCCAAACGCGGACGCTTCGCTCCCTTTTTCCGATTCCTCCCTCCTCGTTGCCTCACTATTCCTCTGGTGCTTTAAAAACAAGGCCCCTCGCTTCGCTGGGTAATTTTGTTCGCTCGTTGGCTTGGCTCGACTCGCGTTTTAGTAAAAACCCTGCTGGTACGCGGGCAAACGCTCGGTGGGCGGATCGGTTTTCGGGCCGCTGTTGGTCCGGGATTTCTTCTATTCCCCTCTATGGGGGAAATCCCGTGCCAAACGCGGACGCTTCGCTCCCTTTTTCCGATTCCTCCCTCCTCGTTGCCTCACTATTCCTCTGCTGAGCGCCGTTTTGGGGTGACGATATGCGCTAACGATTCAGAGAAGCCTTATTTGGGCGATTTGGATCATGCTACTTTTCTAACGATTCACAGAGACGCTATTTAGCTCATTTTGCTGATATTGAGTGCATTTTAGGGTGTTTTGGATGGAATAAGGTTCCTACGATTCGTTAGAATTCTACATCAGCAAATTTGGGGCAAATAAGGTTTGTGGGGATCGTTAGAGTGCTCGCCAACAGTTTAGTTGTAGGAATTGGTAGAGCTCCCACCATAAGTTTGATATATGGCGACCGTTAGAGCTCCCATCACCAGTTTGATCTATGGCAATAGTTAGAGACCCGCCGACAGTTTGGTTTGTAGGATTTGGTAGAATCACCAATTTGCTCCGTGGGGATCGTTAGAGCTCCCACCGCCAGTTTAATCTGTGGAGTTCGTTGAGCAACCCCACCAGTCTGGTTTGTAGTAATCTTCAAATTTCCTGCTGCCAGCTGGTATTGCAGGATCGTTAAAATCCCCAGACCATCTCGAGCTAGTTCTCCAAAAATACCATCTGCCTGCTCTATATCTGCATCCTCATCTACATCTACCCTATATCTGCATCTACATCCTTTTGTACCTGTGTCCTACCTTACCCCAGCCTCTGCCACAACCTCTAACCTTTCACCTTGTGCCCACTCTTTTACCGCAGATACATCTGTAACGGCTGCAGACGCAGCTCGCGGACCGCTTCAGCCACCTGCTGTGCCAAGCGGCGCGCACCTCGCTCCTGAAAATGTGTGTTATCCTCCACACCCGTCGGAAAGTTGATATACTCGCCAGGCAGCACCCACATAAAATCCTCTTTGCTGCCTTCTTCACCCGCCTGTTCGAACAATTTGCGGCTGCGCTCAGCCAGATCGATCAGCGGTACATGCTCGGCTTCCGCCAGCTCCCGCATGGCGATGATATAATCGCCGTGTGTATCCGTTAATGTACCGTCATCCGCAAAGTAACGCCGATGCACGGGTGTGATCAGCACCGGGCGAGCGTTGGCTTCGCGTGCGGCATCGATATATTTTTTCAAATATTGCTTGTATGTGGTGAAAGGCTCTGTTCCCCGTTCGGGGTCCGGCTTCTCGTCGTTATGTCCGAATTGAATAAACAGAAAGTCATCAGGCTTGATTCGCTGCATAATCGCATCCAAGCGGCCTTCATGAATGAAGCTGCGTGAGCTGCGGCCTGACATCGCATGATTATCCACAGCTACGTCATGTTTGAACTGTGCAGGCAGTAGCTGCCCCCAGCCGCAATACGGGTATCCGCTCTCGGGCTGATCCGTTACCGTGGAGTCCCCAGCGAGAAATACGGTCATCGTCTGATTCGCAAGAGTAATCTCCAGTGCATTAATCCGCGGTGCAGGACCAGAGAAGCTCAGTCGAAGCCGCCCTCCACGTACAACAACGGCAAACCGCATCTCTGCACATTGTCCCGCCACCGTACGTATGACAGGCAGCATCATCCGACCTTCTCCGGCTTTGACACGAGTTACCGTATCCGCAAGCGGATCACCGGCAATGAGCAGCACCTGATACGTCCCATCCGGTACATCCACAATAAACGATGCCTTGAGCGGGATGCAGAAGCTGGAACGCAAGCGGACAGACATAGCTGTCTGCCCTTGCGAGGGTTGAACTCCTTTTGCCAAGATTGAATTGGAAGCTTCAGCTGCCCCATCCTCCTGCTCTCCATACCGCTGTTTCTCATATACCAATGAGCCGGGTTCAAAGCCATATCCTTTGCGCACATCATATATCGTTGTGGACGAAACAGACGTGTAGCCTTCAACATGTTCAACTGCATTCTCTGCTGTATGTTCCGCTGCTTTCTCCACTATATGTTCAACTGCAAGTTCTCCTCTATGCTCTGCTACATGTCTTGCAAATGTAATCCCTTCATTGCTCTCTCGTTTCACGTTCTGCTCTGACATCCCGTTCCCTGAGTCCAGAGTTGATGTCATGTTTGCGTATGGACCAAAATTAAACTTCCAGGAGTTCACCTTCGGCCCTGCTTGTTCTGTTTGTTGTGCTTGTTCTGATTCCTCTAATTGCTCTAATTCCTCTACCTTTTCAGCACTGTCTGCACTCCATACACTACCTGCACTTCCTGCTCGTTCTGCCTTATTCAAGTCCGCTGAGTCCACTGGTTAAATTCCTCCATATACTATTGGTTTAACCCCTCTGCCTGTTACCCCTTCAAACCACTCGTACTCATGCCCTGCACAATTTGCTTCTGGAAAATAAAGAATACGGTAACTACCGGAATCAGGCTGACGATCGACATGGCAAACATGGCACCCCAGTTGGAGGCCGATTCACTGTCCAGGAACATTTTGAGCGCCATCGAAACGGTGTACTTGTCAGGCGAGTTCAGATACAGCACCGGTCCGAGCAAGTCCTCCCATCTCCAGTAAAAGGAGAAGATTGCCGCTGTCGCCAGCGAAGATTTGATCAGTGGCATAATGATCTGGATATACAGCCTGAATTTGTTACAGCCGTCAATCGTTGCTGCCTCGTCCAGCTCTTTCGGAATCGTACGAATGAACTGCACCATCAGGAAGATAAAAAACGGCATCCCGAAAAATGTAGGTACAACAATCGGCAGAATGGTGTTCAGCCACCCGAGCTTGGTAAAGATAATATACTGAGGAACCAGCACCACGTCATGCGGCAGCATCAGCGTTAACATCATCAACGAAAACCAGAAGGTGCGTCCTTTGAAATTCAGTCTGGCAAAACCAAACGCGATCAGTGACGATGACAGCACAGCTCCTATGGTCGAGATCACTACGATCACCAGTGAATTGGTGATGTAATCCATAAAGGGCCTTCCGGCTGTTCCTTTCCAGCCATCCACATAGTTGGACCAGATCCACTCGGTTGGAAACAGGCTCTCTGCCGTGACAAAGATCGTGCGGCTTTCCTTAAATGAGCTGAACAGCATCCACAGCACCGGGTAAAGCATCAGGAAAGCAAGTGCGGCAACAAACAGATGATAGACAGGCCATTTGACATTTCTCCACACCATAATCATTTCCCTCCTTCAGATTCGTAAAATACCCAGAACTTGGATGTCAGGAACACTGCGGCGGTGAGTACACCGATCATAATCAGCATCACCCAGGCCATAGCCGAGGCATAACCCATGTTGTTAAACATAAACGCCTGACGGAACAGATACAGCGAGTAGAGCATCGTGCCGTCCATCGGACCGCCTTCGCCTTTGGAGATGATATATGCCGGGACAAAGGTCATAAATGCACCGATCGTCTGCATGATCAGATTGAACAGCACAATTGGACTGAGCAGCGGCAGCGTAATGCTGAAAAATTTGCGAACCGGATTTGCGCCGTCTACCCCGGCAGCTTCATACATCTCGGGAGAGATATTTTTGAGTCCTGCCAGGAAAATCAGCATGGATGATCCAAACTGCCATACCGACAGCGATATCAGCATAACCAGAGCCGCATCCGGGTCGCCGAACCAGCTGACTGGACCAATACCGATCGCGGTCATTGCACTGTTAATCACACCTTCATTGCTGAAGAGGTTACGCCACATGATGGATACAGCGACACTACCTCCAATGATAGAAGGCAGATAGTACAAGGTACGATACGTTCCGACCATACGAGAGCCCGTATTCAGAATCATCGCTACAAACAGGGCAAAGATCAGCCTTAACGGCACCCCGATGAATACATATAAAAAGGTAACCTTGACCGAATTCCAATACTTCGGGTCATCAAAAAACATTTTGGTATAGTTGTCGAGTCCAATCCACCTTGGAGAAGTGAACAGGTTATAACTCGTAAACGACATATATAAGGAAACAAACATCGGAATAAGTGTAAATCCAAGAAATCCAATAATGAACGGGCTGATAAACGCATATCCGGTCAAGTTTCTGCG
This sequence comes from Paenibacillus sp. TC-CSREp1, assembly GCF_050171015.1. Classification (NCBI taxonomy): domain Bacteria; kingdom Bacillati; phylum Bacillota; class Bacilli; order Caryophanales; family Paenibacillaceae; genus Paenibacillus; species Paenibacillus sp. TC-CSREp1. Next base: position 16,937 of record NZ_JBNOKM010000029.1, on the reverse strand, counting down.
CAATGATGAATACTGCCTCATGGGGAACGTACCTCCTTCATCGATCAGCCTGCTGCGAGCCTTCATATTGCAAAAGGAACGGGCAACGGGAAAACAAACGGGACGGGCAAAGGCCCCCGCCATCAGCGAGCAGCCCCGGTCCCGACCATCCCTGCAAGCGGGACGAGCAAGCGATCATTCAACTGTTATTTATTGTTCGCCAGTACAGCCTCGGCATTTTTGCGGAAGGTCTGTGCTGCTTGTTCAGGTGTAATTTTGCCAAAATTCAATTCCTCCACCACATCGGCCAGTGCGGAGATCACCTCTGGTGAGCCTACTGGCGGCGGAGGGCTCATTGGTGAAGCCTTGGGCTCCATGGAAGCTACAAATTCAAATACCTGTTTCGTTGCATCACTCAGCTCAGGGGCAATAGCCTCTTTGATTTTTCCGGAAATCGGCACACCGCGCTCCCCTTTGATCAGTTTGTTGGCTTCTTCATCGTTCACCCAGAAATCAATGAACTTCGCTGCTTCTTCCTTCACTTTGGAGTTGGACGTTACACCCCAGTACATACTTGGCTGCATATAAAGTCCTTTTTCCATATCCGGACCAGGCATTGGCGCAATGGCAAGTGGACGGTTAGCTACCTGCTGCAAGGCAACGAACTGGTTGGACCATTGCCATACACCGATCCCTTTTTCCTTCACCAGATCCGACTCTTCAATGATGCCTTTGGTTTGGTTCGCTACATCCGGGGAAGGTGCAGCCTTCTGCTCGATCATACGCTGCATGAGTCCGAAAAATTGGACAAACAATGCATCGTCATCATAACCAAGCCCGGTGCCTTCCGGGTTATAGAGCGATTTGCCTTTGGTACGCAGGAAGTAGTGGAAGAAAATATCCGGCGCTACGCCGCCATCCAGATACAGTCCCTTCTCTGCGACCTGTTTCCCAAGCGCTTCGTAGGATTCCCATGTCAGATTTTCCGGCATGGCATCAACGCCAGCTTTCTTCAGCAGCGCCGGATCATATTGAAAACCGAGCACGTTAACCCCGGCAGGAACACCGTACTGTTTACCGTTAATGACACCTGTGCTGATGACATTTTCGGCCACATCATCCACCTTGATCTGGTTGCCCAGATAAGGGGCGAGATCCTCAAGCTGACCGTTCTGTGCATACTGGCTGATGTAGGAAATATCCATCTGGATAATGTCAGGCAGCTGGTTCGCTGCGGCTTGCGGGGCGAGCTTTTTCCAGTAATCGTCAAAGGAAGCATATTCCACGTCAATTTTGACGTTTGGATTTTTCGTTTTATACAGGTCGATGACCTTCTGTGTGTATTCATGCCGTGTATCGGAGCCCCACCAGGCGATACGCAGATTCACCGATTCATCCTTGCTGCCAGCCCCTTGCTCACTGCCTCCACCTGAGCTGCACGCTGCTGTAAAAACAAGTAGCGCAGCCATCATCAGGAATATTGCCTTTTTCACCATGCCAATCTCCCCTTTTATGTTGATATGGTTGTGTGATCGGGTTATCTCCATCCTGTTGATGTAATACTGATAACGCTTTCACAAACTTGATATTGTCATTTTCGCAAAAGTCCGGTTCAAGTTGAATACACAAAACCGTCTTGTTGGTTCAAAAAACAGAGGAGGACATCTCTGACGCTCCAGGCATCAGTTGTCCTCCTCCATAAACAGGCAAGCTCCTTGCCAGTTCTTTGTTATATGCCGAATTTTCGAAATTCGGTTGGTGTCATTCCGGTCCATTTTTTGAACACCTGACTGAAATACTGCGAGTTGCCTCCAAACCCGAACAGCTCTGCCAGCTCAAACACCTTTACATCCCCGCCTCTGCGGATATGTTCACATGCCCGTTCAATGCGAAGACGATTGACGTAATTCGAGAAGTTTTCACCTGTCACCTTCTTGAAAATTTTACCGAGGTAGTCCGGGTTCATGTATAACATCTGATGGGCTACACCACTCAGAGACAGGTCTGCTTCTCCATAATGGCGGTCTACAATATCCATCATTTTCTCCACGGCTGATGACTGGCGGCTGATATAATTTTTGTAATAACCTGCCGTTAACTTTGCAGCGCTGTCGGCTACAAATGTTTTCAAGGCAGGCAATGTGTCCATATGTGTCAGCTCCGCCATCCGCTGCGTAAAATCGGTAGCCTCCTCGGGCGGGCACACCTGAATCATGGCCGAGTATAACTGCACCACGTAAGCACGTGTCACCTCGGTATCCAGCTTCTGTTCTTTCAGCTGCTCGAACAAACGCTCCACCTCCGCAGCAGCTTCCTCCGTGTTGCCGGATTTAATCAACTGGCACAGCTGCTCTGCATCCTGCTCCACATGTACACCGCTGCACTCCCCTGCCAATACAACGTCATTTTTCGTAATCAGCTTGCCCTCACCGATGAAAAAACGATGATTCAAGTACTGCAGCGCCTCGCGGTACAGCCGGCGGGACTGGATCATATGATCCGCTTCACTCAGCGCAGCGGTAACTTCTAATTTGTACAGACGGATGAACGCCTGCCGAACCGCTTCAATGCGCTCCTGTAGCTCATCCAGATCTGCCGCATCTGCCAGCACAATAAGGAGTTTACCTTCAATCGTTGTGCTTAACAGTACACCCGGAAGCAGGTCAGCCGCTATATTTTTGATCGCAAACAAGTGACTGTAATCATGCTCTTCCACAATGCGAAGCAACAGTAACCGTACGCTTTTCTGCTGCAGCTCCAGATTGAACAGCTCCTGATAGTATTCCAGATCCATCGGACCGTAGGTACGGTTGGTCATAAACTCCAGCAAAAACTGCTCCTTCACATGAGGCAGCACCCGCTGTAAACGCTGCTTGATCTCTCCTGCCGCATGCTCCCTCACCTGTGCATCCTGACGCTCCTGCAAGAGCTCGATCAAGGCGTCATGAATCTGGTTTTCGTTGCAGGGCTTGAGCAGATAATGCTTGACGCCATACTGCATTGCCTTGCGAGCATACTCAAATTCCTTGTAGCCGGACAGCATGATAAATCGTACCGCCGGATAGGCCTCGGACGCTTTCTCAATCAGTCCCAATCCATCCAGACCAGGCATCGAAATATCCGTAATGATGATATCCGGCTTGGCGCTTTCGATTTTCCCGAGAGCCTCCACACCGTTTCTTGCTGTATCCACCAGTTCTGTGCCCGCGGCCGCCCAGTCGACCACCTGGGAAATCCCCTCCAGTATGACACGTTCATCATCTACGAGCATTACTTTGTACATCGTCATCGTCCTCTCTGATCCAAGGTATGCTGATCGATACTACAGTTCCTGATCCGGGTGTGCTGCGTATGCTCATGATGCCTTTGTCGCCAAAGGTCAGCCTGAGACGCTCCTGAATATTGGCAAGTCCTATGCCCTGTCCTCTGGTCTGAATCTGCCCTTCCTGCAAACGCTCCATGAATTCGGAGGTCATGCCCGGCCCGTTATCCTCAACCTCAATGCAGACGTGATGCCCCTCTGCTCTGGCACGAATTCGAATCTGGCAGGGCTCGATGCTGGGCTCGAGTGCATAATGAATGGCATTTTCCACAAGCGGCTGCAGGGTTAATTTGGGAATGCGGGCCGTCCCGACCTCCGGGGCAATATGCATATCAAAATCAAGCCTCTCCTCAAACCGGGTACGCTGAATGGTCACATAGCTGCGCACAATCTCCAGCTCCCTCTCCAGCGTAATCCACTTCTCGGACATATTGACCGAGCTGCGCAGCAGGAACCCAAGAGCCTCGACCATCTCCGAGATTTGATGCTGCTTCTGCACTTTGGCAAGCCAGTTAATCGACTCAAGGGTATTGTATAAAAAGTGCGGATTAATTTGCGCCTGAAGCGCTTTCAATTCAGTTTCTCTTATGACGAGCTGCTTCGCATAATTCTCATCAATCAGCTCTCGTATCCGCTGCAGCATCATCTTGAAGGTGCGATGCAGCAGTCCGACTTCATTTTGCGGAGAGACGGGAATGTTGCCAAGGGCCGCCTCCTCCAGTTTATCGAGGTCTCCCTTTTCAATATTACGCATCTTCTTGATTAGTTGGGCAATCGGATGGGTGATACTGCGAGAAAATTTGGCTCCGAACACCAGGGCCGCCAAAAAGATCATAATAAAAATAACGATCACGAGCTGTTTCACAAACTGAATCTGCTTAAACATCTGATCGAACGGCGTGGTATATAAATAATTCCAGCTCGTGTAGGAGGAATGTGCTCTTGCCACAAAATACTTCCCCTGCTCTAACGTCGCAATTCCGTAAGGCTGCGTCCGCTTCAGCTCCGATGCGATTTCGGCCTTGCTCACGTTGGATTCGGTGGGATAGATCACCTCCGTGCCGTCAACGATCAGCAGCTGGGAATCCTCGGCTGGCTCCTGCATCTGATCCTGAACGATTCGGTCCAGCCGCACACGGATAATCAGCGTGCCCAGCTTCTCCAGTGTAAACGCCCCGCCAGTGAAGGATTTCACCTGCCTGACGGACAGCAGCCTCGCCTGCTGATCGCCACTGGCCTGCCATACGTTGGAGCCGGCATACTGCTCGCCCAGCGAGATCAGTTCCTTTTGCTTCGCAGCTGAAATACCTTCCCGGTTGCCTGCCGCCATCACATTGTTATCGTTGTCGATAAATATCATGGAGTACACGTATTTCTCGGAACCGGCGTAAGCGACGAGGCGATTTGTTATCTTTTTGCGCAAACCATTTCGCTCGTATCCACTTTCGGCCTTCTCCAGTTGCAGCAAATACTGCTGCAGCGGCTCATCCGACATCACCTTGAAGGACAGATTGGATAACTCACGCAGCTTGTTTTCGATGCCGACGGATGACATATTCAGCACCTGTGACGACTTTTCATAAATCTGACGGTCATAAATATTCAGTACGTACTGCATGACAGAGAGGTAAAAAGCAAGGCTGATCAGCATCAAAAAACCGATGAGCAGCATCGTTTTGTGATGAATGGGCAGTGTTGTGAAAGCGTTTTTAATTTTGTTCACTCAGGAGCGCTCCTTTGCTTGGCGAAGGGTGCGGTTATAGCATGGGTGGGATGTGCTGGGCGATGGCTACAGATATTAGATTGTTTATGATTCTGCCGTGTCTCTGCGTTCGTGCCTCCAAAAATTCAACTGCAACTGCAATGGCAATTTTGATTCAAGTTCATTTGAGAATGCAACTGTGAATTGACCTCAGTCTGGATGCGACTGTGCCATAATTTAATGGACTCCGATCATACTTTATACTTTGATTGTTGCTGCGACTGTGATTAGATTATGATTTGTGGCTGCGACTGTGATTGAATTGTGAATGTAGCTGTGACTATAGCTAACTATAACTGCAGTGCCTTGAGTCTGTCTGCCACTGTAACTACGATTACAATGCTGATCCTGAATACTATTGTTCTGTGACCATAACAAAGTCCACGATGCTGACCGCACATTCATATTCCCTGCACATTCATATTCCCTGTAAGTTATTTTCATATTTACACAACCATGGGCAGATGACAAGTCATAATTATGCAACATAATAAGTCATTGTAGGAGGTAGACTGCTTGGAGACAGGATGCCAGAGAGTTTCCCGCAGGTGTGTAGGGGCACGTCAAGGAAAAGTGACGCAGCAGGAGGCGAAAAGGCGGTAAAAGAGGCACTTCAGTGGGTTTCAAGACATGCCCTGATATGCAGCGCTCTTCTATCAGAAGAGTACGAAGCTATTGTAGTGTGGCCTGGTGCTGGATAGTTACCTGCTTGGGACAACGCTGTATGCAGGTTACTGGTGAAACAATTCGTCTCGAAATGAAGCTGGTGTATACTTCCTTTCTTGATTATACATCAAGTACATGAGGCTTATAGGAATTCAGGAGGAACATCAACGACCAAGCAGTATCCCAGCAACGCTAACGATCCCCACAGACCTTATTCTGCTGTTTAATCGAGGTTACACATTCTAACGATTCCCAGCGACGCTATTTTACCTAAATACAGCTTAAAACAGGAAAAATCGAGAGATTTTACACCAATAGCGTTACTACGAATCGTTAGAATTCTAAAAGGCCCATTTAGAGCGAAATAAGGCTTCTGGGATTCGTTAGCGACACCCACCGCATTGAACTCCTATTTGGATGCTATTTGGATGCTATTGGGATGCTATTGAGCTCCTATCTAGCTTTTATTGAGCTCCTTTCTAGCCCATCTAGCTTCTATCGAGCTTTTTAAAACTTTTGAGGTTTTCCACCTGGCTTTCACTTAGCCCTCACTTAGTCTCTACTAGCCTTCACTTTTCTTATATCTAGCTTTTACCTAGTTTTCACTCATCTACTCTTCATCTACTCTTATATCGAGCTCTTATAACGAGCTTCTATCGAGCTTCTATGGAGCTTTCACCGCACAATCACCGTTCGTTTATGATGCCTGCCGATGACCACATTACGGCTGCAACAAAAAAGTGACGAGGCATAAGTACTTCCTGCTTCGTCACTTGCATAACACTTTCGGTGAAAGAGTCCCGGGTTTCGCGGCTTCGTTCTATACCTCTCCGCTCACAAGGTCACCCTGTACATTTACAGTACATTCTCACCTTACATTTACTATAATCAACGGTCCATTTTCCTGCTCTTAGTTATACATTTCAAGCAATGCTCTCGGGGCACTGCTTAAAATAACTTGTTACGGATTCACAAATACCGTTTTGAGCTTTGCTACATACTGCACGTCAAAGCCCAGGCCCTCGGCGACCATCGCTACGGGCACATAGGTTTTGGATTCCTTGCCAACTTTGTTCAGGAAGGCAGGTGTATCCACAGCAACAGATGCTCCGTTCACGATCACGGACTTGGCTCCCATCTTCACAGCTACCTTGCGGTCACCGTAGGTAATGGTTGCTGTGGACGTTTTGTTATCCCATACCGTTTTCGCACCTACCGCGTTTACAATGTCTTGAATAGCTACGAAGTTTTTGCCGTTACGGATAATCGGCTTGTATGGAGTGTTCAGCATTTTACCGCTCACAATAATGTTCATCGGTTGACCCGCTTCCGGAGCAGTCAGTTTGGTGTAGTCGCCCCAGATCGTTTTGGCAAAGACTTCAGCGATAGCAGCATATCCAAATTGATTCGGATGAAAATCACGGTCTTTGATCATATGTGTCATCGTACCTTCGCCGCCAACAAATTCTTTGGCGACATGAGCCACTTTCACATCTGCGCCCTGAGCTGTGAACTGAGCGGCGATGCCGTCAATCGTTTGTGTGAAGCCCTGGGAAGCCTGCATCAGCTTGGCGTACAGCTCTTTACCTGCTACCGCCGGCATCGGCTGATATTGGTCGGCAATAACAATCCGGGCAGATGGATTAATGGCATGAATATCATTAATGATAGCAGTCACATTCGTTGTATACGTTGACAACAATTCTTTCACTTTTTCCTGCAGCTCCTGATCGCTCATGGTGTTCGCTGTACCAAGCAGCTCGGATACGTCATTGCCACCAATCGTCATCGCAACGAGATTGGCCTGTGCAATGCTTTCACGGATGGCAGTCGTGTTTGTACCAATCTGTCCGGCTCTCGGATCGGGCAGGTTAGGCTGAATTTCATCAGCAGTAAGCGTTCTGCCTGCATTAATAGCATCCGTAAAATTCTTCAAACCACTGGTTTTAAGTCCGGCGATGCCGAAGTTATCGACCTGTGTCCGTCCATGAAGCAAGCCCTGCTCCTGCAGTCGCTCTACATAACCGTACGGTAGGGTTGTCATTTTCGGCTCGTAGCCTACAGTAATGGAGTCACCCAATGTGACAATGCGGAACTCTTTCGTCGCAGCCACCACATCTTTCTTTGGTGCTGTCTTCGATGTTTCGTTTGATGCCACAGGTAATACAGCCGTTTCAGCATCAGCAGCATGTGCAGGCAATGCGGACGATGTGAACAGCAGCATCCCCGCCAGCATACTGGCAGACAGACCTGCAGCTGTGTTTTTCCAAATCCGTTTACGCTTCATTCTTGTGAACACTCCCTTAAATTAAATCTATCATTTACACGATAATATAGTACATCCATCACTCCGATGACATATGCCTGTGTCCCTCTATTCTATCACCTTGATTACGGCCCTGTCTTCTTTCCACTATGCATGCACCAAAAAACAGACTCCCCTTTGCCGGGAAGCCTGCCTTTGATCAAAAATACTTCATGTAAGAGAGCATATTTACTGCGATTGGTCGTCTGCCTCTGCCTCTGCTTTCTGCTTGGCAGCACGGTCCAGATACCGATCATAACGGTTATCCAGTTCACGAGCCATCGTACGGAACTTTAACGTTTCTTCAACAATCGGGTCCCGTTCTGTCTGAATGCGGACCTCGTATTTCGGAGGAATCAGCTGACGTTCCCGCTCTTCAGCATCGCCGGAAGCTTCCATGTCTCCTTCTGTCAGCATATCGCTAAGCCGCCGTTCCAGTTCTTTGGATTCATCCATCGTTATTCGCTCCTTCAATCATTTTACTCTAGGCCTGTAGCCTTGGCTTCCTTCAGCACACCCGTCAACGCATCATGAACCCTGCCATTGCTGGCAACGATATGGTTCACCGCCAGTGTATACGGTGTTCCAACGGTATCCGTAACCTTACCGCCGGATTCCGCTACCAGCAGTGCTCCTGCGGCAATATCCCACGGCTTGAGGCCAACTTCCGTATAGGCACTCAGACGTCCTGCAGCAACATAAGCCAGATGAATTGCAGCTGAGCCACCTGCACGCAAATTGCGAACCTGCGGTGCCAGAGCCTGTACAGCAGCCATATTAAGCGGCAGCGCAAAGGTGGCATCTGCCGGGAAGCCTACCGCCACGAGGCTCTGTTCCAGTGTTTCTTCGCCCGATACCGTCATCCGGTTTCCGTGCACGTAAGCTCCTTTTCCTTTTTCCGCAACAAATAATTCATCACGGGAAGGGTCATAGATGACACCAACAATGACTTCGCCCTTATGAGCGAGCGCAATGGATACCGAATAGAATGGGAATCCGTGCACAAAGTTAGTCGTGCCATCTACCGGATCAACAATCCAGAGGTACTCTGCCTCTGCTGCTTCTTTCAGTGCTCTTGCTGAAGCTTCAGGCCCTGGTTCAACGCCCTCTTCCCCCAGAATCGTGTGGTCTGGAAAGTGGGTCAGAATCAGGCGGCGGATCATCTGCTCTGCCCCTTTATCCACTTCGGTCACCAGATCCTGCGGAGAATACTTGGTTCCCAGCTCACTTACCGTGCCCAGACGGCTCTTGATCCATTCGCCTGCCTTGGACGCGGCATTAATAGCAACGGCAGTATAGCTTTTGCTTGTCACGACATAAGGTACCTTTTCCTTTTCATTCAAAGCGTTCACTCTACTTTCTATATCAATCTACGAAAAAGTTAAAATACTTGTTAAAAGTATACGCCTGAGCCATCGTAAAGTTTCTTGCTGCCCAGGCCCCTTTTGGCTTCATGGCTGGATGCGAACGGTAGACTCGTCCACCCATTCCACACCTTCATTCTGATAGAATGCCAGCTTCTGCATCAGCTGCACGAGAGCTTCATCCTTGCGTTTCGCCTCAATCATCACATCAAGGGCTGGAGTATATGCTGCGATATGACGGAGAAAATCAAGCACTGGCTCCACCTCGACTCCATCCGCATGACCCCGCAGGTCCTTCTCGCTCTTCGGGCTGGAGACATGAATTTTCGGGGCTAACGGCTGGTCAGCAGATGCGTCGGCTTGTGCGAGCGGTGATTGCCAGGTATGCAAAATATCAGGCCACAGCTCCCATGGCTGCTCGCCTTCGTTATTTACCCACTGGTGGTGAATATCCAGCACCATCGGCAAGCCGAGGTTCTGGCATACGGCCAGCGTCTCGGGTGCATTAAACGTCTTATCATCGTTCTCCAGTGTCATCCGTTCCTGAATATCCCGGTCCAGCTTCATAAAGTTTTCTTCAAAACGCTGCGCTGCCGAAGGCTTGTCTCCGTATGCACCCCCAATATGGATGTTGTTCTTCGCAGTTGCATTCAGGCCCATGGCATTCAGCATGCGAACGTGATGACGCAGATCCTTCATGGAGTTGCGCAGCACCTCTTCGCGAGGGGTACTCAGTACGGTAAAATGATCCGGGTGAAAGGACACGCGCATTTGATTTTCCTTCACAAAGTCACCAATCGCTTCAAAATCCGGCTTCAGTGCCGGGAACGGGTCCCAATCACTCAGGTCCTCATGGGTTGCGAGTGGAATTAATTTGGACGAGAAACGATATACATGAATATGACTGCCTTTATTGTGCCTGAGCAAGCGTAACGTATTGTGCAGGTTCTCGGCCGCAATGCGCTCCAGCTTGCGAATCGCTGCTTCCCTGTCTCCGATCTTGTTAAAGCTGGCCATCGTCATCGTCCGGGAAGGCGAAGCATTCTCCACCAGCACCGACATTGCCACGTAACCGAAACGTACAAGCATGGATTTCTTCCTCTCTGTTTAGAGCGGACAGACCTCACGGCTATAGACAGCCGCAGAGATAAGCCGACACGGTATATAACCAAGTTTTACCCTAAACAAGAGACCATAATCGTATTGTTGCAAATCCATCCAGTCGTTCTGTTCGGTGCGTCCTGTGATCAGACTACTCCTGAGCTTGCTCCCCGAAAAACATTTCGTCCGCAAGTGCGGTCTGGATACGCGATTCTTCCTCGGTCAGCTTGCGAATGAGCTGCATCTCCACTTCCGTCACTTCCTGGTTCTGAAAATTGATCTCCGCAATGGAAGCCACAATCTTCACAATCGCCACCGCTACGTTATCCGGGGTGTATGCAATGACTTTCTGCCCGGTTGGAAACACCCGGAAGCCTTGTTTGACCATTTTGCCGCGGCCGTATTCCAGCAGTTCGAAGAGCTCTTGCTCGCTTTTGAATTTGCATACTGAATTAAACTCTGTCTGAAATCCCATGCCCATTCCTCCTGATATGCTGATATTGGACTCTTGCCTGGATAGTCGGATCGTGCAGGCTATGCCTGAACGCCGTTCTCGTAATTCAGCGCCTGCTTGCGGTTATACCGCTCCAGACCCAGCTCGATCATGCGATCCAGCAGTTCTGCATACGACACACCTGTCTCGCGCCACAAGAGCGGGTACATACTGTACGGTGTAAAGCCCGGCATTGTGTTCACTTCATTGATTAGCAGTGCTCCATCCGATTTGCGAATGAAGAAATCCGCACGGGAAATGCCGTTACCCTCGATGGCACGGAACGCCTGCAAGGCCGCTTCACGAATACGATCTGCTGCTTCAGGGTCCAGCGGTGCAGGAATCAGCATCTGTGACTGTCCATCAATATACTTGGCTGCATAGTCGTAATACTCACCCGAGGATACAATCTCACCCGGAACCGATGCCATCGGTTCATCATTTCCGAGAACGCTGACCTCCACCTCGCGTGCTTCCACAAATTCCTCAATGACAACTTTGGTATCATACCGGAGTGCAAACTCGATCGCTGTTTTCAGTTCATCGCGGTTACGCGCTTTGGAAATGCCCACACTGGAGCCAAGGTTGGCCGGTTTGATGAAACATGGATAACCCAGCTGATCCTCGACCTGTACGATCATTTCATGTTCAGTCTGCTTCCATTGTGTGACGTTAAAATACGTGAAGGCACACTGGTCAATACCAGCCTGGGCGAACAGCTTTTTCATGACCACTTTGTCCATGCCGCCTGCCGAAGCCAGCACGCCTGCACCCACATACGGCATATCCGCCATCTCAAACATGCCCTGGATCGTGCCGTCTTCACCAAACGTGCCGTGCAACAGCGGGAACATGATGTCCAGCGCTTCCGCTCCACCGTATAAACGTGCGAATAATGCATTCAGCGCGTCCTGTGTGCCCCCTGCCGAGCTTTCCAGCTTCAGATCTTCAATGCGTGCAAAGGGTGCATGCATTACCGCTCCTTTTTTCCACGTCCCCTGCTTGGAGATATAAAAAGGAACCAGTTCATACTTGTCATAATCAAATGCATTTGTTACAGCAAACGCCGTTTGCAGCGACACCTCATGTTCGCCCGATTTTCCGCCGTATACGACGCCTACTTTTAATTTATCCATACTCATGCGTAACCTCCGATTATATCTGTACCTGATGCTGTCTGCGCAACCAATACGGGCAATTGCCCTGCTGCTTCCGGTCTCTATTCTTATTTTACACGGAACGGGCTGTCTGCGTCACCGCATCCCGCAAATCTTTCCCTCTCAGAACTCGTCTGCAATATGAAAAAGCCGATACACCGTGCGTTCTGTCCAGGCATACGAATCCCGGTAATCCCAAAAACGGTGGCGACTGCTCACGGTATGTGCGTTCACCAGCGGCATGCCTCCCGCATCAAAAGCGGTAACCACCGTGCTGTGCTGAAATCTCCCGTCGCCATCCCAGTCATAGAAAATGACATCACCGAGCATCAGCTGCTCGGGTCGATTCACTTCGGTCGCTGTCAGCCCCCAGCTGCTGCCGGACAAATATCTGGCCAGACTGTTGGACACAGCCCAGCTGTAACTCCACATTTCCGAGCCGCCCACATACCCTTTATACCACCAGCCCGCTTCTCTTCTACCAGTATAGTGGATGGGTGCTTCCCCTGCAAAGAGACACTGGGACACATAATTCGTGCAGTCCACGTCGAATTCTTCAAAGGCCGGATTGCCCGCATTCCACCACCGATCCGCATAAGCTACAGCCAGATCCCGGCGATAGATCTGTCGTCTCGCACTTCGGCCCTGGCCCAGCACCTCGCGGTTCAAGAGCGGACGGTTCACCGCCTGTACAAAATCGGCCTGCTGGTACGGCCGCCCTTCGCCCGCAGGTCTGCGTTCAGGAACCTCACGCTCCACACGGGCAATGCTCCATTGTCCATTTTCACGCAAAAAGGTTAACCGCTCCCGCTCGATTCGATCCTCCCGGTGAGTGATGCCGCTCTTCTCATAGAACAGTCTGCTGTACAGCTGCACCTCCGCTACCGCTTCGTCAGGCCCGTCAATCAGTGTGCGCACAAGCTTGGCGCTGGTCTCGCTGCGAAGTGGCACGGCGCGCCGTTTGCGATACCATTCATCCAGCCTTGCCATGCGTTCCCCCCGTTCAACCACAAATTCGGGATCGGTCACGATTCGTTCACTCGTCTGTGGACGGTAATCGATCTCACAGCGGTTGTACTGGTTGACGTACGTATACAAGGCACTCTTCCATTCGCGTTCCAAGCTTGTGTCCCCCTTTGACATGAGTTCGGATCTGGATCGTCCATAGCCTAAGCCGTTTTGAATCGTCGTGCGCATGTAATGTTCGAATCGCTTATCGCATGTAATGTTTTGAACTGTTTAAAGCATAATGGTATAAGCTTATCTCCTGCTATTTATATGAAGGGAATGTTGGTTGTATGTGCACGTCTCGAATGAAGCATCTGAATAAGCTGTCAGGAATGATCGAAATCAGGCTTGTTCATACCTGTCTGGAGAAAACGCCTTCATGTGTTGAAACGCTTGCTTGATCAGGCAAAAAGCCCTTTACGTACGGATGTGAAAACGGTATACTTAGAACTAAAGTTATGATTTTGAAATTATGTTTCATCTGATGAAACCATTAAACAAGAACACGGAACGGTGAAGCCTGTTCTTCATTATGAAATGAACGCTTTCTTCATCTCACCGACACATTTTAAGGAGGTACATGTATGTCAGCCAAGAACCATTTCTCCGCTGCTCGTTCGCTTGAGGTCGGAGGCAAGTCTTACCGCTACTACAGTCTCGATGCTCTTCAGGAAGGCGGCCACGGCGACCTTTCCAAGCTTCCCTTCTCCATTAAAGTGCTGCTTGAAGCAGCTATTCGTCAATTCGACGGACGCGCCATTACCGAAGAACATGTTAAACAACTGACCGGCTGGGCAGAAGGCCGTGACAATAATAAGGAAATTCCGTTCATCCCTGCGCGGATCGTACTGCAGGATTTCACGGGTGTACCTGTCGTTGTTGACCTTGCAGCAATGCGTGACACCGTCAAAAAAGCTGGCGGCGATCCGAAACAGATCAATCCGCTCGTACCGGTTGATCTCGTTATTGACCACTCCGTTATGGTTGATGCTTTCGGAACCAGTGATGCACTGGATTACAACATCAAAGTTGAGTTCGAGCGTAACGAAGAGCGTTACCGCTTCCTGCGCTGGGCACAAACGGCATTCAACAACTTCCGTGCGGTTCCGCCATCCACAGGGATCGTTCACCAGGTTAACCTGGAGTATCTCGCTTCCGTAGCTGCAACCAAAACGGTTGATGGTGAAACGGTAGTATTCCCGGATTCCCTCGTAGGTACGGACTCCCACACTACCATGATCAACGGTCTTGGCGTTGTCGGCTGGGGTGTAGGTGGTATCGAGGCCGAAGCAGGTATGCTGGGCCAACCGCTTTATTTTGTAACACCGGACGTTATCGGTTTCAAATTGACAGGCAGCCTGAGCGAAGGCGCTACAGCAACAGACCTCGCGCTGACTGTTACACAAATGCTTCGTAAAAAAGGTGTTGTCGGCAAATTCGTCGAGTTCTACGGACCGGGCCTTGCCAACATCGGCCTTGCTGACCGTGCAACGGTTGCCAACATGGCACCTGAATACGGCGCAACCATCGGTTTCTTCCCGGTAGACAGTGAAACGTTGAATTACCTGCGCAGCACTGGCCGTTCCGACGAGCAAGTGGACCTGGTTGAAGCATATTACAAAGCTCAAGGCATGTTCCGTACAGCGGACACGGTTGATCCGGAATTCACGGATGTTATCGAGCTTGATCTCGGCTCCGTTGTACCAAGCCTTGCAGGACCTAAACGTCCACAAGACCGCATCGAGCTGACTCAGATGAAAGAAAGCTTCAACAGCATCATCCGTACACCTGTCGACAAAGGCGGATATGGACTGAGCGATGAGAAGATTGAACAAAAAGTGCCAGTGACACACCCTGACGGTTCCACAAGTGAACTGAAAGCGGGCGCTGTTGTAATCGCGGCGATCACAAGCTGCACGAATACATCCAACCCGAGCGTTATGGTCGGTGCAGGTTTGCTGGCGAAAAAAGCGGTTGAATTCGGCCTGACCAAACCAGGATATGTGAAAAGCAGCTTGACTCCAGGTTCCCTTGTAGTTACCGAGTATCTGGAAAAAGCTGGCCTGATTCCGTATCTCGACCAACTCGGATTCAACGTTGCCGGTTACGGCTGTGCGACTTGTATCGGTAACTCCGGCCCGCTGCCGGATGAAGTCAGCGAGGCGATTGCTGCCAACGATATGACGGTAGCGGCAGTGTTGTCCGGTAACCGTAACTTCGAAGGCCGTGTACACGCTCAGGTTAAAGCCAACTACCTGGCATCTCCGCCACTCGTTGTTGCTTACGCACTTGCAGGTACAGTTGATATCGACTTCGAAACCGATCCAATCGGTCACGACCAAAATAATAAACCTGTATTCCTGAAAGACATCTGGCCGAGCTCCGAAGAGATCAAGGATGCCATCGCAAGCTCCCTGAATGCTCAGATGTTCCGTAATAAATATGAGAATGTATTTACAGCCAACGAGCGTTGGAACAAAATTGCCGTACCGGAAGGCGAGCTGTATGAGTGGGACCCGAACTCCACATACATCCAGAACCCGCCATTCTTCCAGGAGCTTGGCGACAAGCTGAACGATATCTCCGATATCCGCGCTGCACGTGTAATGGCATTGCTGGGTGACTCCGTAACAACGGACCACATCTCACCAGCAGGTAACATTGCTCCGTCCAGTCCGGCTGGAGTATACCTGAAAGAGCATGGCGTTGAGCGCAAAGACTTCAACTCCTACGGTTCACGCCGTGGTAACCATGAAGTGATGATGCGTGGTACGTTCGCCAACATCCGTATTCGTAACCAGGTAGCTCCAGGTACCGAAGGCGGTATTACGAAATACTTGCCAACGGACGAAGAGATGTCCATCTACGATGCTTCCATGAAGTATCAGGCTGAAGGACAGAACCTGATCGTTATCGCAGGTAAAGAATATGGTACAGGAAGCTCCCGTGACTGGGCGGCAAAAGGAACGTTCCTGCTTGGCGTCAAAGCCGTTATCGCAGAAAGCTTCGAGCGGATTCACCGCAGTAACCTGGTGGGCATGGGCGTTATGCCATTGCAATTCCAGGAAGGTCATGGCTGGTCCAGCCTCGGTCTGAACGGACGCGAGACGTTTGACATCACAGGTCTGAGCAATGATGTGAAACCAGGTCAAGAGCTGAAAGTCACTGTAACCCGTGAAGACGGTACACAGTTTGACTTCCCTGTAATCGCTCGTCTGGACAGCATGGTAGACGTAGATTACTATCACAACGGTGGTATCCTGCAAACCGTATTGCGTCAAATGATGAAAAAAGCTTAATACACTTTATCTTTCATGAGATAAAATGATATAGCAAAGCCCCGCTTCATGTGCAGCATGCACGAGGAAGCGGGGCTTTTAATTTTGAGTTTGTGGATTACCAATAATTCATCACGCGTGAAGCTGCGAATCATCGCAGATCTTTTGTTTTCCAACTCCAGTACAACCTGTTCATCATTATGCTTATGTTTTACGTCTACGATCTTACTTTCAATAGCGATGAGTGCTCTCATTCTTCCGGCAAGCTGGTTAGCCAACAAAACCAATATGAAAATCCTCCCTTTCTCTTCTAATGAATAAACGGATAACTCGTATTCATTAGTTGATGGTGCAGGCGATATTCTAACGATTCCCAGAACACTAGCCATGCAAATAACCTAACATTATAAATTAATATTTTTAGAAATTCTCTTTAACAGTGAAATAAAGAATATATTTACAGTTGAATTTAGCCACTATAGAAAATAAGGGAAGACTCCCG
>NZ_JBNOKM010000028.1:0-63999 GCF_050171015.1 Paenibacillus sp. TC-CSREp1 | reverse complement strand
TCTAGCGCCGATGGTACTTGGACCGCAGGGTCCTGGGAGAGTAGGAAGCCGCCAAGCAAAGAACCACTGCCGATGATATTCGGTGGTGGTTTTTATTTTATATGTTGGATTTAAGAAACTTGATAAACAGGAGATGCAAAAGCTGCATCTCCTGTTTGACTTTAGTGGTAACCTCTGACACACTCAAATATAAGGAACAGTTGAGTACAGCCTTTTACGCAAAGAGACTTACACTACGAGAATGGGGTGCAGAATGATATGGAACTTCGCAAATTAACAGCAGACGATTATGAAGCGTGTATGGCGCTTTCCGAGTATGCTTTTCAATTTACACTGTCAGAGGAGCAGCTGGAGAAACGGCGCCAGGAGTTTGCAACGCATAATGTACTGGGTGTCTACGCCGATGGTCAGGTTGGGGCAAAGCTTCAGATTATTCCTTTTCAGACGTATATTCAGGGACGGTCCTTTGAAATGGGCGGAATCGCAGGTGTAGCCACATGGCCGGAGTACAGACGCAAAGGCTGGGTTGCCGGGCTACTGAAATACGCACTGGAAGAGATGAATCGGAATAAACAGAGCGTATCTTTCCTGCACCCGTTCTCCTTTGGTTTTTATCGGAAGTATGGGTGGGAAACCTATGTTGAATTTAAGAAATACAAATTGACGACTTCTATGCTGCCAACCAAAAAACAGACGCCGGGAACGATCAAGCGGGGAAATCCTGAGCTTCCAGTATTAAAGCAGATATATGATGAGTATGCTGCGCGTTATAATGGGACGTTGAATCGAGATGACGCGTGGTGGAGCAATTCGGTTTATGTGAAAAAGGGCAGTCAGCGAGCTGTTTATTATAATGAGACTGGAATACCCCAAGGTTACATCTTCTATGAGGTCAAGGAGGGAAAGTTCACCATCGGTGAAATGGTTCATTTGAACGAGGAGGCAAGGCAAGGCTTATGGACGTTCATTGCCAATCATGATTCCATGATTGATGAAGTCACCTTGCAAGCGCCTGCAAGTGACTTGCTTGCATTTCAACTGGATAACCCGCGGATTCAACAAGAGGTTGTACCGTACTTTATGGCACGAATTGTGAGTGTGGAGCAGTTCATCTCGCAGTATCCTTTTGCAAGCCAGGACTCGCCTGTACAGATTTTACTTGAGGTGGAAGATGCATACGCTCCGTGGAATGAAGGGGTATGGGAGTTGAATGTGGCGCTGAACGGAACAGCTTCCATTTGGAAAAAGGCAGAAACAGAGCGTCACGCTCAGAACAATCAGCCGATTCGTCTTACGATTCAAACACTTACGGCCATAATGATGGGGTATCGCAGACCGGTAGAGATGGCCCGGATCGGCAGACTGGAAGGCCCGGCTAACGCAATTGAAGCGCTGGAAAAGGCTGTACCGAAACGTGAAACCTATTTGCTTGATTTTTTCTAAGCCGCCAGCACAGAGTTCCTTCTTTGATTCGATCCGATAAGGAATGTAATGAAGAGACAATTAGACTTCTCCTGATATTTGGGAGAGGTTTTTTTGTGTCCTGCGAATATTTCGTGTAAAATCGTAAAAAATGAATAGTGCCCCCACTTGGCAAACCAGCAAAATATGCTATAATGTATATAAAGTCAAAGAAAGTCAAAGTCAACTGAAGGCCAAAAAGCCCCTGTTTTATTTACAATCGGGTGTTTGACTTTTCTGCTCTCTGATGAGAAGTGCTTTAGAACCTGTACATTTCATTAGAAGATCAAAGGATATTTAAAGGACCTTCGTGCTTCCTTTGTTCTCCTGTTTAAGACCGGACACAGCAAGATTCGCTGTTTCCCTGAGTGGTTAAATGGGTGGAGAAGGTGTACTCTGTGGGGGCGTGTGGGTCCTTATTGACTTAACGTTTCAGACAGTGGAGGATGATTGGATGCGTAATATCTCTGATATTATCGAACGATATCTGAAGGGTATTTTGCATGAAAGTCCCGAAGGAATGATTGAAATTCAGCGTAATGATCTGGCGGATCAGTTCTCATGTGTGCCTTCCCAGATCAATTATGTCATCAGCACCCGTTTCACTCTGGAAAAAGGTTATCTGGTCGAGAGTAAACGCGGCGGTGGTGGATATGTTCGCATACAGCGCATTGAATTGCCGGCCCAATCGGCACTGCACAATCATCTTCATCATAGTATTGGCGAAGAGATTGGACAGACTGCTGCTGAAGGGCTGATCTATCAACTGGAGGAAGCGCGTTTTCTAAGCAAGCGAGAAGCCGGATTGATGCGTGCGGCTGTGTCGAGAGAAGTTCTAATGGTCAAACTTCCTTACCGGGATCAAATTCGTGCCAGAATGTTGAAGGCAATGCTGATATCTTTGCTCGGTAAATGAAACTATCGGGATCAAAGGAGGTACATCTACATGCTGTGCCAAGAATGTAATAAACGTCCGGCTACACTGCATTTTACGAAAATTGTAAATGGAGAAAAGACGGAATTTCATATCTGTGAATCATGTGCCCGTGAGAAGGGGGAGATGATTCCTGGAACTGCAGGCGGATTTTCCATTCACAACCTGCTGTCCGGATTGCTTGATTTTGATCCAGCAGGCAAAGGTTCAGGTGCAGCTCCTGCCAAGGCGCTGCAGTGTGAAGAATGTGGCATGACTTATGCCCAATTTAGCAAGATCGGCCGCTTTGGCTGCAGCTCTTGTTACAAATATTTTGACAGCCGTCTGGACCCGTTGTTCAAACGAGTGCATGGCAGCACGTCTCATGTAGGCAAAGTTCCTGCTCGGGCAGGTGGCCGTATTAAGGTTAAACGGCAGATCGCCGATCTGAAGCAGCATTTGCAGCAAAGCATTGCGCAAGAAGAGTTCGAAGAGGCGGCTCAGATTCGTGACCAGATCAGAGAACTTGAAAAAGAAATAACTCAGGAGTAAAGTTTGTCATGAGTAGGAGGGAAGGGTAATGCCTAATCTGCGTTTTACGGAGAAGGCGCTCAGTGACTGGATGCGCAGCGATGCAGTAGACTCAGAAATTGTGATCAGCAGTCGTGTCCGGATTGCACGTAACCTTCAGCATATCCCGTTTCCGATGCTGGCTTCCAATGAGCAATCGGAAGAGGTGCTGAATAAGCTGAGCGAAGTACTTCAATACGATGACGTACACGCTTTTGGTGATTTTACTACACTCGACCTGACGGATATTGGAGAACTCGACAAGCGGGTGCTGGTGGAGAAACATCTGATTAGTCCGAGCCTCGCAAATGAATCGAGACACGGAGCCGTTATCCTCAGTGAGGATGAATCGGTTAGCATTATGATTAACGAAGAGGATCATCTGCGTATCCAGTGCCTCTATCCGGGGTTCCAGGTGAAAGAAGCCTGGGAGAAAGCCTCCGCCATAGATGATGCATTTGAAGCGCACGTGGATTATGCCTTTGATGATCACAGGGGATATCTAACCAGTTGTCCGACAAATGTCGGCACAGGGGTGAGAGCGTCTGTAATGGTGCATCTCCCGGCACTTGTAATGACACAGCAGATCGGACGTATTCTTAGTGCAGTATCCCAAGTCGGGTTAACTGTACGGGGAATCTACGGTGAAGGCAGTGAAGCAATGGGCAATCTGTTCCAGATTTCCAATCAGATCACTTTGGGACAGACGGAGCAAGAAGTCATCGACAACCTGCATAGTGTTGTTTTACAGATTATTGGGCATGAGCGCACAGCCAGAGAAAGGCTGCTTACGGATTCCAGACTGCGGATTACGGATCGTGTAATGCGTTCGTACGGGATTTTGTCTCATGCGGCGATTGTGGACACGAAGGAAGCGGCACAGCGACTATCGGATGTGCGGCTTGGCGTAGATCTTGGATTGCTCGATGGAATATCCATCCCGGTGATGAATGAGCTGAATGTGATGACACAGCCCGGATTTTTGCAAAAAACGTTCGGGGATATGCGTACAGATGAGCGTGACATCTACCGGGCTCAGTTAATTCGTGATACGATCAATGCAACCAAAGGCTCTGGCTAAACTTTCCTTGAACTGTAATACTGGTTTCACGCCGCATATGCGGCTTTATATAACAGGTGTCCCGTTTCTGGGATGACCAATGATTTTATTCGCAGCATGGCTGCAAACAAAAATGATATGAATACGAAGGGTTATTCAATTCAATGTAATCCCTTCGTTTTATCCAAAACCATGGAGGTGCAGGAGATATGATGTTTGGAAGATTTACGGAACGGGCCCAGAAGGTGCTCGCACTCGCGCAGGAAGAAGCTGTCCGTCTCGGTCATAATAACATCGGTACAGAGCATATTTTGCTCGGCCTCATTCGTGAAGGTGAAGGCATTGCTGCCAAAGCACTGATCGGCCTGGGACTCGGATTGGAGAAAATTCAGGATGAAGTAGAAACGCTGATTGGCCGCGGCCAGGAGCAGCCTACGAACATTGCATATACGCCAAGAGCGAAAAAAGTTATTGAGCTTTCTATGGATGAGGCACGTAAACTGGGTCACACTTACGTGGGCACAGAGCACATCCTGCTCGGTCTCATTCGTGAGGGTGAAGGGGTTGCTGCACGTGTACTCAACAACCTCGGTATCAGCTTGAATAAAGCACGTCAGCAAGTGCTGCAATTGCTGGGCAGCAGCGAAGCTGTCTCCAGTCACAATGGCACACCTGCCAATGTAAGCACACCAACACTGGATAGCCTGGCTCGTGATCTCACGGCATATGCCAGAGAGAATAACCTTGATCCGGTTATTGGCCGCAGTAAGGAAATCGAGCGTGTTATCCAAGTGCTGAGCCGTCGTACCAAGAATAATCCGGTACTGATCGGTGAGCCGGGTGTAGGTAAAACAGCGATTGCTGAAGGACTCGCACAAAAAATTATCGCTAACGAAATTCCAGAGACCTTGCGTGACAAACGTGTTATGACACTGGATATGGGCTCGGTTGTAGCCGGAACCAAATATCGTGGTGAATTCGAGGATCGTTTGAAAAAAATCATGGATGAAATTCGTCAGGCTGGCAACATTGTGCTGTTCATCGACGAGCTGCATACCCTGATTGGTGCAGGTGGAGCTGAAGGGGCAATCGATGCATCGAACATCTTGAAGCCGGCTCTCGCTCGCGGTGAATTGCAGTGCATCGGTGCAACAACGCTGGATGAGTACCGCAAATACATCGAGAAGGATGCTGCGCTGGAGCGTCGTTTCCAACCGATTACGGTAGATCAGCCTTCACCAGAAGAAGCTATTCAAATTTTGCATGGTCTGCGTGATCGTTACGAAGCGCATCACCGCGTAAAAATTACTGACGAAGCTATCGTTCAGGCGGTAAAATTGTCTGACCGTTATATTACAGACCGCTTCCTGCCGGATAAAGCAATCGACTTGATTGATGAGGCCGGTTCGAAAGTAAGGCTGAACTCGTATACAATTCCGCCAAACCTGAAGCAACTGGAGAGCCGTCTTGAAGATATCCGCAAGGAGAAAGATGCAGCGGTACAGAGCCAGGAGTTTGAGAAAGCTGCGGCACTCCGTGATACGGAACAAAAGATTCGTGAAGAACTGGATACAACGAAAAATCAGTGGAAAGAAAAACAAGGCCGTACCGATTCCGAGGTAACACCAGAGGATATCGCTCAAGTGGTAGCCAACTGGACAGGAATTCCGGTGAACAAGCTGAAAGAAGAAGAAACACAACGCTTGATGAACCTTGAGCAAATTCTGCATGAGCGGGTTATCGGTCAGGATGAAGCAGTTAAATCCGTCAGCCGCGCCGTTCGCCGGGCACGTGCCGGACTTAAAGATCCAAAACGTCCGATGGGTTCATTTATCTTCCTTGGTCCTACAGGGGTAGGTAAAACCGAGCTTGCTCGTGCTCTCGCTGAAGCGATGTTTGGTGATGAGAATGCTGTAATCCGGATTGATATGTCCGAGTACGGAGAGAAGCACTCCACAGCACGTCTCGTCGGAGCGCCTCCAGGATATGTGGGCTATGAAGAAGGCGGTCAGTTGACCGAGAAAGTTCGCCGCAAACCTTACTCCGTTGTACTGTTGGATGAAGTGGAGAAGGCACACCCTGAAGTATTCAACATCCTGCTGCAAGTGCTGGAAGATGGTCGCTTGACCGATTCCAAAGGTCGCGTTGTTGACTTCCGCAATACGCTGATCATCCTGACATCCAACGTAGGTGCTGAGGCGATCAAACGTAACTCTACCCTTGGCTTTACAGCTGTTGTAGATGCGGGTGCGGATTACGATAACATGAAAGGCAAAGTGATGGATGAGCTGAAGAAAAGCTTCCGTCCGGAGTTCCTGAACCGGATTGATGAAATCATCGTATTCCACTCACTGGAAGAGAAACACATTGCCGAGATTGTTACACTTATGAGTGAAGACCTGCGTAAACGACTGCATGAATATGACGTGGACTTTGAGCTTACAGATAATGCAAAAGCATTTCTGGCCAAAGCAGGCTTCGATCCAGCGTATGGTGCACGTCCGCTTCGCCGGGCGATCCAGAAGCATATCGAAGACAGATTGTCTGAGGAACTGCTTACTGGCAATGTGACCAAAGGTGATTCACTGCTCATTGATGAAGAGAACGGTGCGCTGTCTGTTACGAAAAAGGCTGCTTCTGTTCCATCTAGTGAGGAAATCGAGACTAAATAACAATTCAATTCAACTCGGTAATGAGGAAATTGAAACTCAATAAATAAGTACTGCACTGCTGCATAACATCAGCCGTGCAGTACTAGTTTGATCCTCCCCGGCTCTGGCTGGGGAGTTTTTTTGGTTTTAGCTTAATATGTGATCGGGATGTAACAATAAGGACTACAATGATGTGTAAAGTTTGCGATAATCCTTTACGAAAAATCTCAAACAATGGTAAACTTTTAGTAACCCTAAATGTCAGGGTGAGATAGCAATAATCGTCGAATAATGCAAAATGCTGTAATAAAATAAATTTTTAGGAGTGCTGAAGTGGCCAAAGTAAAAACCAAGTTTCAATGTACAGAATGCGGCTATGAAGCCCCCAAATGGTACGGAAAATGTCCTGGCTGCCAGTCCTGGAATTCAATGATAGAGGAGACTGAAACGGTGGTCAAAACACAAGGGAGAAATTCTCCTCTGTTTGACAGTAAAGATAAACCGCTTCCTATCATAGATATAGATAGCGGTCAGGAGCCGCGTGTACAAACGGGAATCGGAGAGCTTAACCGTGTATTGGGTGGCGGTATTGTGCCAGGCTCGCTCGTGCTGGTGGGGGGCGATCCGGGAATCGGAAAATCGACGTTGATGTTACAGACGTCTCACGCACTGACTCATTCCGGTCTGCGTGTGCTGTATGTGTCCGGGGAGGAATCCGTGAAGCAGACAAAATTGCGAGCTGACCGTCTGGGTGCGCTCTCGCCGGAGCTGTATGTGCTATGTGAAACGAATATGGAACGGATCGAGGAAGCGGTGGATCAGATCCAGCCGCATTTTCTTGTCATTGACTCCATTCAGACAGTATATTTACCCGAAGTTACCAGCGCACCCGGAAGTGTAGCCCAGGTAAGGGAATGTACCTCCAGATTTATGCGGATTGCAAAAGGCCGAGGCATTGCAACAGTGCTTGTAGGGCATGTTACCAAAGAAGGTGCCATCGCCGGCCCCCGCATGCTGGAGCATATGGTGGACTGTGTGCTTTATTTTGAAGGAGAGCGGCATCATACATATCGCCTCCTTCGTGCAGTCAAGAATCGTTTCGGTTCCACCAACGAGATTGGCATATTTGAAATGGGAGAGGATGGCCTTCGTGAAGTCGGTAATCCCTCCGAATTGTTTTTATCGGAACGTCCGCTCGGGGTAGCGGGTTCTACCGTTGTAGCCAGTATGGAAGGCACAAGACCGATGCTGGTAGAGCTGCAGGCCTTGATCTCGACCACGCACTTTCCTTCTCCACGCCGTATGGCAACAGGCATTGATCATCACAGGCTCAATCTGATTATCGCTGTTCTGGAGAAACGTATGGGCATGTTCCTGCAAACACAGGATGCATACCTGAACGTAGCTGGCGGGGTCAGGCTGGATGAGCCGGCTGTCGATCTTGCAGTGGCTATCAGCATTGCCTCCAGCCTTAGAGATGTGCCAACCAAGCCGGATGATGTTATCTTTGGCGAGATTGGCCTGACAGGTGAGGTCCGTGCCGTATCAAGGGCAGAACAGCGTGTGAAAGAAGCCGCCAAGCTGGGCTTCAAACGAGTTATTTTACCAGAAAAAAGCTTAAAGGGCTGGAAACATCCTCGCGGGATACAACTGATCGGTGTGAATACCGTGGCAGATGCACTAGCGGTTGCTTTAGATTAGGGGGCATAACAAGATGAAGGATTCAAGCCAACTGGACAATATGAATGATTTGTTAAGGCTGATCGCACCGGGTACACCTTTCCGCGAAGGTCTGGAAAATGTGCTGCGCGCCAAGACGGGCGCACTGCTTGTTGTAGGATACAGCCCTGAAGTAATGGAAGTGGTGGATGGAGGATTTTCGATTAATTGTGATTTCTCGCCAAACTACCTGTATGAGCTTGCCAAAATGGATGGTGCGATTATTCTGAGCGAGGATCTGAAGCGGATTTTGTACGCCAACACACAGCTGATCCCGGATTCCTCGATCTCTTCGTCAGAGACAGGCATTCGTCACCGGACGGCCGAACGAGTGGCGAAGCAGACTGGCAAGCTGGTTGTGTCTATCTCGCAGCGCCGGAATATTATTACCCTGTACCAGGGAACGCTTAGATATTCACTCAAGGAAATCGGGGTTATTTTGACCAAAGCCAATCAGGCGATTCAAACGCTCGAAAAATATAAAGCTGTGTTGACACAATCCCTCACCAATCTGAGTGCCTCTGAATTTGAGGAACTGGTTACGATTCCCGAGGTGGTCAATGTCATTCAACGCACCGAGATGGTGCTGCGGATCAAAACGGAGATTGAACGATATATTGATGAGCTGGGCAATGAAGGACGACTCATCTCTATGCAGATGGAGGAGCTTGTTGGCACAACAGAGGAAGAGGCCTGGCTGCTGTACAAGGATTATGCCCGTGACGACAGTGATGACAAGATTCGCGAGATTATCGGGGGTCTGAAAAGATTGTCGGATGACGAGCTGCTGGATGCACATCATATCGTACGTCTGCTGGGTTATCCTTCATCGGCAGCAACTTCCGAGGATTCGGTTGCACCTC
This sequence comes from Paenibacillus sp. TC-CSREp1, assembly GCF_050171015.1. NCBI lineage: Bacteria > Bacillati > Bacillota > Bacilli > Caryophanales > Paenibacillaceae > Paenibacillus > Paenibacillus sp. TC-CSREp1. The sequence goes on along the minus strand of NZ_JBNOKM010000028.1, from coordinate 54,762 downwards.
GCGGTTACCGGGTATTAAATAAGATCCCTCGTCTGCCTAATGTCATTATTCATAACCTGGTGGATCAATTCGAACAGCTGCCTCACGTCATCACCGCTACAATCGAGGAGCTGGATGAGGTGGATGGCATTGGTGAAGTTCGTGCCCGTACCATCAAGGAAGGACTCAAACGTCTGCAGGAGCAGATGTTTATTGACAGACAGATGTAGGAACCGCCTGTATAGGCTTCTAATGGATGAGGTGAAACAACATGTTAACCAGATTCATTCCAAATCTCTTTACCCTGGGTAATCTGTTTCTTGGAATGCTGGCCATCTTGCTTGCAATCAACGAAAAATACAGCCTGGCTGCGATTTTGGTTATCATTGCGATGCTGCTGGATGGTCTGGATGGACGGGTAGCCCGGGCATTGAATGCGCAAAGCGAATTTGGCAAGGAGCTGGACTCCTTGTCGGATATGGTTTCTTTTGGTGCAGCACCGGCCCTGATTATTTTTATGGTGTCATTCCAGGATGCAACGCCCATCTTCGCCTGGATTGCAACGGCTGCTTTTCCAATCTGCGGAGCCATACGTCTGGCGAGATTTAATGTACGGCCGGGCATTCCCGGGTATTTCACAGGTTTACCGATTCCGGCCGCGGGTGGCGTACTTGCAACGCTCTCCCTTTTCCATAAGGATATCGGCCCCATCTCCATGATGATTGCTACGCTGCTGTTATCATATCTGATGGTAAGCTCGCTGAAATATCCCAATTTCAAAAAGGTCGGACTGCCTCGAAAGGCGATCTGGATCGCCCCGTGGGTTATACTGCTGGCGGTCGGGCTGGCTCTCCTTTTCCCGGATCAGCTGTCCAAGCTGATTTTTATTCCGCTCGTGCTGTATGCCTTGTATGGCATGAAGCACAGTGTACGAATCGCGGCTTCTCGCAATCGTGCCAAAAAACGCAAGGGAGAGAAATCTTCCCGCTCCGACAGCTAACTTATGCGAGTTGTACACGAGCTTAACAAATCACGAAACACAAAAAGCACGTACTTTTCCTGAACGGAGAGTACGTGCTTTTTGCTGTGTGCTTATGCTGATACATAACCAACCGAGTATATAATCATGGAGCTAAGACAAGTTGAACATGCCAAGCGTCGAACATTTCTGTGATTCGTGATTCACAACCTCTTCCATGTTAATGTCCAGCAGATTGCAGAGTGCAGACATATAGAACAGGTTCCGCCCTAATTCGGAACTGATGACCTCTTTGCAATTTTCACACAATTCACCTTCCACATGTGTTTCCAGCGAACCTTTGGCTTGAGATATACCACTTTCGGGGGCGTACTGCTGTTTGGTGGCGTGCAGCTCAATGCAGCCGCATTCGGTAATGGCTTTGGACACAGCGCGGTTAACAGAGGCTCCGGCTTGTCCCGTTTTGGACAGTACATCAATCAGGCTGCGATGGCGCAGCAGCAGTTCGGAAACTTGATCCTGAAAAGCCTGTAAACTTAGCGTACTCATTTTGCCACTCACCTCTGGATATGAATTGAATTCATTATATGCCAATAAAAGTCTTACTTTCAACTGACGAATGCAACATTTCCAAAAAGTTCTTGCGGACGGGATTAGCTTTTCGGGAATTGGATCATACTGGATATGAAGATAAAGATTGATTGAGGAGGTGCAGGAACTCATGTGGAGAAAAGGCATTTTAACTTTTACTGGATTGTGCGGCGCATGGTTCGGGTACACGGCTTATCATCTGGCAGGCAAATCTATTCCCTGGATGGCTGAATGGATTCAGTCAGCAGGATTGCTGGGGGCTGGTGTATCTACACTGCTGGGAGCGGTACTTTTTATGTCCGTATGTACGATTGGCGGCACCATGATGGCAAACAGACTGCATAGCGGGATTGATTCCCTGGCTAAAATACCGATGAACGAGCTGGCTGCTGGTGCGGCAGGCATCGTGGCCGGTCTTCTGGCTTCTTTGCTGCTGTATCCTTGCCTTGCCTGGCTGGGAACCGCAGGAGAGGTGCTGCAGGTGGGGCTGACTGCCATTGCTGCTTATTCAGGGTACAGTCTGGCTATGGCCAAGAAAGACGATCTGGGGGCATTCTGGAAGTCGGGACGATGGGGCCATCCTGAAGTGGACGAGGAACGACGCATGGAAGAGCATAAAATTTTGGACACCAGCGTCATCATTGATGGACGAATTGCGGATATCTGCAAGACCGGTTTCATTGAGGGAACGATTGTCATTCCTGAATTTGTGCTGGAGGAGCTGCAGCATATCGCGGATTCATCGGATCTGCTCAAGCGGAACCGCGGGCGGCGCGGACTGGACATTTTGAACAAAATCCAGAAGGAGCTTGATGTGCAGGTACTGATCTATGAAGGGGATTTTGAAGAAATTTCCGAGGTAGACAGCAAGCTCGTGAAGCTTGCCAAGGTGCTGCAGGGCAAGGTTGTGACCAACGACTTCAACCTGAACAAAGTGTGTGAGCTACAAGGTGTATCGGTGTTGAACATCAATGATCTGGCCAATGCGGTGAAGCCGGTAGTGCTGCCAGGAGAAGAGATTATGGTGCAGATTATCAAGGATGGCAAGGAGCACGGGCAAGGTGTAGCCTATCTGGACGATGGTACCATGATTGTGGTTGAAGGTGGACGGGAGTACATCGGCATGATGATGGAAGTGCTGGTGACCAGTGTGCTGCAGACATCTGCGGGACGAATGATATTTGCCAAGCCGAAACTGTTGGAAAAAGCCCAATAAAGGGGTATGATGAGTAGTGTATCGTAATGAGCTATAATAGGTGATGTATTATGAATTATAGACTCCAGACGATAAACTGACAGACAAGGCAGGGATTGCGGCATGGATAAAGGTTGGGGCGTTGTCATTGTAGCGGCAGGCCGGGGAACCCGTATGGGCACAACCGAGAGCAAACAATTTCTGCTGCTGCAGGACAAGCCCGTTTTCATACATACGCTTGAAGTATTTGCGGCGCTGGACGAGATTCGTGAGATGGTTCTGGTTACGGGTGCTGCAGATGTTGAACGATGCCTGGAATGGGTAAAAGAATACCAGCTGGAATCGCGTGTCCGCGTAATCCCCGGAGGGAAAGAGAGACAGCATTCGGTCCATGAAGGCCTGCGGGCGTTAGGAACCGATTGGGTGCTCGTTCACGACGGGGTACGTCCTTTTGTGCACCGTGAGCAGATCAGGGACTGCATGGCTGCCGCCGCTTCGGGCGGAGCAGCTGTGCTGGCCGTGCCGGTGAAGGATACGATTAAACAAGTGAATGCGGAAGGCATCGTTACAGCAACGCCGGACCGCAGCAGTCTGTGGAGCATTCAAACCCCGCAGGCTTTTCGTCTTTCTTCCTTGCTGGAGGCTTACGATACGGCAGAGCGGGACGGGTTTCTGGGAACGGATGATGCCATGCTGGCCGAGCGCCAGGGAATGTCGGTCAAGGTTGTGGAAGGCAGTTACACCAACATCAAACTAACGACGCCTGAAGATTTACAGTATGCCGCGTTTTGGCTTGGGGGAGAGAAGAAGCGATGATACGTGTAGGACAAGGATTTGACGTGCACCAGCTGGTGGAGGGAAGACCGTGCATTATTGGCGGGGTTACGATTCCTTATGAAAAAGGACTGCTGGGCCACTCGGACGCAGACGTGCTGCTGCATGCGATTAGTGATGCGATTCTTGGTGCACTTGCACTCGGGGATATCGGCAAGCATTTCCCGGATACCGATCCGGAATTTAAAGATGCGGACAGCTTGAAACTGCTGGAGCATGTATGGCAGCTCGCGAAGGATCGCGGCTATAAGCTCGGTAATATTGATTCAACGATTATTGCCCAGAAGCCCAAGATGGCACCTTATATTCCGCAGATGGCTGAAGTGATTGCGAAGGCGCTGGAAGCCGATGTGACACAAGTGAACGTGAAGGCAACAACGACAGAGCAGCTCGGGTTCCCTGGACGGGGAGAGGGCATTGCAGCCCAATCGGTTGTGTGCCTGGTACGTGTGTGATATCATCAACGAATTAGAGACGGAGGGGATCATATGAGCGCAGAAATTCGGGTGCGCTACGCACCAAGCCCAACGGGACACCTGCATATCGGGAATGCCCGTACGGCGCTGTTTAACTACTTGTATGCCAAACATAATAACGGTAAATTCATTATTCGTATCGAGGATACGGACGTGAAACGCAACATTGCGGGTGGCGAGGAAAGCCAGCTGAAATACTTGAAATGGCTCGGCATCGAGTGGGATGAGAGTATTGATGTAGGCGGGGACTACGGACCATACCGCCAGACGGAGCGTCTCGATCTGTATCGCAAATATACACAAGAGCTGCTGGACAAAGGTCTGGCATACCGCTGCTACTGCACGGAAGAAGAGCTGGAACAGGAGCGCGAAGAGCAGTCGGCGCGTGGAGAAACCCCGCGTTATTCCGGCAAGCACCGTGACCTGACACCGGAGCAGATTGCAGCATTTGAAGCGGAAGGCCGCGTGGCGAGCATTCGATTCCGTGTACCGGCAGACCGCACATATACATTCGACGACATGGTCAAAGGTACGATTTCGTTCAACAGCAAGGAATCAGGCGACTTTGTCATTGTGAAAAAGGACGGCATTCCCACGTACAACTATGCGGTTGCCGTGGACGATCACTTGATGAAGATCTCCCACGTGTTGCGGGGGGAGGATCATATCTCCAACACACCGCGTCAGCTGATGATCTATGAAGCGCTTGGCTGGGAGCCGCCGCAATTCGGTCATATGACGCTGATCGTGAACGAAAACCACAAAAAACTGAGTAAACGGGATGAATCCGTCATCCAGTTTATTGAACAGTATGATCAGCTGGGCTATCTGCCCGAAGCGATGTTCAACTTTATCTCCCTGCTTGGCTGGTCGCCGGAAGGAGAAGAGGAAATCTTTTCACAGGAGCAGCTGATCTCCATTTTCGATACAAAGCGTCTGTCCAAGAGCCCGGCTGTCTTTGATACACACAAGCTGGCGCATCTGAACAACCATTACATCAAACATGCTGATCCTGCGCGCATTGCCGAGATGGCGATCCCGCATCTGCAAAAAGCAGGACGTCTTCCTGCCGAGCTGTCCGCGGAGCAAAAAGAATGGGCGTATACGCTTGTACATCTCTATCAGGAGCAGATGAATGCAGCATCCGATATCGTAGAGTTGTCGGAAGTGTTCTTCCGTTCTGAGGTTGTGCTGGAGAGTGAAGGAGCTGCGGTGCTTGCTGAAGAGCAGGTACCAGCGGTGCTGAAGGCATTTGCTGACAAGGTAAAGGAGAGCGACGAATTTACACCGAGCAAAATGGCTGCGCTGATCAAGGAAGTGCAGAAGGAAACAGGCTTCAAGGGCAAACAGCTCTTTATGCCAATCCGTGTGGCCTTGACGGGACAGACTCATGGACGTGACCTGAATCAGACGATTGTATTGCTGGGCAGAGACACGGTCACCCAGCGCTTGTTGGCACAGGTGACAAGCGCGTAAATCGTGTAAATGTGAAACCTCATAAGTGGATATCATGAGTTACACGAAAACGGAGAGGACAGAAAAAAACTGGAAAAGCGGAGCTACAAGCTTTCTGCAAGAAAGCTGCATCGGAAGCATATGCTGTGCCTTTATCACCGGATTTTTCCCTTTGGAAAAGGGAATCAAAAAAATCTGGGGATAACAGCGATTGGAAGGTTATTCTGTCATTGGAGTGCTTGTGTGAATATTCATTAGCTCAACTTATGTAATTGGATTCTGCTGGTTGTCAGTGTGAAGGCTTTTCGCTATAATAGCAACACAAGGTTGAATTGTCATAATACGTTCATATAGAACAGCAAAGACCGGGAGAAGTAAGCTGACCCGGACAAATCCAGAGAGGATGGCCCCGCACGCCCGGACAGAGAACAGACCTGTTTGGCTAGCGGTGGCTGCGAGCCGTCCATTGTCCAGCAGTCTGAAATGCACCCGTGAGCTGCACCGTCGAATCCGGCCCCGCCTCAGTTAACAGTACAGAGGAGAACGTCAGGATAGATGGCGACGACTGGTTCCCGTTACCGAGCCGCCAGAGGGTTTGTTTTATTCAGGGATCATCATGAATGAACTAAACCAAGCAGAGTGGGACCGCGATTAACGCCTCTGCAGCTTCGTGCTGCAGAGGCGTTTTTTGTTTTGGCGAGTGCGCAGTACACTACCAAGGAACACGCCGTCCGGCATACCCGGAGGACGAGAACCGGAACAAGAGGGGAACGAGCATGTTCAAAAAGATCAGATCAGATATCCAGACGGTCTTTGAAAATGATCCAGCCGCCCGGAGTTGGTTTGAAGTTGTATTTACGTATTCAGGGCTGCATGCGATATGGGCCCATCGATTCGCGCACTATCTATACAAACGAAGATGGTACTCGCTTGCCCGGTTTATATCTCAGGTTAGCCGGTTTATGACAGGCATCGAGATTCACCCTGGAGCTACTATCGGTGATCGTTTGTTCATTGACCACGGAATGGGTGTTGTCATTGGAGAAACCTGTGAGATTGGCGACGATGTTGTAATCTATCAAGGCGTAACCCTGGGAGGGACAGGGAAAGAAAAAGGAAAGAGACACCCGACAATTGGCAATAATGTGGTTATCTCATCCGGTGCAAAGGTGCTGGGATCGTTTCGCGTAGGAGATCAAAGCAATATCGGTGCGAACTCCGTTGTTTTAAAGGAAGTGCCGGCGAACAGTACAGTCGTAGGTATTCCGGGACGAATCGTCAAGCAGGATGGCCGGCGTGTGGACCGTCTGAACCAGCAGCTGCCTGACCCGGTTGTTGATTCTCTGCGCAGCATGCAGCGTGAAATTGAACGGCTGCAGGAGGAAGTGCGCACAATGCAAAATACACGCGAATCCGAGAAATGCACATAAGATGATTGATGCACATTCGCTGATGCATGCACATTGAATAGGTATACAGTACAGCAGTTCAGGATGAAAGGAAAAGTGACCATGACGCTTCAGATTTATAATACGATGAGCCGTACCAAAGAGGATTTTGTTCCGCAAGAGCCCGGCAAGGTGAAAATGTACGTATGCGGACCAACCGTATACGACTACATTCATATCGGGAATGCCCGTCCAGTAATCTTTTTCGACACCGTTCGCGGGTATCTGGAGCAGACCGGACATGAAGTGAATTATGTCGTAAATTTCACGGATGTGGATGACAAGCTGATTCGCAAGGCCGAGCAGCTCGGCACTGACGTTCCGCATGTGGCAGAGAAATTTATTGCCGCGTATTACGAAGATTTGGAAGGGCTTGGCATTCCTAAAGCCAGCAGCAACCCGAGGGTAACCGAGAATATGCCGCTGATTATTGATTTTATAGGTGAACTTGTTGAAAAAGGTTTCGCTTACGAAAATGGCGGTGACGTATATTATCGAACAGGCAAGTTCGAGAAATACGGACAATTGTCGAAACAGAACCTGCAGGAGCTGCAGTTCGGTATCCGGATCGGTGTAGACGAGCGCAAGGAGCATCCGGAAGACTTCGTGCTTTGGAAGGCAGCTAAGCCTGGCGAAATTTTCTGGTCCAGTCCTTGGGGCGATGGTCGTCCTGGCTGGCATATCGAGTGCTCCGCCATGGCAAGGGAATACCTGGGGGATACACTGGATATTCACGGTGGAGGTCAGGATCTGCAGTTTCCTCACCATGAGTGCGAATGCGCGCAATCCGAAGCAATTACGGGCAAACCACTCGCAAATTACTGGATGCATAACGGGTTTATTCGCATTGATAACGAGAAAATGTCGAAATCTCTCGGTAACGGCGTTTTGGTGAAGGATCTGCGAAGCCAGTACAAGCGTGAAGCCATCCGTTACTTCATGTTGTCTACTCACTATCGTAACCCGCTCAATTTCACTGAGGATACGATGGAGCAGGCGCAGAACAGTGTGGATCGCATCGCCAATGCGGTAGGCAACCTGAAGCATCGCCTGGGTGCCGTGACCATAAATCAGCAGATTCCTGAAGAATTCGCAGCAAGGCTGGAAGGTATTCGACAGCAGTATCATGAAAAAATGCAGGATGACTTCAATACACCGGATGCAATTACGGCGCTGTTTGAATGGGCGGCAGAAGCGAACCAGCTGCTGCAGCAGGATGTGGTCAATGCCGCCGAGATTCATGCATTGCTGGAACTGTTCGATGAACTGAATGCGGTGCTGCGAATCTATACAGACGTGGAGCCGGAACTTTTGGACGAAGAGATTGAACATTTGATTCAAGAGCGCGTGGAAGCACGCAAATCCAAAAACTGGGCCCGCGCAGATGAAATTCGTGATGAATTGTCTGCTCAAGGCATCCTGCTGGAAGATACGGCTCAGGGAATGAGATGGCGGCGTAAATGAGCGAGGAAAAAGAGAATATTTTGTCTCAATCTGTCGAGAGAACAGCTAATGATGTGCAGAGTGAAGGGACGTATCAGATGAATGCGCAGGAGGGCGGATGGTTTCCTTATCCTCCTTCCCGGCCTGCACGGTTGATTCCGCCAATTGCACTGGCCTATATCGGTGATGCGGTATATGAGGTTGCGGTGAGGCAGTATCTGTTATCCAAAGCGAACATGCGTCCTAACCATCTGCACCGCAGTGCAACAAAGCTGGTATCTGCCAAGGCTCAAAGCCGCATACTGACAAGTATAGAGGCCGCATTGACGGAAGAGGAGCTGGACGTGGTGCGGCAGGGGCGCAATGCTAAGTCGGGCAGTGTTCCCAAAAATGCGGATGTGCTGGAGTACAGACACGCTACGGCGTTTGAATGTCTGATCGGTTATTTATACAGCAGCAGTCAGCATCATCGAATGATTGAGCTGATTGGGCTGGGGATTGAGCAGGCAGAACAGGCATCTGCATCAACGTCCAAATAGCTGCGGTGACTATTTTATATAACAAGCAATACAGAGAGGAACGAACAAGGATGGAAGAAGAATGGATTGCCGGTAAACACTCCGTAACGGAGGCGCTGCGTTCTGGCCGGACCATTAATAAAATATGGATTGCCGACACGGCGCAGAAACATCTGACGCAACCGATCATTGCGGAGGCCAAAAAACAAGGGATCGTCATTCAGCACGTGGACAAGCGTAAGCTGGATCAAACCGTTCCCGGTATTCAGCATCAAGGTGTTGTTGCCCAGGCAGCTCCGTATGCTTATGCTGAGGTTGAAGATATTTTGCAAGCAGCCAGATCCAAAAATGAACAACCGTTTATCCTTTTGCTGGATGAAATTGAAGACCCTCATAATCTGGGCTCCATCCTGCGTACGGCAGACTGCACTGGAGCTCACGGTGTCATTGTACCCAAGCGGCGTTCAGCTTCGGTAACGGCAACGGTATCCAAAACATCTGCAGGCGCAGCAGAGTATGTACCCGTTGCTCGGGTAAGCAATCTGGCGCAAACGATTGATCGTCTCAAAGAAGAGGGCGTATGGGTCGTGGGGACGGATGTTACTGCACGCGAGGCTGTCTTTGGCAACGGTGTATTTACAGGTCCTGTGGCCCTTGTTATTGGCAACGAAAACAAAGGCATGGGGCGCCTCATTCGTGAGAAATGTGACGTGTTGGTCAAACTGCCGATGCAAGGTCAGATTAATTCCCTGAACGCTTCCGTGGCAGCGGGGGTTGTCATGTATGAAGTGCTCCGTTCCCGCCAAGCGCAGGAATAGATGATATGGCTGATTCCCGTGATGTGCTTCTTGTAGACGGGTACAACATGATTGGCGACTGGCCGGAATTATCCAAATTGGCTGAAAGCGGGCTGGAAGAGGCGCGAAACAGACTGCTCTTTCGGCTTGCAGACTACCAGGCTTTTTCCGGCAGGCGTGTCATCGTTGTGTTTGACGCCTACCTTGTGCCAGGACTCGGTAAATCCTTTACACAGAGCAAAGTTCAAGTTCATTTTACAAAGGAAAAAGAGACGGCAGACGAATGCATTGAGAGACTCGTTCGGGAACTAAGCATGCGAAGACGCCAAATCTATGTAGCTACTAGCGATATGGTAGAACAACATGTTATTTTCGGCCAGGGAGCGCTGCGTGTATCTGCGAGAGAACTGCTGATTGAAGTGGAGCAGAATGAAAAGGAGCTTCAGCAGCGGCTTGCGGAGGATCAGGCGAGATCAACTCGCAATACAATCGGGGGGAAATTAAGCCCTGAAATTTTGAAGCAGTTTGAGCGCTGGAGACGAGGCTGACAGCGGATTTCTTACAAATTTTACAATATTGAAACTATTGACAATTATGTTATACCTGTTCTTTTTTAGGGATGGCGTGGTTGACGGTGGCAGGTACGATCATATATACTGTTCGTATATTTCATAGAGTAGAGTAACGGGGTACCTTGCGTTGCAGCCGGAGGGATTGTCTGTGAGTGTCGACCTCAAAGATATCATGTTATCAAAGTATGATTACCAAAGTGACGAAGACATTGTCGAAGCGGTCCGTGAAGGCGAGAGCGAAGCGCTGGAGTTTTTGATCAACAAGTATCGCAACTTTGTACGCGCCAAGGCAAGATCTTATTTTTTGATCGGAGCTGACCGGGAAGATATTATTCAAGAAGGAATGATTGGCCTTTATAAATCCATCCGTGATTTCAAAGGGGACAAGCTTGCTTCTTTCAAGGCGTTTGCCGAATTGTGCATTACAAGACAGATTATTACGGCGATCAAGACAGCCACACGACAGAAGCATATTCCGCTGAATTCTTACGTATCTCTGGACAAGCCCATTTATGATGAAGAGTCTGATCGTACGTTACTCGATGTGATTTGTGGAACACAGGTCAGTGATCCGGAAGAATTAATTATTAACCAGGAGGAGTTCGTTGGCCTGGAAGATAAAATGTCCGAGATTTTGAGTGACCTGGAACGTAAAGTGCTGATGTTGTATCTGGACGGAAGATCCTATCAGGAGATAGCAGTTGATCTGGATCGTCATGTGAAGTCCATTGATAATGCATTGCAGCGTGTGAAGCGCAAACTTGAAAAGTACCTGGAAGTTCGAGATAATTGAACAGAGGTTGTTGTCGTTGACGGAAAAGGCTCGGTGTTTGAGTCTTTTTTTATTGTCTGGAGTTTATATTGTTAAGGATTGATAAATACTAGTAATCGCTCGGTTCATGCCGGAGAATTGAAAAAATCAGAGATGAGAGACACGGTACGTGTAGTGCGGAATTAATACCCAATGATGAAAGGTTATTCTTTCATTGACATGCTTATACCCTTGTGATAAAGTGTTTTAGGTAGGCCTATTTTACGGCTTTTTTTTCAGGATCAATTTAGAGACTCTGCTCAGTGCGGAAGTCTTCGGGAGGTGTACATCATGCGGGTAATTATTACTTTGGCTTGTACAAACTGCAAACAAAGAAATTACACTACGACAAAAAACAAGCGTAATCACCCCGACCGCATGGAGATGAAGAAATTTTGCAAGTTTTGTAACGAGCAGACTTCTCATCGCGAAACCAGATAGTTTGTGGGAGGTGTAGTCGGCGTGAAACGTAGTTTCAAATCTCTGATTTCCTTTTTCTCTGAAAGCTGGGCTGAACTTAAAAAGGTTCGCTGGCCTAATCGTAAAGAGCTGACGAACTACACGTTAATCGTACTTGGTACTGTTGTGGTTATGACGCTGTTTTTTTGGGTCGTAGATATCGGCATCTCCGCTGTGATCGAAGCGATTATTTAAGAAGGGTCCCAGGTGGCTTGATATGGAAAAAAGATGGTACGTCGTTCATACCTACTCAGGGTATGAGAATAAGGTCAAAGCCAATTTGGAAAAACGCGTAGAGTCCATGGGCATGGAAGACAAGATTTTCCGCGTTCTTGTTCCGATGGAAGAAGAAGTGGTAAACAAAGACGGTAAGAAAAAGACCGTTATGCGTAAAGTTTACCCCGGATATGTCTTGGTCGAAATGGTTCAGACGGATGACTCTTGGTATGTTGTTCGCAATACGCCAGGTGTTACCGGATTTGTCGGCTCGACAGGTTCCGGCTCCAAACCAACAGCCTTGTTGCCAGAAGAAGTGGAACAAATTCTGAAGCACATGGGTATGGTTGAGCCTAAGCCTAAAATTGAATTCGATATTAAGGAATCCGTACGCATTAAAGTCGGTCCTTTTGCGAATTTTGTGGGCTCCGTGGAAGAGATTTTGGTAGACAAAAGCAAGCTGAAAGTACACGTCAACATGTTTGGACGGGAAACACCGCTTGAGTTGGAATATACGCAAGTGGAGAAGATATAGTTTCTTCAAGTTTCTTGTGGGAGGGCTGTGAGGCCCGTTAACCACTATTTTGCAAGGAGGTGTCAATCATGGCAAAAAAGGTAATCAAAATGGTAAAACTGCAGATTCCAGCAGGTAAAGCAAATCCAGCACCACCAGTAGGTCCGGCATTGGGTCAAGCGGGTGTCAACATCATGGCATTCTGTAAAGAATTCAACGCTCGTACAGCTGATCAAGCGGGATTGATCATTCCAGTTGAAATCTCTGTATTCGAGGACCGTTCCTTTACATTCATCACTAAAACTCCACCTGCAGCAGTTCTGTTGAAAGTGGCAGCGAAAGTTGAAAAAGGATCCGGCGAACCGAACAAGAAAAAAGTTGCTACCGTTAAACGTGATGCGGTACGTCAAATCGCGGAAACAAAAATGCCTGACCTGAATGCTGCTGACGTTGAGTCTGCAATGCGTATGGTCGAAGGTACTGCCCGCAGCATGGGTATCACCATCGAAGACTAATTTTCACACGAAACATGGCTTCGTAAAGCCGGCCGATTCGCGGCCGGTCAATGTGGGAGGTATATCCGCTAAAACCACAAAGGAGGAATAAAACATGGCTAAACACGGTAAAAAATACCTGGAAGCTGCCAAGCTGATCGACAGCGAAGCAACTTACGAGCCTTCAGAAGCGGTTGAGCTTGTGAAAAAGGCAGCTACTGCAAAGTTCGATGAGACTATCGAAGCAGCAGTTCGTTTGGGCGTAGACCCTCGTAAGCAAGACCAGGCAGTACGTGGTGTTGTTGTCCTGCCACATGGTACAGGTAAAACACAGCGCGTATTGGTATTTGCAAAAGGTGACAAAGCGAAAGAAGCGGAAGCGGCTGGCGCGGACTATGTTGGTGATGCAGACATGATCAACAAAATCCAACAAGGCTGGTTCGAATTCGACGTCTGCGTAGCGACACCGGATATGATGAGTGAAGTAGGTAAATTGGGCCGTCTGCTCGGCGGTAAAGGCCTGATGCCTAACCCTAAAGCCGGAACGGTAACTTTCGATGTAACTAAGGCTGTTCAAGAAATCAAAGCCGGTAAAATCGAATATCGTCTGGATCGTGCAGGTCAAATTCATGCACCGATTGGTAAAGCTTCTTTCTCTTCCGAGCAACTGAATGAGAACCTCAAAGCTCTCATGGACGCTCTGAACCGTGCTAAACCGGCGGCAGCAAAAGGTGTTTATCTGAAGAACGTAAGTCTTTCTTCTACGATGGGCCCTGGCGCACGCGTGAACGCAGCAGCTTTTAGATAATATCTCTTGACAAGGTTCTCCTTGTTCTGGTATGATATAAAAGTTGTGAGTCCGAGTGACTGACCGTTGACATTTGAATATGCTTGCCGTAGACAGTAGGTGCCATATGGCTTAATTTCCTACCGAGGTGTGATTATACAACTTGAAACGATGCAAATCGGTTGCGAGTATATATCAAGCCTTCGTGATTCTACGGAGGCTTTTCTTAATGGGATAAATTTGATCAGGAGGTGTACAGATTGGCAAACGCAAAAGTGATTCAAGCAAAACAAGAGTCCGTTGATGCAGTAACAGCAAAATTGCGCGAAAGCGCGACAACAGTTGTTGTTGACTACCGCGGATTGAACGTTGCCCAAGCTACTGAACTGCGCAAGCAGCTTCGTGAAGCTGGTGTAGAATTCCAAGTGCTGAAAAACACATTGCTTCGCCGTGCGACTGCTGCAGCAGAATTGACAGAACTCGATAGCGTTCTGACAGGCCCTACTGCAATTGCATTCAGCGGAGAAGATGCTGTAGCTCCAGCCAAAATTCTGAACGACTTCGCGAAAAAGAACGATGCACTGAAATTGAAAGGTGCTGTCGTAGAAGGTCGCGTAATTGGAGTAGAAGAAGTTAAAGCGTTGGCAGAACTGCCATCCCGCGAAGGTCTCCTCTCCATGCTCCTCAGCGTGCTTCAAGCCCCTATGCGCAACTTCGCGCTTGCGGTTAAAGCCGTTGCAGAAAAAGAAGAGCAAGGCGCGTAAGCTACTTGATCTGAATACTGCGTAGCAGTAATGAAATACAAAAAATAAAATTATATATGGAGGTTCAATCATGAGTAAAGAGCAAATCTTGGAAGCAATCAAAGGCATGACTGTACTGGAACTGAACGATCTTGTTAAAGCAATCGAAGAAGAATTCGGCGTAACTGCTGCAGCTCCAGTAGCTGTTGTAGGTGGCGGCGCAGCTGCAGCTGAAGCTGAGCAATCCGAATTCGACGTAATCCTGGCTAACGCTGGTGCTTCCAAAATCAACGTTATCAAAGCAGTTCGTGAAATCACTGGTCTTGGCTTGAAAGAAGCAAAAGAACTGGTTGACAACGCTCCAAAACCACTGAAAGAAAAAGTGGCTAAAGAAGAAGCAGACGCAATCAAAGCTAAGCTTGAAGAAGCTGGCGCTACAATCGAAGTTAAATAATTTAGCTTATCCAAGCTGAATGAACAAAACAACAAACCCCTTGACTTATATCAAGGGGTTTGTTGCTGTAAATGTAACTATGGAAAGTGAGTGAGGGCATGTCCAATCATTATTATTCGGACAAACCGCAAGCAGCACATGATCGCAAGGCCGCGGAAGCGGTGCTTCGTGGATTCAGTCTGCGACTGGTGACGGATGCTGGTGTTTTTTCCAAGAACGGAATCGACTATGGTAGCAGAGTGTTGATTGATGCGATGGAACTGCCGTCAGGCGCTCAGGTTCTCGATGTGGGATGTGGTTATGGGCCGATCGGGCTTACAGCAGCAAAACTTGTACCGGATGGACATGTCACCATGATCGATATCAACGAGAGAGCGGTTGAGCTTTCCAGGGAAAATGCTAAAGGCAATGGCGTTGCTAATGTTACGGTTATGCAAAGCAATCTACTAACTGAAGTGAAGCAGCGGGATTTCGATGTGATTCTGACTAATCCGCCTATACGAGCAGGCAAAGAAACGGTTCACACGATCTTTGAGCAGGCGTATGAGCATTTGAAGGTTGGCGGGGCGTTATGGATTGTCATTCAAAAGAAACAAGGTGCACCTTCTGCGAAAGCAAAGCTGGAATCGTTGTTCTCGCGAGTGGAAGAAGTGACAAAGGATAAAGGCTATCGGATCTTCAAAGCGGTAAAGGAAGAGTAGTGAAATCTATCAGAGGCTCTTTTGGATTTGTAAAGTAAGCAGGGGATCATTTTTTTTGCAATAGGACTATTGACTTGAAATTCAAGCCGTGGTATAGTTGTAAAATGTCAGTATTAAGATGCCCTACTTGGCTTTAGCTAACTAAAAATGTCAACCTTTTTTACGCCGAACCGGGCTTATTATGCCTATGTTTGGCGTATAATATGTACATTTTGGGCAAACTGGGGATATGAATGATTTGGAAAGACATCCGCCGATCAAAGTTGCTCTTTTATCGAACGACATTTCGAATAAGGGCTTTTCTTTATTTGCGGGTGCATTGCTTTGCTCTGTATGTGTACCATTATAAGGTTACAAACAGAGGTTCGCAACGAAATTTTTAAAGTGAGTAGACATTGAGGGGTGAGTTTAAGTTGGCAGGACATCTTGTTCAATATGGTCGACGCACTCGGCGCAGTTATGCACGAATTAACGAGATACTCGAAGTTCCGAACCTGATTGAAATCCAACAAAAATCGTACGACTGGTTTTTGGAGGAAGGGTTGCGCGAAATGTTCCAGGATATCTCGCCGATTCAGGATTTCACAGGCAACTTGATTTTGGAATTTATCGATTACAGTCTCGGAGAACCGAAGTATACAGTAGATGACGCGAAAGAGCGTGACGTTACTTATGCAGCACCGCTTCGGGTCAAAGTCCGGCTCATTAATAAGGAAACCGGAGAAGTCAAAGAGCAGGAAGTATTCATGGGAGATTTCCCGCTGATGACCAGCACCGGCACATTCATTATTAATGGTGCGGAACGGGTTATTGTCAGCCAGTTGGTTCGCTCTCCTAGCGTTTACTTCAGTACAAAAGTAGATAAGAACGCCAAAAAAACGTATACCGCTACAGTAATTCCTAACCGCGGCGCTTGGCTGGAGCTGGAGATGGATGCGAAGGACGTTGTTTATGTCCGGATCGACCGTACACGTAAAATTCCGGTTACGGTTCTCCTGCGTTCCCTTGGTTTTGGTACAGACGCTGAGATTCTGGATTTGCTCGGTAATGACGAATATATCCGTAACACGCTGGACAAAGACAACACGGACTCCACGGAGAAAGCACTCATTGAAATCTATGAGCGTCTTCGTCCGGGTGAGCCGCCAACGCTGGATAACGCGAAGAGCTTGCTCGTTGCACGTTTCTTTGATCCAAAACGTTATGACCTCGCAAACGTAGGTCGTTACAAAATCAACAAAAAGCTGCACATCAAAAACCGTTTGTTTAATCAGCGTCTCGCTGAGTCACTCATCGACGCTGAAACGGGTGAAATCATTGCAGAAGCAGGTCAAATGGTTGACCGTCGTTTGCTCGACGAAATCATGCCTTACCTGGAGAAAAGCGTTGGTTTCCGCACATATCATGTAGGTAACGGCGTTTTGGATGCCAATGATATCCCGATGCAAACGATTGATGTATTTTCACCAATTGAAGATGGTAAAGTGGTTAAGCTGATTGCCAATGGTGACATTGACAAGTCCGTAAAAAACATTACGCCAGCCGACATCATCTCCTCCATCAGTTACTTCCTGAACTTGCTGCATGGCATCGGTAGCACGGATGATATCGATCACTTGGGTAACCGTCGTCTGCGTTCCGTGGGTGAGCTTCTGCAGAACCAGTTCCGTATTGGTTTGTCTCGTATGGAGCGTGTGGTTCGTGAAAGAATGTCCATCCAGGATGCAAACGTCATTACACCACAGGCTTTGATCAACATTCGTCCAGTCATCGCGTCCATTAAAGAGTTCTTCGGAAGCTCCCAATTGTCACAGTTTATGGATCAAACCAACCCGTTGGGTGAGTTGACGCATAAACGTCGTCTGTCCGCACTCGGACCGGGCGGTTTGACACGTGAGCGTGCCGGCATGGAAGTCCGTGACGTCCATCCATCCCACTATGGCCGGATGTGTCCGATCGAGACACCGGAGGGACCAAACATCGGTTTGATCAACTCCCTGTCGACTTTTGCACGCGTGAACGAATATGGCTTTATCGAAGCTCCTTATCGTTGGGTTGATCCGAAAACCGGTGTCGTAACCGAGCAGATCGATTACCTGACAGCAGATGAAGAGGACAACTACGTTATCGCTCAGGCGAATGCGAAGCTGAATGAAGATAACACCTTTGCTGAAGATGCGATCATTGTACGTTACAACAAACAGTCGGATAACATCCTTACGATGCCGAGTGATCGAGTGGACTACATGGACGTATCGCCTAAACAGGTTGTATCTGTCGCTACAGCGCTTATTCCGTTCCTTGAGAACGATGACTCCAACCGTGCCCTCATGGGATCAAACATGCAACGGCAGGCGGTTCCGCTCTTGATTCCTAAAGCTCCGCTTGTAGGAACAGGTATGGAACACAAAGCCGCGAAAGACTCCGGTGTATGTATTGTTGCCGATTATGACGGAATTATTGAACGTTCTTCCGCGAACGAGATCTGGCTCCGTCGTGTAGAAGAGGTAGACGGTCAGGAAGTCAAAGGCGATATCGTTAAATATAAATTACACAAATTTATGCGTTCGAACCAAGGAACATGCATCAACCAACGTCCAATCGTGAAAAGAGGCGCTGTTGTCAAAGCTGGCGACATCCTTGCTGACGGTCCTTCGACGGAAATGGGCGAGCTTGCACTTGGACGTAACGTTGTAGTTGCCTTCATGACTTGGGAAGGTTACAACTATGAGGATGCGATCCTGCTCAGCGAAAAACTCGTTAAAGAAGATGTATACACATCTATCCATATCGAGGAATATGAGTCGGAAGCTCGGGATACCAAGCTCGGACCTGAAGAGATCACACGCGATATCCCTAACGTTGGGGAAGAAGCGCTGCGTAATCTGGATGAGCGCGGTATTATCCGCATCGGTGCTGAAATTGCAGCTGGCGACATTCTCGTTGGTAAAGTTACACCGAAAGGGGTAACTGAGCTGACTGCAGAAGAACGTCTCTTGCACGCTATCTTCGGTGAGAAAGCACGTGAAGTTCGTGATACTTCCCTGCGTGTGCCTCACGGTACAGATGGTATCGTCGTCGATGTGAAAGTCTTTACCCGTGAAAACGGAGATGAACTGCCACCAGGTGTGAACCAGCTCGTTCGTGTTTATATTGCCCAAAAACGGAAAATCTCCGAGGGTGATAAAATGGCGGGACGTCACGGTAACAAAGGGGTCGTGGCCCGCATCTTGCCGGAAGAAGATATGCCTTTCCTGCCAGACGGCACACCAGTTCAAATCGTTCTTAACCCGCTGGGCGTACCTTCTCGTATGAACATCGGTCAAGTACTCGAAGTTCACTTGGGTATGGCCGCAATGCAGCTTGGTATCCACGTAGCAACACCTGTATTCGACGGAGCGAAGGAGTATGACGTCTTCGATACGATGGAAGAAGCAGGTATGCAGCGTAATGGTAAAACTGTGCTGTATGACGGACGTACTGGTGAAGAGTTTGAACGTGAAGTTACTGTAGGTGTCATGCACATGATCAAACTGGCACACATGGTTGACGATAAAATCCATGCCCGTTCCACAGGTCCTTACTCACTTGTTACGCAACAGCCGCTGGGTGGTAAAGCCCAATTCGGTGGACAGCGTTTCGGGGAGATGGAGGTATGGGCGCTTGAGGCATACGGTGCCGCTTATACTCTGCAAGAAATCTTGACCGTTAAATCCGATGACGTTGTTGGTCGGGTGAAAACGTACGAGTCCATCGTCAAAGGGGAGAACGTCCCGGAGCCAGGTGTTCCTGAATCGTTCAAAGTATTGATTAAAGAGCTGCAAAGCTTGGGTATGGACGTTAAGATTTTGAGTGAAGATGAGCAAGAGATTGAAATGAAAGAAATGGACGATGAAGATGACGCTGCGAGCGATAAGCTCAGCCTCAACCTTGAGGGTGCAGAGGTCGGAGCTGAATAATTGCTTCGGGCGCATGATGACCGGCGTTTTTCATCAGGCTCACGTCTTGCTCCGGCTTCGGCCGGAGCGGGCGTAACCTAGAATACAGGAATTGGTTAAGGAGGGTTGCTCCTTGTTGGACGTCAACAATTTCGAATACATGAAGATCGGGCTTGCTTCCCCAGAGAAAATTCGTTCTTGGTCCCGCGGAGAAGTGAAAAAACCGGAAACGATCAACTATCGTACGTTGAAACCGGAAAAAGAAGGGCTGTTCTGCGAA
Source organism: Paenibacillus sp. TC-CSREp1 (assembly GCF_050171015.1). Taxonomy (NCBI): domain Bacteria; kingdom Bacillati; phylum Bacillota; class Bacilli; order Caryophanales; family Paenibacillaceae; genus Paenibacillus; species Paenibacillus sp. TC-CSREp1. The sequence continues at coordinate 35,078 of NZ_JBNOKM010000028.1, read as the reverse complement.
AAGATTTTTGGCCCTACAAAAGACTGGGAATGTCATTGCGGTAAATACAAACGCGTTCGTTATAAAGGCGTTGTCTGTGACCGCTGTGGCGTTGAAGTAACACGTGCGAAAGTCCGTCGTGAACGGATGGGCCATATTGAGCTTGCTGCTCCGGTATCGCATATCTGGTACTTCAAAGGTATTCCGAGCCGTATGGGTCTCGCTTTGGATATGTCTCCGAGATCTCTCGAAGAGATTATTTATTTTGCATCTTATGTTGTAACTGATCCAGGAGAAACTCCACTGGAGAAAAAACAGCTGCTGTCCGAAAAAGAATACCGCAGCTACCGTGAAAAATACGGTTATGGCTTCCAAGCTGGCATGGGTGCAGAAGCAGTTAAAAAATTGCTTCAAGACCTTGACGTGGAGAAAGAGCTTGAATTCCTGAAAGAAGAGCTCCGTACTGCACAAGGACAACGCCGCAACCGTGCAATCAAACGTCTGGAAGTGATTGAAGCTTTCCGTAACTCTGGCAATAACCCGGAGTGGATGATCATGGATGTACTTCCTGTCATTCCGCCGGAGCTTCGTCCGATGGTACAGCTGGATGGTGGACGTTTCGCTACGTCTGACTTGAATGATCTGTATCGCCGTGTAATTAACCGGAACAACCGTCTGAAACGTCTGCTTGACCTGGGCGCGCCAGATATTATCGTGCAAAATGAAAAACGGATGCTGCAAGAAGCGGTTGACGCTTTGATTGATAACGGTCGTCGTGGACGTCCTGTTACAGGTCCGGGTAACCGTCCTTTGAAATCTCTCAGCCACATGCTGAAAGGTAAACAAGGTCGTTTCCGTCAAAACTTGCTCGGTAAACGTGTTGACTACTCCGGTCGTTCCGTTATCGTTGTCGGACCTTACCTGAAAATGTATCAGTGTGGTCTGCCAAAAGATATGGCACTTGAGCTGTTCAAGCCTTTTGTTATGAAAGAGCTTGTGAATAAAGGGCTTGCCCACAATATCAAGAGCGCGAAACGTAAAGTTGAGCGTGTAAGTCCTGAAGTATGGGATGTTCTTGAAGAAGTCATCAAGGAGCATCCGGTTCTTCTGAACCGTGCCCCTACGCTTCACCGTCTCGGGATCCAGGCGTTCGAACCGATCCTGGTTGAAGGTAAAGCGATTCGTCTTCACCCGCTCGTATGTACGGCGTACAATGCCGACTTTGACGGTGACCAAATGGCCGTGCACGTTCCGTTGTCTGCTGAAGCTCAAGCGGAAGCACGTATCCTGATGCTGGCATCAGGCAACATTTTGAACCCGAAAGACGGTAAACCGGTTGTAACTCCTTCTCAGGATATGGTTCTTGGTTCTTACTATCTGACCATGGACAACAAGGAAGAGAAGGGTACAGGTATGGTTCTGCGTACGGTCAATGAGGCTGTATCTGCATACCAACGGGGTACTGCTGGACTGCATGCACGTGTAGCTATTCCGGTTAAGGCACTTGGTAAAACAAGTTTCACCGAAGAGCAGCAAAAAGGCATGCTGTTAACAACAGTGGGTAAAATTATCTTTAACGAAATTTTCCCTGCAAGCTTCCCTTATATCAATGACGCGACTCGTGCAAACCTGTATCAAGGTACTGCTGATCACTTCTTTGTATATGAAAAAGGGGCTGACCTGAGAGAAGCAATCATGAATGCTCCTCAAGCAGGCGGTGTCGGCAAAGAATATCTGGGTTCCATCATCGCACGCTGCTTTGAAATTTATCACACAACCGAAACAGCGGTTATTCTCGATAAAATCAAACAGCTTGGGTTCACATACTCTACACGAGCAGGTATTACTGTAGCCGTGGCTGACGTTGTCGTTCCAGATGAGAAAACAGAGATTCTGAAACAGTCCGAGGAGAAAGCACAAATCGTTACGAATCAGTACCGTCGTGGTCTGATTACGAATGAAGAGCGCTATGACCGCATCATTGATATCTGGTCAAAATCCAAAGATGACATCACGGACATCCTGATGAAATCCATGGATCGTTACAACTCGATTATGATGATGGTTGACTCCAAAGCCCGGGGTAACAAATCACAAATCACTCAATTGGGCGGTATGCGTGGTCTGATGGCCAACCCGTCTGGTCGAATTATCGAACTCCCAATCAAATCGAACTTCCGTGAAGGTCTGACAGTACTCGAGTACTTTATTTCCACTCACGGTGCGCGTAAAGGTCTTGCAGATACAGCCCTGCGTACAGCCGACTCAGGTTACCTGACTCGTCGTCTCGTAGACGTTGCCCAAGACGTAATCGTGCGTGAGGACGATTGTGGTACAGATAAAGGCTTCACCGTTAGCCGTATCCAGGATGGTAAAGAGGTTATTGAGGATCTCTATGACCGTATTGAAGGCAGATATTGCTTCGAGACTGTTCGTCATCCGGAAACAAAAGAAATTATCGCTGGCCGCAATGAACTGATCGATTCTGACAAAGCAGAAGCGATTATCAAAGCTGGCGTAACCAAATTGCAAATTCGCTCCGTTCTCAGCTGCCGTGCAAGCCATGGTGTCTGCAAGAAGTGTTATGGTCGCAACCTTGCGACAGGTAAACACGTGGAGATTGGTGAAGCAGTTGGTATCATTGCAGCACAATCCATTGGTGAGCCGGGAACACAGCTGACGATGCGTACGTTCCATACCGGTGGTGTAGCCGGAGACGATATCACGCAAGGTTTGCCGCGTATCCAGGAGCTCTTTGAGGCTCGTAATCCTAAGGGTCAAGCGACAATCAGTGAGATTGATGGTGTGGTTAAAGAAATTCGCGAAGCGAAAGACCGTCGTGAAATCGAAATTCAAGGTGAAGCAGAATCCAAAGTGTACTCCGTTACTTACGGTTCCCGTGTACGCGTAAGCGAAGGCATGGAAATTGAAGCGGGTGACGAGTTGACAGACGGTTCTATCGATCCAAAAGAAATGCTGCGCATCAAAGGCGTACGCGGCGTACAGAACTACATTTTGCAGGAAGTACAGCGCGTATACCGTAACCAGGGTGTAGAAATCAATGATAAACACGTTGAAGTTATGATTCGTCAGATGCTGCGTAAAATCCGTATCGTGGATGCGGGAGATACAACGCTGCTGCCAGGATCATTTGTTGATACGTATGAGTACGAAAGAGCGAACAAAATTGCGATTCTTAGTGATAAAGAGCCAGCGGTTGCCAAACCAATCCTGCTCGGTATTACAAAAGCATCCCTTGAAACAGACTCCTTCCTCTCTGCGGCATCGTTCCAAGAAACGACACGTGTATTGACAGATGCAGCGATCAAAGGTAAGGTAGACCAATTGCTGGGTCTGAAGGAAAATGTTATCATTGGTAAATTGATTCCTGCAGGTACGGGTATGAACCGTTATCGCAGTATCAAGTTTGCTGAGCCGGAGGATGGCCAATCTTCGGTAGAAGAACTGGAACCAGTTTCGGTAGACTAACATCAACTCTTTTGATCTGAAATGATTAAGGATGTGTATGTCTGGGCGCTTCGCTAGTGTCAAACTGGTGGAGTAACCCTGGCATACACAAACTTTTTAAAATCTTTTAGGATTAGCATTGACAATGCTTGCGCTAGATGCTAATATATCAAAGGTGCGTGGGCAGCTGATTGTAAATGGTCCTATTCGGAGGAATGTATGATGTCTAATGAAAAAGGCTTGCAAGATGCTCATGTCAAGATTGGTACCAAACAGACCATGCGGACGGTGCAGACAGGAATGGCTTCTGAAGTCTATGTCGCAGAAGATAGTGATCCGCAGCTCACTTCCAAAATCATTGCCTTGTGTGAACAGCACAATGTAAAGTACACGAAAGTGGACACAATGAAAAATCTCGGCAAAGCTTGCGGGATTGGAGTGGGGGCAGCAATGGCTGCTGTCGTAAAATGATAGGGTAAGGAACGTTTTTGTCCGAGAACATTTAATGGATTCTCCAAGGCAAAAACTTTTCATTTGTCTTTTTATGAACCGCCTGGGTCTGTGGGCTTAGCGTATAAGGTTTATAAAGAAACATGAATAATTGAGGAAGGGGGTGGCAATCACATGCCAACTATTAACCAACTGGTTCGTAAAGGACGTCAAGCAAAAGTTGAAAAGTCTAAATCACCAGCTTTGCAAAAAGGGTTCAACGCTTTGAAACGTGAATCCACTAACATCAGTGCCCCACAAAAACGTGGTGTCTGCACTCGTGTAGGTACAATGACGCCTCGTAAACCGAACTCTGCACTTCGTAAATATGCCCGTGTTCGTTTGACGAACCGTCTCGAGGTTACTGCTTATATCCCGGGAATCGGACATAACCTTCAAGAGCACAGTGTGGTATTGATCCGTGGAGGTAAAGTAAAAGACCTTGCAGGGGTTCGTTATCACATCGTTCGTGGAGCACTCGATACTGCAGGTGTTAACAACCGTATGCAAGCTCGTTCTAAATACGGCGCGAAACGTCCAAAAGCTAAAAAAGCCTAAATCACTATAAGCAGGTAGCCTGATAGCCTTCTGGCTTAGGTCTGGAAGGTACAGGGTCTGCTGAACAAGAAAGAAAGGGGGATATCCATGCCACGCAAAGGTCCAGTTACGAAAAGAGACGTGTTGCCAGATCCGGTATACAACTCCAAGTTGGTTACTCGTTTGATCAACCGCATCATGCTCGACGGAAAACGCGGTGTTGCTCAAAGCATTCTGTATAATGCGTTCAAGTTGATTCAAGAACGTACGGGTAATGACCCGATGGAAGTATTTGAAGCAGCAATCAAGAATATCATGCCAGTCCTGGAAGTTAAAGCTCGCCGTGTCGGCGGTGCCAACTACCAAGTACCAATCGAGGTAAAACCAGAGAGACGTACTTCTTTGGGATTACGTTGGCTCGTGAACTACTCCCGCAACCGCGGTGAGAAAACAATGGAAGAGCGTTTGGCGGCTGAGATCATCGACGCTTCCAACAACACAGGCGCTTCCGTTAAGAAACGCGAAGATACACACAAAATGGCTGAAGCGAACAAAGCGTTTGCTCACTACCGTTGGTAGGATTCAGTTCACAATAAAAAACTTCAATTTTGAAGGGAGACCCATTTCATGGCTAGAGAGTTCTCCTTGAAAAATACACGTAATATCGGGATCATGGCTCATATTGATGCGGGTAAAACCACGACAACTGAGCGGATCTTGTTTTACACAGGACGTACGCACAAAATCGGTGAAGTTCACGAAGGCGCTGCGACAATGGACTGGATGGAACAGGAACAGGAGCGCGGGATTACAATCACTTCCGCTGCGACTACCGCTGCTTGGAAAGGTCACCGCGTAAATATCATTGATACCCCGGGACACGTTGACTTCACTGTTGAAGTTGAACGTTCCCTTCGTGTATTGGACGGAGCAGTAGGTGTATTCAGTGCGAAAGAAGGCGTTGAGCCTCAGTCTGAAACTGTATGGAGACAGGCTGACAAGTACGGCGTACCTCGTATCGCATATGTAAACAAAATGGATATCATCGGTGCTGACTTCCTGAACGTTGTATCCGACATGCGTGATCGCCTTCAAGCGAACGCTGTTGCGATTCAGCTTCCAATCGGCGCTGAAAATGATTTCAAAGGTATCATTGATATCGTTGCTCAAAAGGCTCATATGTACAAAGATGACCTGGGACAAGATATCGAAGTTACCGAAATTCCTGCGGAATTTGCAGATCAAGTTGAAGAACTCCGCAATGAATTGATTGAGCGTGTTGCAGAACTCGACGAAGATTTGACTATGAAATACCTGGAAGGCGAAGAGATCACTGAAGATGAGATCAAAGCGGCTCTCCGTAAAGGTGTAGTAGAAGTTAAAATCTTCCCGGTTATCTGTGGTTCCTCATACCGCAACAAAGGTGTTCAACTGATGTTGGACGCTGTAATCGACTACTTGCCAGCTCCTATTGACGTTCCAGCGATCAAGGGTATCCTTGAAGATGGAACTGAGGCAGTTCGTAAGTCTTCCGATGAAGAGCCATTCTCTGCATTGGCCTTCAAAATCATGACTGACCCTTACGTTGGTAAATTGACATTCTTCCGCGTATACTCCGGTGTACTTCAATCCGGTTCTTATGTATTGAATGCAACTAAAAACAAACGTGAGCGTATCGGTCGTATCCTTCAAATGCACGCAAACAGCCGTCAAGAGATCACTGAAGTTTACTCCGGTGATATCGCAGCAGCTGTTGGTTTGAAAGATACAGGTACAGGTGATACACTATGTGATGAGAAACACCCGGTTATCCTGGAATCGATGAACTTCCCTGATCCGGTAATCGAAATCGCTGTTGAACCTAAAACCAAAGCTGACCAAGATAAAATGGGTGTGGCTCTCGGTAAGTTGACAGAAGAGGATCCAACTCTTCGCGCTCATACTGACGAAGAAACAGGCCAAACAATCTTGGCAGGTATGGGTGAGCTTCACCTTGATATCATCATCGACCGTATGCGTCGTGAGTTCAAGGTAGAAACTACTGTGGGTAAACCACAAGTAGCTTACCGTGAAACATTCCGTAACCCAGCGCGCGTTGAAGGTAAATTCGTACGTCAATCCGGTGGTCGTGGTCAATACGGTCACGTATGGGTTGAATTCGAACCTCTCGAGCCGGGCACAGGCAGTCAGTTCGATAGCAAGATTGTCGGTGGTTCCGTACCAAGAGAATACATTCAGCCTGCACTGTCAGGAATTGAAGAGCAAATGAAAAACGGTGTACTTGCGGGCTTCCCGCTGGTAGACGTTAAGGCTACAATCGTAGACGGATCTTACCATGATGTCGATTCCAACGAGATGGCATTTAAAATTGCCGGTTCGATGGCGCTCAAAGCAGCAAAAGACAAATGTGGTCCGGTTCTGCTTGAGCCGATCATGAAAGTAGAAGTAACAGTTCCGGAAGAGTACATGGGCGACGTTATGGGTATGTTGAACTCCCGTCGTGGCCGCATCGAAGGTATGGATTCCCGTAGTGGAGCTCAAATCATCCGTGCTAAAGTACCTTTGTCTGAAATGTTCGGTTACTCTACAACTCTTCGCTCCGGTACTCAAGGCCGCGGCGTGTTCTCCATGGAACTCTCCCACTATGAAGAAGTTCCTAAGAGCATCGCTGAAGAGATCGTTGCCAAAACAAAAGGCACCGAGTAGTTTTCTCACACTGAATGCTTGTGCTTGAAACCTGGTTTGAAGCACCGCATTCAGTGAAAACATAAAATTATAAATTCTAAGGAGGCCACGTTCAAATGGCAAAGGCTAAATACGAACGTACTAAACCACACGTTAACATTGGTACTATTGGTCACGTCGACCATGGTAAAACAACTCTGACTGCTGCAATCACAACTGTATTGTCCAAAACTTACGGTGGTGCTGCTGTAGCATTCGACCAAATCGACAAAGCTCCAGAAGAGCGCGAGCGCGGTATCACAATCTCCACAGCACACGTTGAGTACGAAACTGACACTCGTCACTACGCTCACGTAGACTGCCCAGGTCACGCCGACTATGTTAAAAACATGATCACTGGCGCGGCACAAATGGACGGAGCAATCCTGGTTGTATCCGCAGCTGACGGCCCAATGCCACAAACTCGTGAGCACATCCTGCTCTCCCGTCAAGTAGGCGTACCATACATCGTTGTTTTCTTGAACAAATGTGATATGGTTGAAGACGAAGAGTTGTTGGAATTGGTTGAGATGGAAGTTCGCGACCTTCTGAACGAATACGAATTCCCAGGTGATGACACTCCAATCACTCGTGGTTCCGCTCGTGAAGCTCTGCAAAACCCTGATGGTGAGTGGGCTCAAAAAATCGTTGAGATGTTCAAAGAAATCGACACTTACATCCCACTGCCTGAGCGTCAAACTGACAAGCCTTTCTTGATGCCTGTCGAGGACGTATTCTCCATCACTGGTCGTGGTACCGTTGCTACAGGTCGTGTAGAGCGTGGTACTGTTAAAGTCGGCGAAGAGGTTGAGATCGTTGGTATCGTAGAAGAAACTAAAAAATCCGTAGTTACGGGCGTTGAGATGTTCCGTAAATTGTTGGATTCCGCACAAGCGGGTGACAACATCGGTGCGTTGCTGCGTGGTGTTGATCGTACTCAAATCGAGCGTGGTCAAGTACTTGCTAAACCGGCATCTGTTAAACCACACACAGAATTCACTGCACAAATCTACGTTTTGACTAAAGAAGAGGGTGGCCGTCACAAGCCTTTCTTCACTGGATACCGTCCACAGTTCTACTTCCGTACAACTGACGTAACTGGTATCATCAACTTGCCAGAAGGTACTGAAATGGTAATGCCTGGTGACAACATCACGGTTACTGTTCAACTGATCTCTCCAATCGCGATCGAAGAAGGAACTAAGTTCTCTATTCGTGAAGGTGGACGTACAGTTGGTGCGGGTTCCGTAGCAACAATCCAAAAATAATTTGGCTGTAGCCAATTATCTATAAGCAACAGTGTACTGGAACGAGTAACATTGTATTGTAACGAAGCTTCGGAAGAGTTCTTTATCCGACATCGGATAGAGAACTCTTTTATTATGTCAACGTTTCGGAACCTGCGTCATCTAAAATGGACAAAATTCATTTTATAGATTGATAGGTTAGGCAGCCTGGATATTTCAAAAACATCGTACTAAACAGCGTCTTTTCATTAGAAAAGATTTGTTTATATGTTTTTTTTAAATATGCTTGCAATACGCCCATCTTTTCTATATAATAATGAATGTTGTTCTTGTGACGTTGCGATGATGTGAGAGGTTACTGACACACCCGGCCCCTTTGCCATGGGAGAGTGGTCAGAAAATTTTCACGGAGTATGTCCGATAAAAAATTGGGCGATAGAAGGAGGGACTAAAATGGCAAAGCAAAAAATTCGTATTCGTTTGAAAGCTTACGACCACAGAATTCTTGATCAATCCGCGGAGAAAATTGTTGAAACAGCAAAACGTTCCGGTGCTGGTGTATCCGGTCCGATTCCGCTTCCTACTGAAAAACAAATCATTACTATTCTTCGTGCGGTGCACAAGTACAAGGATTCTCGGGAGCAATTCGAGCAACGCACTCACAAGCGTTTGATCGACATCGTTAACCCGACTCCACAAACTGTGGATGCCTTGATGCGCTTGGATCTGCCGTCCGGTGTAGATATCGAAATCAAACTGTAATATATAGCAACAAACAAGACCACGTATAAAGGAAAAGAGGTGTCAACATGAAAGGTATCTTAGGAAAAAAACTTGGAATGACTCAAGTGTTTACCGCTGAAGGTAACGTAGTTCCAGTAACGGTTATCGAAGCAGGCCCTTGTGTTGTTTTGCAAAAGAAAGATCTTGAGAACGATGGCTACGAAGCAGTTCAAATCGGTTTCTCCGATAAGAAAGAGAAAAATGCTAACAAGCCAGAAGCAGGACACGCTAAAAAAGCGAATACTGCACCTAAGCGCTACGTTCGTGAGCTTCGCGGCATCAACATCGCGGAATATGAAGTTGGCCAAGAACTGAAAGCTGACATTTTCGCTGAAGGCGAATTCGTTGACGTAACGGGTATTTCTAAAGGTAAAGGTTTTGCCGGCGTAATCAAACGTTGGGGACAAAGCACTGGACCTATGTCTCACGGTTCGCGTTACCACCGTGGCCCGGGTTCGATGGGTTCGATTCAAGCTAACCGCGTTCCTAAAGGCAAACACTTGCCAGGACACATGGGACATGAAACAGTTACAATCCAACGTCTTGAAGTTGTAAAAGTAGACGCTGAACGTAACGTAATTCTTGTTAAAGGTTCCATCCCTGGTGCGAAAAACAGCCTTGTAAAAGTTAAAGAAACGGTGAAAAAATAACCACTGAAGAAAGGAGGAACACAAAATGCCAAAAGTATCAGTTTACAATGTAGATGGTAGCCAAGTGGGTGAAGTTGAACTGAATGATGCTGTATTCGGAATTGAGCCGAATCAACACGTTCTGTACGATGCAGTTCTTATGCAACGCGCTTCCCTTCGTCAAGGTACCCACAAAGTAAAAGGACGTTCTGAAGTACGTGGCGGTGGACGTAAGCCTTGGAAACAAAAAGGTACAGGTCGCGCTCGTCAAGGTTCGATTCGTTCTCCACAATGGAAAGGCGGCGGTATCGTATTTGGTCCGACTCCACGGAGCTATGCGTACAAACTGCCTAAGAAAGTTCGCCGTCTGGCGATCAAATCAGCACTTTCTTCCAAAGTGCAAGACAATGACATTATCGTTTTGGATGCTCTGACTCTGAGCGCTCCTAAAACTAAAGAATTTGCAGCTATCTTGAATAACCTCAAAGTAGGCCGCAAAGCTTTGATCGTAGCACCTAGCTATGATGATAATGTAGCTCTTTCCGCACGGAATATTCCTGGCGTGAAATTCGTAGCTGCTGACGGCATTAATGTTCTTGACGTGCTTGGGCACGACAAACTGATCATTACGAAAGAAGCAGTTCAGAAGGTAGAGGAGGTGCTCGCGTAATGAAGGATCCTCGTGATATTGTTAAACGTCCGATTATTACGGAACGTACTGCTGACATGATGAACGACTTGAAATATGTATTTGAAGTCGATATCCGTGCAAACAAAACCGAGATCAAAAAAGCGGTTGAAGCTATTTTCGGCGTAAAAGTGAAAAACGTGAACACTCTTCGTGTTCCAGCTAAACCGAAACGGTACGGTCGTTATTCCGGATATACAAGCGAATGGAAAAAAGCGTTTGTAACGCTGACACAAGACAGTAAAGCGCTTGAGTTCTTTGAAACTGTATAATTGAAATTTTTGAAGTAAGGAGGGAAAACTAGTGCCAATCAAAAAGTATAAACCAACATCCCCGGCAAGACGGAACATGTCCGTTTCTACATTTGAGGAAATCACCACAGATAAGCCGGAGAAATCGTTGTTGGCCCCGCTGAGCAAACAAGCAGGCCGCAACAACCAAGGTAAAATTACAGTTCGTCACCACGGTGGTGGACATAAACGTAAATACCGTATCATCGACTTCAAACGTACTAAAGATGGAATACCGGGCCGCGTTGCTACAATCGAGTATGACCCGAACCGTACTTCCAACATTGCATTGATTCACTATGCTGATGGTGAGAAACGTTACATCATCGCTCCTAAAGGTCTGAAAGTTGGAGATCAAGTATTCTCCGGTCCTGACGCAGACATCAAAATCGGTAACGCACTGCCACTTGAAAACATTCCAGTAGGTACCGTTATCCACAACATCGAGTTGAAACCAGGTAAAGGCGGACAATTGGTTCGTGCAGCTGGTACAGAAGCTCAATTGCTTGGTAAAGAAGAAAAATACGTTTCCGTTCGTCTCTCTTCCGGAGAAGTTCGTCGTATTCTGAAAGTTTGCCGCGCAACAATCGGATCTGTTGGTAACCAAGACCACGAGCTCATCAAAATCGGTAAAGCCGGTCGTAGCCGTTGGTTGGGTCAACGTCCTGAGGTTCGTGGTGTGGTAATGAACCCTAACGATCACCCTCACGGTGGTGGTGAAGGTCGTGCTCCTATCGGACGTAAATCGCCAATGTCACCATGGGGTAAACCTACTCTTGGTTACAAAACGCGTAAGAAAAATAAAGCTTCTGATAAATACATCATCCGTCGCCGCACGAAGTAATACACACTGTGCATAACTTCGTGAGGCATCTACGGATGCATAAAAGCTATGTTTGAAGGGAGGATCTCCACATGAGTCGCAGTTTGAAAAAAGGGCCATTCATTGATGGCTACATGCTCAAGAAGGTAGAAGAGATGGAAGCATCAGGCAAGAAGAACGTTATCAAAACCTGGTCCCGTCGTTCTACAATTTTCCCACAATTCATCGGACACACATTTGGCGTTTACGACGGTCGTAAACACGTGCCAGTGTATGTAACTGAGGACATGGTCGGACACAAACTGGGTGAGTTCGCTCCAACCCGTACGTACAAAGGCCATACTGATGATGACAAGAAAACTAGAAGATAAATGAACATCTCTAATGTTTGAGAGGAGGTTACACAATGGAAGCAAAAGCACATGCTAAGTTTATCCGGATTGCTCCTCGTAAAGTTCAACTCGTTGTTGACTTGATTCGCGGCAAGCAAGTAGGTGAGGCGGTTGCCATTCTCCGTCACACTCCGAAATCCGCTTCTCCAGTTGTTGAGAAGTTGCTTAACTCCGCTATTGCGAATGCGGAACATAACTATTCTTTGGATGTTAATAACTTGGTGATCTCGCAAGTTTACGTAAACCAAGGACCAACGATGAAACGTTTCCGCCCTCGTGCAATGGGACGTGCAAGTCGTATTAACAAACGTACTAGCCACATCACTTTGGTGGTATCTGAAAAGTAGAAGGAGGGAAAACGTGTGGGCCAAAAGGTAAATCCAGTCGGACTTCGTGTCGGAGTTATCCGTGACTGGGAGTCTAAATGGTATGCAGGCAAAGACTTCGGTGATCTTTTGATGGAAGACGTGAAAATTCGTGAATTCCTCAAAAATAAATTGAAAGACTCCGCTGTATCTCGTGTAGAAATTGAGAGAGCAGCTAACCGCGTAAACGTAACGATTCACACTGCGAAACCAGGCATGGTAATCGGTAAAGGTGGATCTGAAGTTGAAAATCTTCGTAACCAAATTACGAAAATTGCTGGCGGCAAAAAAGTACACATCAACATCTCTGAAATTAAAAACCAAGACCTGGACGCGATCCTGGTAGCAGAAAGCATTGCACAACAATTGGAACGTCGTGTTTCTTTCCGTCGTGCGTTGAAACAAGCTATTCAAAGAACTATGCGCTCCGGTGCTAAAGGTATTAAAACTCAAGTAGGCGGACGTCTTGGCGGTGCTGAGATTGCACGTTCTGAAGGCTACAGCGAAGGAACTGTTCCACTGCACACACTGCGTGCTGATATCGACTATGGTACAGCAGAGGCACATACAACTTACGGACGTATCGGCGTAAAAGTATGGATCTATCGTGGAGAGGTTCTTCCTACGGCTAAGAAACAAGCTGTTAAGGAAGGAGGCAACTAATCATGTTGGTACCAAAACGCGTAAAACACCGTAAGCAACAACGCGGACATATGAAAGGCCAAGCTAAGGGCGGAACTACACTGAACTTTGGCGAATACGGTCTGCAAGCTACGGAACCGGCTTGGATTACGAACCGTCAGATCGAAGCGGCTCGTATCGCGATGACTCGTTACATCAAACGTGGTGGTAAAGTCTGGATCAAAATTTTCCCTGACAAACCAATCACTCAAAAGCCTCTCGAGGTTCGGATGGGTAGCGGTAAAGGTAACGTAGAAAAATGGGTTGCAGTAGTGAAACCAGGTAAGATCATGTTTGAACTTGCTGGTGTACCGGAGGATGTTGCTCGCGAAGCAATGCGTCTTGCCGCTCACAAACTGCCAATCAAAACGAAGTTCGTGAAACGTGAAGAATTGGGTGGTGAAGCAAATGAAAGCTAGTGAATTTCGCAACCTAACCTCTGCTGAAATCGAGCAAAAGATTGCCGGATTTAAAGAAGAACTCTTTAACCTCCGCTTTCAACTCGCTACCGGTCAGCTGGATAACCCGACTCGAATCCGTGATGTGCGGAAAGAAATAGCTCGTGCTAAAACCATCATCCGTGAAAGAGAACTGGGAATCGGTTAATCAGAGGTCGGATATATTCCGTCCGTAATCAGGAAGGAGGCCAACAATGAGCGAAGAACGTAACGCACGTAAAGTGCAAATCGGTAAAGTGGTCAGCGATAAAATGGACAAAACGATCGTTGTTGCTGTAGAAACCTACAAAAAACACGACTTGTACCATAAACGTATCAAGTACACTAAAAAATTCAAAGCGCATGACGAAGAAAACACTGCGAAAATCGGTGACACGGTGAAAATCATGGAAACTCGTCCGCTTTCGAAAGATAAACGCTGGAGACTTGCTGAAGTCGTAGAAAAAGCGGTTATCATCTAATGCATTAGCAGCATAGCTGAAAGGAGGAATTCTAAATGATTCAACCATTTACACGTTTGGCTGTAGCCGACAACTCCGGTGCGAAGGAACTGATGTGTATTCGCGTACTGGGCGGAACGGGACGTCGTACAGCACAAATCGGTGATCTAATCGTTTGTTCTGTAAAACAAGCAACACCAGGCGGCGTTGTCAAAAAAGGTGATGTAGTAAGAGCGGTTGTCGTTCGTACGAAACGTTCTGTACGTCGTAAAGACGGTTCCTACATCGGTTTTGATGAAAATGCAGCTGTTGTTGTAAAAGACGACAGAAGCCCACGTGGAACACGTATTTTCGGACCTGTTGCTCGTGAACTTCGCGAGAAAGACTTCATGAAAATCGTTTCCTTGGCCCCAGAGGTTATCTAATAGATTAAGCTCGTGATGTTTAGAAACAGGAGGTGTACGAAATGCCAAAAGTGAAAAAAGTTCTGGAATCCCATAACAACAAACTTCACGTTAAAAAGGAAGATACGGTTATGGTGATCAGCGGTAAAGACAAAGGCAAAAAAGGCCGTGTCATCGCTGCTTATCCTCGTGAAAACCGCGTCCTTGTGGAAGGTGTTAACATGGTGAAAAAACACCAGAAGCCTAACCAGCAAAACCCGCAAGGCGGCATTATCGAGAAGGAAGCTCCGATTCACGTTTCCAACGTGATGCACATCGATCCAAAGAGCGGAAAAGTAACCCGTATCGGTTACAAAGTGTTGGATAACGGAAAGAAAGTGCGCGTTGCAAAACGTTCCGGAGAAATTATCGACTAATTGAACCGAATGAGAAAGGAGGGCTATGATTCATGGCATCAAGAATGAAAGAACGTTACCTGCAAGAAATCGCTCCTGCTTTGATGCAGAAGTTTAACTATACAACGGTAATGCAAGTGCCGAAAATCGAGAAAATCGTTATCAACATGGGTGTGGGCGACGCTGTCCAAAACTCCAAAGTGTTGGATTCCGCAGTAAACGATTTGCAACTGATCGCAGGTCAAAAACCTGTAATCACTCGTGCAAAAAAATCTATCGCAGGTTTCAAACTGCGTGAGAACATGCCTATCGGTGTGAAAGTAACATTGCGCGGCGAGCGTATGTACTACTTCCTCGATAAATTGTTCAACGTTACACTTCCACGTGTACGTGACTTCCGTGGTGTATCGAGCAAAGCGTTCGATGGTCGCGGTAACTACACTCTGGGTCTGAAAGAGCAATTGATCTTCCCAGAGATCGAGTATGATAAAGTAGACAAAGTCCGCGGTATGGATATTGTCATCGTAACAACGGCGAAAACAGACGAAGAGTCCCGCGAGTTGCTCACGCAACTGGGAATGCCTTTCGTTAAATAATGTTGGCATAAACGTTCCGGGTGTCTGGAAAGACTCCCTTTTCTCCGAAATTATTTAGGAGGTGTCAGGCTAAAGTGGCAAAAACTTCGATGAAAGTTAAACAACAACGTACACCAAAGTTTAAAGTACGTGCTTATACACGCTGCGAGCGTTGCGGTCGTCCACATTCGGTACTGCAAAAGTTCAAAATTTGCAGAATTTGCTTCCGTGAATTAGCTTATAAAGGCCAGATTCCTGGCGTGAAAAAAGCAAGCTGGTAAAAAGTCCTGAACGGGAAGGAGGTTAACTCACAATGACTATGTCTGATCCAATTGCAGATATGCTTACTCGTATTCGTAACGCGAACACAGTTCGTCACGAAACGGTAGAAATGCCTGCTTCGACAATGAAAAAACAAATCGCCGATATCTTGAAGCGTGAAGGTTTCATCCGTGACGCTGAATTTATCGAAGATAACAAACAAGGGATTATCCGTGTTTTCCTGAAATACGGTCAAAATAACGAGCGCGTTATCACTGGTCTGAAAAGAATCAGTAAACCTGGTCTTCGTGTTTACACGAAAAGCAATGAAGTACCTCGCGTACTTGGCGGCCTGGGTATCGCGATCATCTCGACATCCAAAGGTGTTATGACGGACAAAGAAGCTCGTCAAGCAAAATCCGGCGGAGAAGTCGTTTGCTACGTTTGGTAATATAACGTCACAAGATAGGAGGTGCAACACATGTCTCGTATTGGTCGCAAACCAATTACAGTACCAAGTGGTGTAGACATCACTTTGGACAATTCCGTTATTACGGTAAAAGGACCAAAAGGAACTTTGACTCGTGAGCTTCATAAAGACATGAAGGTTACAGTTGAAAACAACGAAATTACAGTTGTGCGTCCTTCCGATAACAAAACTCACCGTTCTTTGCACGGTACAACACGCAGCGTTGTCAGCAATATGGTGAGCGGCGTAACTGAAGGATTCGCAAAATCTCTGGAGCTGGTTGGGGTCGGATATCGTGCAAGCAAATCCGGAGATAAAATCGTTCTGAACGTTGGATACTCTCACCCGGTTGAAATTACACCGGAAGCGGGAATTGAGTTCGAAGTACCTTCGAACACTAAAATCATCGTTCGCGGTATCGATAAAGAGCGCGTAGGTGCTTACGCTGCTAAAATTCGTTCCGTTCGTGAACCTGAGCCGTACAAAGGTAAAGGTATCAAATATGAAGGCGAGCGTATCATCCGTAAGGAAGGTAAAGCCGGTAAGAAGAAATAAGATTTCTCTTACCGCCTTTTCGCGGCTTTCGGCTTGCTTGCTTCGTGTGTTTCTAATATACCCCGTGGCTTCCGGTTTGAAGCCAGCGAGGTAACCTGAAAGGAGTGAATCCCTGAGATGATTACGAAACAGGATAAAAACAAGGCTCGTCTGAAAAGACACTTGCGCGTTCGTAAAAAAATCCAAGGAACGGCAGCACGTCCTCGTTTGAACGTATTCCGTTCTGGTAAACATATGTACGCTCAAATCATCGATGATGTAGCTGGTGTAACGATCGCTTCCGCGTCTACTGTGGACAAAGAATTGAGCGGCGACATCAAAAACGGTGCATCTGTTGAATCTGCTCGCAAAGTTGGCGAACTCGTTGCTAAACGTGCGAAAGACAAAGGTGTTTCCAACATCGTATTTGACCGTAGCGGATATCTGTACCATGGTCGTATCGCAGCATTGGCTGAAGCGGCTCGTGAAGCAGGACTTGAGTTTTAAGATATTTTTCAAAAGGAGGTTAACGACTTGCGTGTAGATCCGAATACTTTGGAACTGTCTGAAAGAGTAGTAAACATTAATCGCGTAGCTAAAGTAGTAAAAGGCGGACGCCGTTTCAGCTTTAGCGCACTGGTTGTAGTCGGCGACGGCAACGGCTGGGTTGGAGCGGGTATCGGTAAAGCGGGCGAAGTACCTGATGCAATTCGCAAAGGTATTGAAGATGCTAAGAAAAACCTTGTACACGTTCCACTCGTAGGAACTTCGATTCCTCACTTGGTAACAGGTAAGTTCGGCGCAGGACGCGTTCTGCTGAAACCAGCATCTGAAGGTACTGGTGTTATCGCTGGTGGTCCTGTACGTGCGGTTCTCGAACTTGCTGGTGTGGGTGACATTTTGACAAAATCTCTGGGTTCTTCGAATTCCATGAACATGGTCAATGCGACTTTGGAAGGTTTGTCCCGTTTGAAACGTGCTGAAGACGTGGCTAAACTGCGCGGAAAATCCGTCGAAGAGCTTCTGGGTTAGGAGGGAATTCTCATGGCTAAATTAGAAATTACCCTCGTCCGCAGCTTGATCGGACGTCCGGAGACGCAAAGAACAACTGTGAAAACATTGGGTTTGCGCAAAATCAACAGCAAAGTGATTCAAAACGATAATCCAGCCATCCGTGGTATGATTAACAAAGTGAGTCACTTGGTATCTGTTAAAGAAGTAGAAGCTTAATAAACGGGAATAATCCCACAAATCTTTAAGGAGGTGCAACGAACGATGAAGTTACATGAGCTTTCACCATCTCCTGGATCGCGTAAAGAACGCAAACGTGTTGGTCGCGGTCCAAGTAGTGGTACGGGTAAAACATCAGGTCGCGGTCATAAAGGACAAAACGCTCGTTCTGGCGGTGGTGTTCGTCCAGGCTTCGAAGGTGGACAAAATCCACTGTATCGTCGCTTGCCGAAACGCGGTTTCGTAAACCCAACTCGCAAAGAATATGCAGTTGTTAATATCGAAGACCTGAACAGTTTGCCTGCGGGTACTGAAGTAACTCCAGAATTCTTGATGACGAATGGCGTTGTTAAAAACGCTAAATCCGGAATCAAAATCCTGGGTAACGGTGAAGTCACTGTGAAGCTGACTGTTAAAGCTAATAAGTTTTCTCAATCTGCGGTAGAGAAAATCGAGGCTGCCGGCGGTACAACCGAGGTGATTTAATGTTCAAGACCCTAAAGAATATCTGGCGGGTTGAGGATCTGCGCAAAAGGGTATTATTTACCCTTTTTGTACTGATCATTTACCGCATCGGCTCCTTTGTTCCCGTTCCGGGAGTTAACAAAGATGTGTTCGAAGCGACAAATTCTGCGGGTAAAGAAGTTTTTGGACTTCTCAATACGTTCTCGGGTGGAGCGCTGTTTCAGTTCTCGATATTTGCACTCGGGATCGTACCTTACATCACTGCGTCTATCATAGTACAGTTGCTTTCCATGGACGTTATTCCTAAACTAGCGGAGTGGGCAAAGCAAGGTGAACAAGGTAAGAAAAAATCAGCACAGTTGACTCGTTATTTAACCATCGGGTTGGCATTGATTCAAGCGTTTGGTACGTCGATCGGATTCAACCGCTTGTACAATACAGAGATGGTTCCTAACGCAACATTTGCAGATTATATCTTGATCGCGATTGTACTTACGGCCGGTACTTCATTCCTGATGTGGCTTGGTGAGCAGATCACCGAGAAGGGCATCGGAAACGGAATCTCGATTTTGATCTTTGCAGGTATCCTGGCAACAGTGCCTAACATTATCAAACAAACCATCGAGTCTGACTTCATTCAACCTGATCAGTTGTTTATGAATATCCTCAAAGCTGTAATCATTGCGATTGTCATCGTACTGATTATCATCGGGGTCATTTACATCCAACAGGCGATTCGGAAAATTCCGGTACAGTACGCTAAACGTGTCGTAGGTAACAAAATGTACGGTGGACAGAACACACATATCCCGCTGAAGATTAATGCAGCTGGTGTTATCCCTGTCATCTTCGCATCATCGCTGTTGATGTTCCCAACGATTATCGCCAACTTCTGGGCTAATCAAGGTTGGGCACAGTGGATCGGTCAAAACTTGACTACACACAAACCACTTGGTATGGTGCTGTATGTTGTGATGATCTTCGGATTCACATTCTTCTATACTTTCGTACAGATGAATCCTCAGCAGATGGCTGATAATATGAAAAAGAACGGCGGTTACATCCCAGGCATTCGCCCGGGTAAAGCAACCGAGAAATATCTGACCCGTGTCATGACTCGTTTGACAATGGCCGGAGCCATCTTCTTGGCAGTCATTTCCGTTCTGCCTGTATTCTTAGGGGCACTTTCTGGTTTGCCTCAATCAGCGCAAATTGGAGGAACATCCCTCCTGATCGTTATCGGTGTAGCGCTGGATACGATGAAGCAAATCGAAAGCCAATTGATCAAACGCCACTACAAAGGTTTTATCAATAAATAGGCAATAGGTTCCGGTTGAGTAAAGATTTACTTGCCGGCACCTATTGTGCTGTTTGTTGATGTAGGGTAGTCTTGGAGGGAGTGACATAACGTGAACATCCTATTCATGGGCCCTCCGGGGGCAGGAAAAGGTACGCAAGCAGACGTCATTGTGAAAGAGTTCGGTATTCCCCATATTTCAACAGGCGATGCATTTCGTCTCGCGATTAAACAGGGAACTCCCATTGGCCTGAAAGCCAAGGAATATATGGATCAAGGATTACTTGTACCAGATGATGTAACCATCGGCATCGTTGAAGAACGTTTGCAGCAAGCGGACTGCAGAGAAGGTTTCCTTTTGGATGGATTTCCAAGAACCCTGTCTCAAGCAGAAGCGCTGGATGGTATCCTGGCACGACTGAACTCAGGTCTTGATCATGTCATCAACCTGAAAGTGGATCGCAACAAATTGCTCGCTCGTTTGACGGGTCGTCGCATTTGTAAAAACTGTGGTTCCACGTATCATGTCGTATTTAATCCACCGAAGCAGGAAGGTATCTGTGATAAATGCGGCGGCGAGCTGTATCAGCGCTCTGATGATAATGAAGAGAGCGTAGGCACTCGTTTGGACGAATATATCAACAAAACAGCACCACTCCTCACGTTCTACGAAACTAAAGGCCTTCTTCGTCAAATCGACGGAGAACAGGATATCGATCAAGTTTCTAAAGAAATCGTGTCCTTGTTGAGAGGTTAATTGATGATCATTGGTAAGTCCGAAACGGAACTGGGTTTGATGAGGGAAGCAGGGAGAATTGTTGCGGAAACGCATCGTCTCTTGGCAGAGCATATCGCTCCCGGTATTACGACTGGTGAACTTGACCATATGGCTGATCAATATATCCGCAGTCAAGGAGCTGTGCCGTCTTTCAAAGGTTATAACGGTTTCCCTGCCAGTGTGTGCGCTTCAGTAAATGAAGAGTTGGTACATGGATTTCCCGGCAAACGCAAGTTGAACGAGGGCGATATCGTTACGTTTGACATTGGCGCGCAGTACCAGGGGTATCATGGAGATTCTGCCTGGACCTATCCAGTCGGCCGTATTTCCGAAGAAGCCCGTCGTCTTCTGGACGTCACCGAGGCTTCGTTATACGCAGGTCTGGCGCTGGTAAAACCAGACGTTCGCTTGTTTACAATATCTCATGCAATTCAGAAATATATCGAAGATGAGGGGTTCTCCGTCGTTCGTGAATATGTCGGTCACGGCATTGGAGCGGATCTGCACGAGGAGCCATCAATTCCGAACTATGGTCTTCCTGATCGTGGTCCAAGGTTAAAGGCTGGTATGGTGCTGGCCATTGAACCGATGGTTAACGCAGGCAGACGGTATGTGAAAACGTTGGAAGATAACTGGACTGTCGTTACAGTTGATGGATCGTTATGCGCCCACTTTGAACACACCGTAGCAGTTACACCTGAGGGTATGGAAATTTTCACAAAACTGAATGCGTAGGTGATGAGGCATGAACAATCAGTCGAATCCGCAGCTCGGTCAACTTGTGAAGATCCGTAAAGGCCGCAACGCGGACCAAGCCGCAGTAATTGTTGCTATAGTGGACAGTAGGTTCGTATATATAGCGGATGGAGACAAACGAAAGTTTGACCAACCCAAGAAGAAGAACATTCTTCATCTTGAACTTCAGCCCATGATTAGCAGTGAGGTTGTAAACAGTTTAAACGAGAGTGGTCGGGTGACAAACGGAAAGCTCCGCTATGCGGTTCATTCGTTTCTGGAATCCACCAACATTCAAGCTGAAGAGAAAGGAGACTGACTAATGGCCAAGGAAGATGTCATTGAAGTGGAAGGTACGGTTCTTGAACCGCTACCGAATGCAACGTTCAAGGTTGAGCTTGAGAATGGTCATCAAATTCTCGCTCACGTTTCCGGAAAATTGCGGATGCACTTCATCCGTATCCTGACTGGAGACAAAGTAGTTGTTCAGTTATCGCCTTATGATCTAACAAAAGGTCGTATAACTTACCGTAAATAGTAGTAGACAGTTGCAATGAACTGTGAAGCTTATGAAGCGGGTTTTGCCCGGCAAAACTTGCGAAAGCTTCGAAGCCGGTTTTACAATAGTAGAACAAGGTCAATGCTTACGAAGAGAGTTTTGCTAAGCAGAACTTTGAGGAGGTAATTCACATGAAGGTAAGACCTTCGGTCAAGCCGATTTGCGAAAAATGCAAAGTCATTCGCCGCAAAGGGAATGTAATGGTTATCTGTGAAAATCCGAAACACAAACAAAAACAAGGTTAATGAAGGGGGTGTAGCGTAAAATGGCACGTATAGCTGGTGTGGATTTGCCACGTGATAAGCGCGTTGAGATCGCCTTGACTTATATTTTCGGAATCGGTAAAACGACTTCCCAGAAAATTCTGAGCTCTACAGGCATCAATCCGGACACTCGTGTTCGTGATTTGACGGAAGATGAAGTCAGCAAATTGCGTGAAAGTATCGACAAAGAGGTCAAAGTAGAAGGTGACCTGCGTCGTGAAATCTCTTTGAATATTAAACGTTTGACGGAGATCGGTTGTTACCGTGGAGTTCGTCATCGTCGTGGTCTGCCTGTTCGTGGACAACGTACGAAAACGAATGCTCGTACTCGTAAGGGTCCTCGTCGTACTGTAGCGAACAAGAAGAAATAATAAGGGGGGATAAGAGAAAATGGCTAAACCGAAAAAAGTCGTACGTACTAAACGTCGTGACCGTAAAAATATTGAATCTGGCGTGGCACATATCCGCTCCACTTTCAATAACACTATCGTTACTATTACGGACCCTCACGGAAATGCGATTTCGTGGGCAAGCTCCGGCGGCCTCGGATTCAGAGGTTCCCGTAAATCGACTCCGTTTGCTGCACAAATGGCTGCTGAGACTGCTGCCAAAGCTGCAATGGAACATGGGATGAAATCCGTTGAGGTTATGGTTAAAGGACCAGGCGCAGGCCGTGAAGCAGCGATCCGCTCTTTGCAAGCTGCTGGTCTTGAAGTTAACCTGATCAAAGACGTAACTCCAGTCCCGCATAACGGATGCCGTCCTCCAAAACGTCGTCGTGTCTAATGAGATTTGCCCCTGCGTGTGGTATACTTCCGGCACAATCTGCTAATAATGGTTGTTTAGGCATACTACTACATGTTTTCGCAAGAGAAGGTAAATGTTTCATAGAGGACCGACGTTTTGAAGGAGGGGTATTGCAGTGATAGAAATCGAAAAGCCGAAAATTGAGACGGTAGACGTCAACGATGATGGCACCTATGGGAAATTCGTAGTAGAACCGCTAGAGCGCGGATACGGTACGACGCTTGGAAACTCGCTTCGCCGAATCCTGCTCTCGTCACTGCCGGGTGCGGCAGTGTCTTCGGTTCAAATCGATGGCGTTCTGCATGAATTTGCTACAGTTCCTGGCGTAATGGAAGACGTTACAGAGATTATCCTTAACCTGAAAGCTTTGTCGCTCAAAATTCACTCTGATGAGGAGAAAGTGCTCGAGATTGATGCTGAAGGCGAAGGAGCAATCACGGCTGGAGATATTCGTGCTGATTCCGATGTTGAAATCCTTAACCCGGATCTTCACATTGCTACGCTTGGACCAGGTTCGAGACTTCACATGCGTATTTTTGCCAATCGCGGTCGCGGCTACGTCCAGGCAGATCGGAATAAACGCGATGACCAGCCGATCGGCGTCATCCCTGTCGATTCCATCTTCACCCCGATCAGCCGCGTAAACTACGCTGTGGAAAATACGCGTGTAGGCCAAGTAACCAACTATGACAAGCTCACGTTGGAAGTTTGGACTGACGGAAGTATTCGTCCTGAAGAGGCTGTGAGCCTCGGCGCTAAAATTTTGACCGAGCATCTGATGCTCTTCGTGGGTCTTACAGACGAAGCGAAGGACGCAGAGATCATGGTTGAAAAAGAAGAAGACAAAAAAGAAAAAGTACTCGAAATGACGATCGAAGAGCTGGATCTCTCTGTTCGTTCCTACAACTGCCTCAAACGTGCTGGTATTAATACCGTACAAGAGCTGACAACGAAAACGGAAGAAGACATGATGAAAGTCCGTAACCTCGGACGCAAGTCTTTGGAAGAAGTTCAAGAGAAGCTTGAGGAACTGGGATTGGGACTTCGTACAGAAGAATAGACAGCTGAGTGCTTGAAGTGAAGGAGGGAAAACAATGGCATACCAAAAGTTGGGCCGTAATTCCAGCGCACGTAAAGCTTTGTTCCGTGACCTGGTAACCGACCTGTTCTTATACGAGCGCATTCAGACAACTGAAGCGAAAGCAAAAGAGGTTCGCTCTATTGCTGAAAAACTGATCACTAAAGCGAAAAAGGGAGATCTTCATGCCCGTCGCCAAGTGGCAGCTTACGTTCGCCGCGAAACAATCGATGGTGAGCAAGATGCAATCCAAAAACTGTTTAGCGAATTGTCCGGTCGTTACGCTGAGCGTCCAGGTGGATACACTCGTATCCTGAAACTGGGACCTCGTCGTGGTGACGCAGCGCCTATGGTTTACTTGGAACTGGTAGACCGCGCGTAAAACAGATGAGATGAGGAAAGGGGACAGAGTCTAACGATTCTGGATCAACCCTTTTTTTCTCTTCATTTCGGAATTCGTGCTGTAAATGAAGCTCCGTAAGGGGCTTCTTTTGCTGTTCGGGATAGGCTTATGTATAGTATGGAACAAAGGTGTGGTAATATGCGCAACTTATGTATGACGGTCACTTACGATGGAACGGCCTACTACGGCTTTCAAGTACAGCCAGGAGGCAATACCATCCAGGATCATCTTGAGGATGCCATTCGTGCTTTGACAGGTGAGAGCGTTAAAATCACGGGTTCAGGCCGAACGGATGCAGGCGTTCACGCTCGCAGACAAATCTTCAATTTTCCTACAGCTTCACAGATTCCGGTGGAACGCTGGTGTATTGCACTCAATTCGAGACTGCCATCCGATATTGTTGTTATTGATGCGATTGAGGTACCGCTAGATTTCCATTCTCGTTACGCGGCGAAAAAGAAAACCTATCGATACACGATCAATGCAAATCAATTCCCGGATGTGTTTAACCGAAGATTGCAGCATCATCATCATGCCAAGCTGGACATCGCTGCTATGGAAGAAGGCCTGCGTCATTTCATAGGCACATATGACTTTACTTCCTTTGCTTCACGCAAGTCGCAGAAAGAGAATCATGTACGTTCGGTATACGAAGCATGGATAGAAGTGGACCGTTCAATGTGCAGAGACCATCCGCGCGATCAAGGCGTCATTCACATCTACGTGAGTGGTAACGGCTTTTTGCAGCACATGGTAAGGATCATTGTAGGAACGCTGCTGGAGATCGGAGAGGGCAAACGGAAAGCCTCTGATGTGCCGAATATGATTGCTGCATGCAATCGTTCTGCCGCAGGACCTACTGCGGTTAGCTGCGGTTTGATGCTCTGGGATCTTGAATACAAAAAAGATTAAACTTGGTGAGTAAAAAGCTTAATTTATACTTGCGATTTGATCGCCTATCATGTAATATAAAAGTTGTGTTTTCTTAATGGCTTTCCCACAGCCCCAATTAAGATGTTCACATCGCAACAACTATCCATCAACACCTAAAGTTATCACTTAACGAATGAAGATAAATGAAAAATGATGATTTTGAACATTTAAGGAGGAACTTTTCATGCGTACTACGTACATGGCGAAGCCTAACGAAGTTGAGCGCCAATGGCACATCATTGATGCTGAAGGCAAAACCCTCGGACGTTTGGCGAGCGAAGCAGCTGCTTTGATCCGCGGCAAACATAAGCCACAATTCACTCCACATGTGGACACTGGCGATTTCGTTGTTATCATCAATGCAGAGAAAATTGTATTGACTGGTAAAAAAATGCAAGGTAAAAAATACTACCGTCACTCGATGCACCCAGGTGGTTTGAAAGTAACTACTGCAGAAGAGATGGTTAAAAACAAACCTGAACGTATGTTGGAATTGGCTGTTCGCGGTATGCTTCCTAAAACTCGCATGGGCGAGAAAATGAAGCTGAGACTTAAAGCGTACAGAGGCACTGAGCATCCACACGCAGCACAAAAACCAGAAGTTTACGAACTTCGCGGTTAATTAAAAGGAGGACAGTTTCATGGCACAAGTACAATACTATGGGACAGGTCGTCGTAAACATTCGGTAGCACGTGTTCGCCTTGTACCGGGTGAAGGACGCATTGTCATCAATAAACGTGATATTAATGAATACTTCGGTTTGGAAACACTCAAACTGATCGTAAAACAACCACTGACTTTGACAGAAACGCTCACTAACTATGACGTTTTGGTTATCGCTCATGGTGGCGGTATCTCCGGTCAAGCCGGCGCGATCCGTCATGGTATCTCTCGCGCTCTGCTTAAAGCAGATCCGGAATACCGTGCATCCCTGAAAAAAGCAGGATTCCTGACTCGTGACCCACGTATGAAAGAGCGTAAAAAATACGGTCTTAAAGCGGCTCGTCGCGCACCTCAGTTCTCCAAACGTTAAGATTTTCAAAAGCTCTTGGCCCTCGGTCAAGAGCTTTTTTTATGGCTTTAGCCAATTGAGTACGTGAAACGCGCGAAAATCAGGACCACCCGTGCAACGGGTGGTC
Source organism: Paenibacillus sp. TC-CSREp1 (assembly GCF_050171015.1). Taxonomy (NCBI): domain Bacteria; kingdom Bacillati; phylum Bacillota; class Bacilli; order Caryophanales; family Paenibacillaceae; genus Paenibacillus; species Paenibacillus sp. TC-CSREp1. Next base: position 8,759 of record NZ_JBNOKM010000028.1, on the reverse strand, counting down.
CTGATTACTAAAGCGGTCAGCTCAGTCAGGTCATAGACCTCGAGTGAGACATCCAGGTGCACATTGTACATTAGTCAGCAATTCAGTCAGAACGTCAGTCCGTAGGAGCTTGCGTAAGAGCCTCCGTATGTAAATTGAATTGCACATCGATGAAATAATGCACACATCTGTCAATACAACAAGAAATACATTAGGTTTCTTCACAAGCGACATACATCACTTCATGCTTATCAGTCTTTCTTATGGATATGATAAAGGCCTCTTACATTTGAAAACGTGCTTCGCATCCATCTTCAGGTAGAGAATGGAAACTGCACCTCTTTTCTTTTACGTGCTAAGATTTTATGTAAGGCTTGTTTGAATATACTGATGAGCTTGGAAATCCAGCAATAGCAACGGTTTAAGCCATCTTGCGAACTATTGAGTATTCGCTATCGACCATCTCATTTTCAGATGATTTTGTCTCAAGATGATGGAGTTGCCTAAATGATACTAAAAAGTAATGTAATCTTACCCGTTAATTAGAGGTTTCAATCGCTGTATTTTACCATCTGGGCAGGCATTGACATACCGAGTGAAAGATTTATACTATACATAATTCATATTAGATTAGTCGGCTTTTACTGGTTTTGAGATCATGAATGGGGGAAATGAAACAATGAACTTGTTGGAAAAGGAAGAACTGGCTCGTACAAAAGCAGAGGAACTGGAGCAAGCAAGTCCTGAAGATATTATTCGATATGCAATTGAAACATTCCCGAACATTACTTTTGCGTGCAGCTTCGGCGCAGAGGATGTTGTGCTCGTAGATATGCTTCAAAAAATCAGTCCGTCTACGGATATTTTTTATCTGGATACTGATTTTCATTTTCAGGAAACGTATGATACACGTGATCGGATGCAGGAAAAATACAATCTGGATTTCGTGAGAGTGTCACCGAAAATTACACCAGAAGAACAGGCTGCCCAGCATGGGGAAGAGTTGTGGAAATCCGATCCTAACGCTTGTTGCAACATTCGCAAGGTAGAGCCTCTAACGCGTATTCTTTCTCAGTATGATGCATGGATTACAGGTATTCGCAGAGATCAGGCTCCAACACGTGCGAATGCGAAGAAGGTTGAGTACGATACAAAGTTTGGCCTGATGAAATTCAACCCGATTGCACATTGGACGAGTGAGGATGTGTGGGAATATATTCGCGCCAATAACGTAATCTATAACCCGCTGCATGATCAGAACTATCCAAGTATCGGTTGCGAGTACTGTACACGTCAGGTGATGCCTGGTGAAGATCCACGTGCAGGACGCTGGTCTGGCAATGATAAAACGGAGTGCGGTCTGCATAAATAAGGACCCAAGGATAGGATGACGCAAATGACGTTTTCTGTATCCTACAGCATTGGATATATAAGCGCATGGCCTCACTATAAACGAATGCATATATAAGGAGCTGACAAGATGACTTCGATTCTGCCTCATGGAGGTACGCTGGTGCAGCGTGTCGTACAAGGAGAAGAACGTGAACGTTTACTGCAGGATAGCAAGAGCCTTTCTTCACTGCGCATTAATACCTGGACGATTTCCGACCTCGACCTGATCGGTGTAGGTGCCTTCTCGCCGCTTGAAGGATTTATGAACGAGGAGGATTATCAATCGGTTGTATCCCGGATGCGTTTGGCCAATGGTACGGTATGGAGCATACCGATTACACTTGCTGTTGATGATCAACAAGCGGCTGCCCTTCGCAAAGGAGAAACCGTATCCCTTGTTGGTGAAGATGATGGGGTGACATACGGACTGCTAGAAGTTCAAAGCATCTATCAGGTGGATCAGGGTGAGGAAGCGCGTCGTGTATTCAAAACCGATGATCCGGAGCATCCGGGTGTGAAAAAGCTGCTGGAGCGCCCTGCAACCTATGTAGGAGGTCCAATACAGGTATTAAATCGACCGAAGCCGGCAAAGTTCGAAGACTTCTATTACGACCCGGCAGAGACACGCAGTATTTTTCAGGAGAAGGGTTGGAAAACGGTTGTTGGTTTTCAGACTCGTAATCCTGTGCACCGTGCGCATGAGTATATTCAGAAAAGTGCGATGGAGATCGTGGATGCACTCTTCCTGAATCCGCTGGTCGGCGAAACAAAGTCTGATGATGTACCTGCTGATGTACGGATGAAAAGTTATCTGGTGCTGCTGGAGAACTATTACCCTGCGGATCGTGCGTTTCTGGGTGTGTTCCCGGCGGCGATGCGGTATGCTGGACCACGGGAAGCGATTTTCCATGCGATGGTACGTAAAAATTATGGCTGCACCCACTTTATCGTAGGTCGCGATCATGCGGGTGTAGGTGATTACTACGGCACCTATGAAGCGCAGGAGATCTTCTCTAACTTTACAGCTGAAGAACTCGGAATTACACCGCTGTTCTTTGAGCACAGCTTTTTCTGCACGAAATGTGGAAACATGGCTTCCAGCAAAACATGTCCACATGGCAAGGAGCACCATCTGACGCTGTCAGGTACCAAAGTACGTGCACTGCTGCGCGATGGTCAGTGTCCGCCTCCTGAATTCACTCGTCCTGAGGTTGCTGAAGTGCTGATCGAGGGTATGGCAGAGCAAGTCCATTCGTAAGGGTATATTTGTCCATCTTGTCCCATATAGATGATTAGAGTCATTTATAGGGACGAGGTGGTTTTTTTATGCGCAAAAACATGGGGAAACATCTGGTGGTCTGGATCAGATTAAAGACAGTGAAGAGGGTTATGCTGAGTCTGTGTTTGCTGGCTATGTTTGTGGCAGTTGTTTCGTATGAGATGCCTTCTGCCAAAACGTCGGGTTATTGGAGTCTGCCTTTGGCGGGCAAGGTAATAGCCATCGATGCAGGACATGGGGGACCGGATGGCGGTGCTGTAAGCAAACAGGGGATTATCGAGAAGGATATCAACTTGTCTATTGCACTGTATGTGAGAGACTTTCTGCAGCAGGCTGGTGCACTTGTCGTCATGACTCGTGAGATGGATAAAGACCTGGCGGAGGAAGGCACAAGGGGATATTCCAAGCGCAAAACGGAGGATCTCAAGCAAAGAGTACGGCACATTGAAGATAAACAGGCAGATCTGTTTATCAGCATTCATATGAACAGTGTACCTTCAAATCGCTGGAGCGGCGCACAGGTGTTCTACACCCCGAATCACCCTGATAATGAAGGACTCGCAAATTTGCTGCAGGCTGAAATGATTCGTAATCTGGAAAACACAGACCGGGTCGCCAAAACGGTGAATACCGTTTATCTGCTGCAGGCGCTGAAAATTCCGTCAGCACTCGTTGAAGTTGGCTTTTTGTCGCATCCTCAGGAAGCGCGTATGCTAGCCGATGAAACGTATCAACGAAAGGTAGCGGCATCCATATATAACGGGATCCTCAGGTATTCCGCAGGAGAACGTCCGAAAAGTTAGTCATAAGAAGAAAGGTAGTGCTATAATTGGAACAGCATACCTAATACATGCCAATAGATAAAACCGAGGTGCTGTCTGATGTTATCCAAAGAACAGATACTTGAAATTTTACAGCCATTGCAGGAACCGCAGCTTGGACAAAGCCTGGCGGAGCTGGGATGGATTCGTGACATTATGGTGAAAGAGCATCATGTGGCATTAAGTATGGTGACTCTGGAGAATCGACCGGAAGATGCAACCGCTTTAACAGATGCTGCGCGCAATCTGCTTGCTCAGCATGGTGTGAAGGATGTACACGTTCGCACACGAGCAGCGTCTGAGCATGACCGTGAGAGTCTGAACACAGGACAAGCCGATCAGGCCCAGGATCAGGATGAAGTGCTTGTAAAGGGGCATGCAGCAGGTCTGGATGGGCATGAGCTGCTAAGTCCCGAGTCAGGGGTTCGTTATATTGCTGTGGCGAGTGGTAAAGGCGGGGTAGGGAAATCCACCGTTACCGTTAACCTGGCGGCAGCCTTGGCTCGTCAAGGGAAAAAGGTTGGCCTCATTGATGCCGACATTTATGGGTTCAGTGTGCCTGATATGATGGGCATTGAGGAGTACCCGGTTGTTGAAGACGGCGTCATTCAGCCGGTGGAACGTTTTGGTGTCAAAGTCATGTCGATGGGGTTCTTTATTCGGGAAAATAACCCTGTCATTTGGCGCGGACCGATGCTCGGCCGTATGCTGCGTCAGTTCTTCACCGATGTTCAATGGGGAGAACTGGACTATATGCTGCTGGATTTGCCACCAGGAACAGGCGATGTAGCTCTTGATGTGCATCAGATGCTGCCGCAGAGTAAAGAAATCATCGTGACAACTCCGCATGCTACAGCAGCCTTTGTTGCAGCGCGAGCTGGGGCTATGGCGATTCAGACGGAACATGAGCTGCTTGGTGTTATCGAGAATATGGCTTATTACGAATGTGGCAGCTGTGGAGAGAAGGATTATGTCTTTGGACGCGGTGGCGGTGGGCGGTTGGCGGAGAGTCTGCATACCGTCTTGCTTGCCCAGATTCCATTGGGTGCACCGGACAACCATCCTTCCGAGCCGGATTTCTCTCCTTCCGTATACAAGGCAGAAACATCCATTGGCGCGATTTATGATGAGGTTGCCCGTAACATTGAGTCAAAATTTTAACGAGAATACAGACAAAAGCCTGCGTCCTTTAGATGGGATGCAGGCTTATTATCATCTTTGATTGGCATTGTCGGATGGCTTGGCGAAGCCGTAGAGTGCATTTTATGAGCTGCCACCACCGCCGGAGTTTCCTTGCCCGCCACCGCCTCCATCACCACTGCCACCATCTCCACCGTCCTGACCACCGGATTCCTGCCCCTTTTGCCCGCCACCGCTTTCCGTTTTAGGCTGAAGCTCTTCTTGTACAACTTTTTTCAACAAAGTGAGCACTTCCATGCGGAACAGAGGATTCTGCATCACTTCCTGCATAACGGTCATCGTCTGTTTGCGATATTCCGGCGTTTTGGTCATATCCATAAACATTTTGGACACCTCGGGTGATTTCATAATGTCCGCTATGGATTTCTGATATGTGGGGTCTTTGATCAGCTGCATATGGAGCTGTTTGCTTTGCGCATTGATCGCTTTGGCGAATTCACCCGCAAATTGCGGATCGGTCATAATTTTCTCGAATTCCTTCTGGTATTCAGGTGAGGTGATGGTATCTTTTACGGCAATACGTATTTGTTCCGAAGATTGCATAGGCATTAACATTTTCATCCCGACTGTTCCTGATCCACCGCCGGATCCTCCGCCTCCTTCTGAGCCGCCACCCCCACCAGAAGAGCTTTGACCCGTCAGAGCCTCTTCTACAGCTTTTTTTCCTTCGTCACTTTTCAAAATATCAACAACCATCGTTTTCATCTCTTTATAACTGCCCTGAGGAGGCGAAGAACTTTGATCTGAACCGCAGCCGGCAAGCATGACGGACAGCCCGAGCAAGATACAGCACAGCTGCCATATAGGCCGTTTCATGTGTACAATCCCTCCTTGATTAGATACTGGATGTAGTATGTGATGGGAAAGGGGGAAATATGTTGAGCAATGATGGTTTTTTGCTGTGAAGGTTGGTAAAATAAACTCTCGGGGGTGGAAAACATTTGAATTTGCGTAGATGGTTTTTCCTGTTTTGGACAGCCTTGCTGATTGGCGCTGCAGGCGCGTTAGCAACGGGGTTGATTATGATGCTGGTAAACGGGGAGAAAACAAACGGAATAGCTGACTTTATGCTGTATCTTCTGATTTTGTTTGGCTCCGGAGTGATGATTAGCGTATATTCACAAATGGGTTTCTTTGCATATCTCATATTAAATTATATGGGGAAAGGTGTATTTCCAAAACGCGGGTGGCAGATTGTTCAGATTGTGCTTACTGTGCTTGCGCTGCTGGATGTTATGTTTTTACGTCTCTTTGTCGGTGGTGAGCGGGAGCGCATCTCGGATATCGTACTTGGACTGCTCATTTTGGCGGCCGCAGTTGTTACCGCTTACGTGAAAGTAAAGCAAACACATATCTCTGCGCTGGTACCCACGCTCTTTTTTATGATAGCCGTTACTGCTGTGGAGACGATCGGTGTATTGCGTATTGATGTCAATGCGGCAACGATCTTTATTGTGGTCCCTTTGCTGTTATGTAATGCATACCAGATGCTGATTCTGCACAAACTGGTCGATAATTCAGAAGAGCGATCGGCTGAGCCTGCGGGCAAGTCCATGAAGGAGAGCAGGGCATAAGAGACACTAGAAGCGTCAATACGGATAAGGCGTTATCTTTGAAAAATAAACACCAAAAGAGCTAACCATGTTAGCTCTTTTCAATTTTTTACTTGTTTTGTCGTACGCTATTGTCCGCTGGCTTGGTCACGGACTTCTTTACCCTCTACACTGGAGTGGCTTAGCAATTCGGATACGGTCACAAACTCATATCCCTGATTTTTCAACTTGTCAATGATGACGGGCAGGGCTTCATGCGTTTGTTTTGAAGAGTCGCTGGCATGCAGCAGCACGATATCACCCGGATGGGCTTTGCTGACAACACGATCTACAATCGTTTGTACGCCTGGGTTTTTCCAATCCATAGAGTCAGTATCCCACTGCACGACCTGATAGTTGAGGCTGTTAGCAACCTGGAGCACGCGCTTATCAAAGTCTCCATTAGGCAGACGCAGCAATTTCGGTTCTTTTCCCGTTAAATCGGTTAAAATGCTGTGAGCTGTCGAAATTTCTTTACGTATTTGCTCTTCGGTCAAGCTGCTGTAATTTTCATGTCTGTGGCCGTGACTGCCAATCTCATATCCTGCCTCCTTGATGGCGGTAACAATCTCAGGGTGGGTTTTGCTCCAGGGTGAAGAGAGGAAGAAGGTGGCCTTCTGCACTTTATTTTCCTGAAGCACCTTCAGGATCGGCTCAGTCCGTTTATCACCCCAGCTAATATCAAAGGTAAGAGCTATCACCTTCTTTTCGGTTGGAACACTGTAAACGGCGGAAGGTGCTTCCTCCGAAAATACAGACACGTTGCCGCTTTCCAGATAGATAATACCGATTGCAAAGATGGCAGCAACGAGCACAATCAGGTTACGTTTGATTTTTTTGCCGCTGAATACATAGAACGAGTTCATTTCGCTAAGCGCCCCTCTCCCAATAAAAAATGGCTTGTTTCGTTTCGATAGGAAAATGCTTGTTTACTTTTCAATGTATGCTCGTACGGCTCAGTTATTCGTTTTACATCATTGATTGTCCATCATTTCGTTAACCAGGAGGTTATTATGTTAAAATTCAGCGCATTCATGAGAGACATGAGCAAAATAAGGACAGCATTAATCTGGGCCTTCCTACTGTTTGCTGTTGGAATCGGGGCTGGATGGGTGAGTACAGGACCCTTAGAGCAGCTGATGCTGAACCAGATTGAAGGAATACGTCAGGTGAGTCAACAGTTGGAGCAAGGAGGAAATGTGCAATGGAATTTTTTCCTGTTTATTTTTTTTAACAACGCCATCAAGAGTGTATTGGTCATTTACGCAGGTGTTTTCTTCGGCATCTTACCCATTATATTTTTGCTAATTAACGGGATGGTGCTGGGATTTGTCGTTCATGCAACGATGAATAATGGAGCAAGTTTTTTCGATATCGTTGTTAAGGGATTGCTTCCTCACGGAATTATCGAGATCCCGGTAATTATCATCGCATGTGCGTTTGGATTAAAGTTTGGCGGTTTAACGATAAGCAGTCTTGCCCAATTAGGGGGAGAGAAGAGAGCGTTGATCGGGACACGTTGGAGGGAGTTTGTGAAAATGACGTTAACAGCAAGCTTCTGGGTAGTCATCCTGCTTTTCATTGCCGCAATTATCGAAAGCACACTTACCTATGCGCTTGTAAGAGGATAAATGTTTTGTGAAAATTATGATACCCAGCATTCATAATTTCCCAGAAAGTTGACCATAACAATAAAACGGGTTTCAGCAATCAGGAGATCAAAACGCTTTTTAACGAATCCCGTTGCTGAAAAACGCGAGTGTGACTATAGAGGATATGCACAAAAAGGAGAACTCTTAATGCTGGGTATGCTATTTAACGAGAAGGAATGCAAAGAGCTGGACTATGTATTACGCAAAGAATTGGATGAAATGCTGTTCGATCTGAGTGATCAGCGTCTTGACCAGGAGATAAAACATGCTATCGCGAGTCGGTACAAGACGGTATTCCGCATGTATGCACGGTTTGCCCCGCCTAAAGAGTTATCCAAGTATGCAAGAGGTGGGAAGTTGAAGAAGTCCAGGCCGTGAAGTAAGGCTGAATATATAAACCAGTTCAAAGTGATAAGAGGTGGGGCAATCCATATAGTGCTCACACCTCTCATTCATTTCATGTGTAAAAAGAAATATTTCGCATTAAACAAAAAAGAATCAGCGTTTTTGTCGAAATAGGGTTGACCTTTCTAATATGATATGGTAAATTAATTTTCGTTCCTTTTTTAAGGAGCTGGTCACTAAATCAAGCTGTTTTGATATCTGGATTGAAAGTTATCAAAAAAAGGCTTGCAAGGATAATGTGAATGTGATACATTATAAAAGTCGCCGCTGAAACGACGACAAGATGAAAAACAACACATTAATTTGAATGTTTGATCTTTGAAAACTGAACAACGAGTGAGTACTGATCTTGCTTGCAAGATCAACAATGAGATTTTTAATCTCGTCAGATTCAAAATGAGCTTATCGCTCTTTTCAATACTTTATTGGAGAGTTTGAT